>JBBIKA010000065.1:0-18382 GCA_037445695.1 Chloroflexota bacterium
GGACGCCTCGTCCATTGCCGGAATAAATTCTTCACGTTCATAACGGTCGGGCTACCCGGCCGCGCCCGGTCCCACAGGGAGGCTGCGCACTAAACCGGGCTGAGCGCCCCGCCGGCATGGTTTTAGCCCCGTTAACGGGGCGTCGCGTGGTAGCCCGGTCGATTTATCGCCGGGCGGTCAGGCGTGACGCACAGCGCGCCGGCGAACGCGATGACCGGTTTAATTCTTTAACTTTCATCACGGGGCTTCCACCTCGTAGCCCGATCCGTTTACGGTCGGGCGGGCCACCGCGGGACGGGCCGGCGCGGCGGAAAACGTGACATTGCCGATGTAAAACACGTGTGGAGTTGTTGATGGTTCGCATTCTCAAATATCTCAAACCTTTCACCTTCCTGCTGGTCGCGGCCGTGGCCCTGCTCTTCCTGCAGGCCAACGCCGACCTGGCGTTGCCCGACTACATGTCGCGCATCGTCAACGTCGGCATCCAGCAGAGCGGCGTGGAAAGCCCCGTGCCCCAGGCCATGCGCCAGGCCACCCTGGAACGCCTGGGCATCTTCCTGACCGTCGGGGACAAGGCCGAGGTGCGGGCGCACTACCGGCCGGTGGACGCGTCCGCGGCGGACTACGCGACCTATCTCCAGCAGTATCCCGCGCTGGCCGATGGCCCCATCTACGTTCTGCAACCGGCCGACGCCGCGACCATGGCCCGCCTGGAAGAGATCCTGGCCCGGCCGCTGCTGGTCGTCTTCGGCCTGGAGCAGGCCGCCCAGAACCCCGACCAGGCCGCGGCGCTGTTCGGCGGCCTGGGGGGCGGCTTCGACCTCGCCAAATTGCCGCCGGGCACCGACCTGTTCGCCGTGCTGGCGCGGCTGCCCGACGCCCAACGTGCGCAGATAATGGCTGCGGTTGACGCGCGCTTCGCGGCCCTGGGCGGCGCGAAGGCCCTGCGCCAGGCCGCAGCGCGCGCGGCCCTGGCCGAATACCAGGCGCTGGGCATGGATACGGCCGCCCTGCAAAACAGCTACCTCTTCCGCGTCGGCGGCCAGATGCTGCTCATCGCCCTCGTCTCGGCGGTCGCCACCATCCTGGTCGGCCTGCTCGGCTCGCGCATCGCGGCCGGCCTGGCGCGCGACCTGCGCCGTCACCTGTTCGCGAAAGTGATGCGCTTTTCGGGCGCAGAGTTCGAGCATTTCTCCACCGCCTCACTCATCACCCGCGCCACCAACGACATCACACAGATCCAGGGCGTGACGGGCATCATGGTGCGCATGGTCTTCTACGCGCCCATCATCGGCATCGGCGGCATCCTCCGCGCGGTGGGCAAGAGCCCCTCCATGTGGTGGACGATCGCCCTGGCGGTGGGCGTGCTGCTGGCGCTGATCATCACGGCCTTCTCCCTGGCCCTGCCCAAGTTCCGCATCATCCAGTCGCTGGTGGATAAGCTCAACCTGGTGGCGCGCGAGAACCTGAGCGGCATGATGGTGGTGCGCGCCTTCGACCGCGAGCGGCACGAGGAGGCCCGCTTCGACCAGGCCAACCGCGAGCTGACCGCGACCAACCTGTTCGTCAACCGCCTGTTCGTGATCATGATGCCCTTCATGATGTTGATCATGAACGGCGCCACCATGCTCATCCTGTGGGTCGGCGCGCACCAGGTGGCGCAGGCGCAGATGCAAGTGGGCGACATGATGGCCTTCATGCAGTACGCCATGCAGATCGTCTTCGCCTTCCTGATGCTCTCCATGCTCTTCATCATGTTCCCGCGCGCCGATGTGTCGGCCAACCGCGTGGCCGACGTGCTGGAGATGCCCATCAGCGTGCTCGATCCCCCCGCGCCGAAGCACTTCCCCGAGCCGTTCCAGCCGACCATCGAGTTTCGGGACGTCTGTTTCCGTTACCCCGGCGCCGACGACTACGTGCTGCACGACCTGAACTTCACCATCGAGGCCGGGCAGACGGTGGGCATCATGGGCACCACCGGCTCGGGCAAGTCCACGGTGGTCAACCTGATCCCGCGCTTCTACGACGTGACCGAGGGCGCGCTCCTGGTCGGCGGCGTGGACGTCCGCCAGGTGCCGCTCAAGGAGTTGCGCGACAAGATCGGCTATGTTCCGCAGCGCAGCAACCTGTTCACCGGCACCATCGCAAGCAATCTGCGCTACGCCGACGAAGACGCCGACGAGGAGACCCTGCGCTTCGCGCTCAACCTTGCCCAGGCGGCCGACTTCGTGCAGGAACGCGGCCAGGAGGCCGGGGATGGCCTGCACGCCGAGGTCGCGCAGGGCGGAATCAACTTCTCCGGCGGGCAGAAGCAGCGCCTGAGCATCGCCCGCGCCCTGGTCAAGCGCGCGCCGATCTACATCTTCGACGACAGCTTTTCCGCGCTGGACTACCGCACCGACGCCCGCCTGCGCCGGGCGTTGCTCAAGGAATTGCGGCACAGCACCGTGCTGATCGTGTCCCAGCGCATCGCCACCATCAAAAACGCCGACAAGATCCTGGTGCTGGACGAAGGCCGGCTGATCGGCGAAGGCACCCACGAGGAACTGATGCGTACCAACGAGATCTACCGCGAGATTGCCCTCTCGCAGCTCAAGCAGGAGGCGCTGGCATGAACGGCTCCAACGGCAACACGCCCAAACCCCAGCCCTCCGGCGCGGCCCTCCGCCCCGGCCCGAGACGCGGCCCCATAGGCGGCCCCGGCCCAGGCGGGCACATAATGATGGGCCCCGTCCAGAAGGCGCGCGACTTCCGGGGCACGCTGCGCAAGCTGGTGGCCTATCTGGCGCCCTACCGGCTCACCATCATCATCGTCCTTGTGCTGGCCATCGGCTCGACCGCTTTCTCCATCGTCGGCCCCAAGATCCTGGGCGGCGCCACCACCGAGCTTTTCAACGGCATCCTGGCCAAGATCGCCGGCACCGGCGACGTGCCGTTCGGCGTCATCGGCCGCATCCTGCTCACCGCGCTGGGGCTCTACGCGCTGTCGGCCGGCCTCAGCTACGGCCAGGGCTGGCTGATGACCAACGTCGCGATCCAGGTCACCTACCAGTTGCGTCAGGACGTGATGGCCAAGATCCAGCGCATGCCGTTCCGCTACTTCGACGGCACATCGCACGGCGAGGTGCTCTCGCTGCTCACCAACGACGTGGATACCATCAACCAGACCCTCAACCAGAGCCTGACGCAGATCATCACCTCGCTGGTGACGGTGGTGGGCATCCTGGCCATGATGTTCTCCATCTCGTGGCAGATGACCCTCGTCGCCCTGACCATCGTGCCGGTTTCGATGCTGCTGGTCATGGTGATCGTGCGCCAGTCGCAGCGCTTCTTCCGCCAACAGCAGGACTATCTGGGCCATGTCAACGGCCACGTGGAGGAGATGTTCGGCGGCCATCTCATCGTCAAGGCGTTCAACGGCGAGGAGAAGAGCATCGCCCAGCTCGACCGCTACAACAACACGCTCTACGGCGCGGCCTGGAAATCGCAGTTCTTCTCCAGCATCATGATGCCCGTCATGCGGCTGGTGGGCAATCTGGGCTACGTGGCGGTGGTGATCCTGGGCGGCTGGCTGGCCATCCGCAGGGCGATCGCGGTCGGCGACATCCAGGCCTTCATCCAGTACATCAACTCCTTCACCCAGCCCATCACCCAGTTGGCGAACATCTCCAACGTGTTGCAGGGCACGGTGGCCGCGGCCGAACGGGTCTTCGACTTCCTCGAACAGCCCGAGGAGACCCCTGAGGTCGCGTCGCCGGTCAAGCTGGATCGCGTGCGGGGACATGTCGAATTCCGCGACGTCTGCTTCGGCTACGATCCGGACAAGCCGGTCATCAACGGCTTCTCGGCCGAGATCAGGCCGGGGCAAAAGGTGGCCATCGTCGGGCCGACCGGCGCGGGCAAGACAACCCTGGTCAAGCTGCTGATGCGCTTCTACGACGTGGGGTGCGGCGCGATCCTGATTGACGGCCACGATGTGCGCGATTTCACCCGCGCCGACCTGCGGGCCCTGTTCGGCATGGTGCTGCAGGACACCTGGTTGTTCAACGGCACGATCATGGAGAACATCCGCTACGGCCGGCCAGACGCCACGGATGAGGAGGTCATCGCCGCGGCCCAGGCCGCGCACGTGGACCACTTCATCCGCACCCTGCCCGATGGCTACAACTTCGTGTTGAACGAGGAAGTCACCAACATCTCGCAGGGGCAGAAGCAGTTGTTGACCATCGCCCGCGCCTTCCTGGCCAATTCGCCCATGCTGATCCTGGACGAGGCGACCAGCTCGGTGGACACGCACACCGAGATCCTGATCCAAAAAGCCATGAACCGGCTGATGCGCGGCCGCACCAGCTTCATCATCGCCCATCGGCTGTCCACCATCCAGAACGCCGACCTGATCCTGGTCATGCGCGACGGCAACGTCGTCGAACAGGGCACGCACGACGAGCTGCTGGCGCTCGGCGGCTTCTACGCCGAGCTGTACAACAGCCAGTTCGAGCGGGTGGAGGCGGAAGAGGCGGCGTTGGAGATGTCCGTAGCATAAGGTAGCGCAAGCTTCAGTTTGCGCTACTGCGCGCGGGCTTTCGCCGGCCGGCCGACTTCAAGTATAATAACGGGCGAGTGGTCATACACACCCGATCCCAAGGAGGTCCGATGGATCCTGCCTATCGCTGGTGGCAAACCGGCATCATCTACCAGATCTACCCGCGCTCGTTCCAGGACAGCAGCGGCGACGGCGTGGGAGATCTGCCGGGCATCGAAGCCCGGCTGGACTACGTTCAGAGCCTCAACGTGAAGGCGATCTGGCTCTCGCCGATCTATCCTTCGCCCATGCACGACTTCGGCTACGACGTGGCCGACTACTGCAACATCCATCCGCTCTTCGGCACCCTGGCCGACTTCGACCGCCTGCTGGCCGAGACGCATCGCCGCGGCCTGAAGCTGATCCTCGACCTGGTGCCCAATCATACCTCCGACGAGCACCCCTGGTTCATCGAGAGCCGTTCGAGCCGCGACAATCCCAAGCGCGACTGGTACATCTGGCGCGACCCGGCGCCGGACGGCGGCCCGCCCAACAACTGGCTGAGCTATTTCGGCGGCCCGGCCTGGACCTACGACGAACGCACCGGCCAGTATTACCTGCATCAGTTCGTCAAACAGCAGCCCGAGCTCAACTATCGCAACCCGGCCGTCCAGGCGGCCATGCTCGCCAACATGCGCTTCTGGCTCGACCGCGGGGTAGATGGCTTCCGGGTAGACGTGATCTGGCTGATGATGAAAGATCCGCTTTTCCGGGATGAGCCGCCCAACCCCAACTGGAACGGCATCAACCCGCACGACAGCCTGTTGCACATCTATACGGCCAACCTGCCAGAGGTGCACGGCCTGATCCGCGAGATGCGCAAGGTGTTGGACGAATACGACGACCGGATGATGGTGGGAGAGATCTACCTGCCGAACGAGGAACTGGCGAAGTACTACGGTACGCCCGATGCGCCGGAATGTCACCTGCCGTTCAACTTCCATCTCATCCACGTCGCCTGGAACGCTGCGGCCGTGCGCCGGCTGGTGGATGATTACATGGCCTCGGTGCCGGCCCATGGCTGGCCCAACTGGGTGCTGGGCAACCACGATCAGCATCGGCTGGCGACGCGCGTGGGCGCCGCGCAGGCGCGCGTGGCCAACATGCTCCTGCTGACGTTGCGCGGCACGCCTACCTGCTACTACGGCGACGAGATCGGCATGCACGACGTGCCCATCCCGCCGGAGATGATCCAGGATCCGCCCGCGCTCAACCAGCCGGAGATCGCCCACATCGTGGGCCGCGACCCGGAACGCACGCCGATGCAATGGGACGCGTCGCCCAACGCCGGCTTTGCGCCGGCCGGCGTGCGCACCTGGCTCCCCGTGGCCGCCGACTATCCCGCGCGCAACGTGGCCGTCCAGTCGCAAGACCCGACCTCGATGCTCAGCTTCTTCCGCGCGCTTACGGCCCTGCGCCAGCGCGAGCCGGCCCTGACGATCGGCAGCTACCGCTCGCTGGACGCCGGCGCGGCCGATGTCTTCGCCTACGAGCGCCGCCACGACGACCGGCGGCTGCTCATCGCGCTGAACTTCGCGGGCGAGGCGCGGCGTCTCGACCTGTCGGCCGAGGCCGAACGCGGCGAGGTGATCCTCTCCACCGAGATGACCGGCACGCGGCCGGTGGCGCTGTCGGCGCTCGAGCTGGGTCCCAACGAAGGGGTGATCGTGCGGGTGTAACAACAAACCTGCCAGGCGCCTGAGGAGGCGCCTGGCAGGGCGAGCAGCAGCGCTAGCGCATCTCCTGCCCGCCGGTGACGTTGATCGCCTGGCCCGTCATGTAACTGGCCTGGTCAGACGCCAGGAAGACCAACACGTTGCAGACATCCTCATAGGTGCAGGGCCGCTTCATCGGCACCTGGCTGATGTACTTCTCGCGCACCTGTTCTTCGGTCAGGCCCTGGGTGCGGGCGTACTGCTTGAGCAGTGCGGTCTCGCCCTTCGTCCACAGCGTGCCTTCCAGGATGTTCCCCGGACAGATCGCGTTCACGCGCACGCCGTACTCGGCCAGCTCCAGCGCGATGGACTGCGTCAGGCCGATGCCGCCGAACTTGCTCGCCGCATACGCCGAGTTCTTGTAGCTTCCCTTTTTGCCCGATTTCGAATTGATCTGGATGATGACGCCGCTGCGCTGGGCCTTCATGATGCGCGCCGCATATTTGGCGGTGAGAAAATAGCCGAACAGGTTGACATTGATCACGGCCCGCCACTTCTCGGCCGGAAACTCGGTGATCTCCTCGGCGATCAGGATGCCCGCGTTCGCCACACAGATGTCGAGCCGGCCGAACTCCTGCAGCGTGCGCTCGAACATCGCCTGCACCTGCGCCTCGTTGGTCACATCCACCTTCACCGCCAGCGTGCGCCGACCGGTCGCCGCGGCGATCTGGTCGGCCGTCTCCTGCGCGGTCTGTTCGTTGATGTCGGCCACAACGACATGACATCCCTCGGCCGCCAGCCGCTGGCAGATCGCCTGTCCCAGGCCCTGCCCGCCGCCGGTGACGAGGGCGATTCGGTCAAGAAAGGTGCTGGTCATGGTACCTCTCGGTAGTCAGGGATTGGGTATTAGGGATTGGGTATTAGGGCAGAAGGAGCCGGAAGAGTTCGGCTTCGGCCGCGTTGGTCCACTCCCGACCATCCTTCAATCGGGCATAGACGGTCGGCAGGCGCTCCTTCAGTTCGGCCAGCGGCGTCAAGGGCAGGTCCTTGATATGCGGATAGATGACGATCTTGCCCGGGAAGGTCTGCTCCTTGACCGCCTTGATGCCGTCCCACGCGGCGGCCAGGGAGCCGATCGCCGCGACCGACCGGTTGGGCGAAAGGGTGCCCGACTCGGCCTGGTAGAGCATCAAGCGCATGTCGTCTATGCGCGAGCCCGATTGGCCGATGTAGCGCACGTTGCGCAGATAGACATCGCTCACGTCGAAGGTCGCCATGGTGCCGCGCGCCACGCCCGCGAAGATGTTTAACACGCCATCGGCGGCCAGCCAGGTCGCCGCGTCGGCGATCAGCGCCGAGACGGGCACCAGGACCACGATGTCGTCGAAGCCGCCCCCCGCCCCCGGAACAGGCGCAAAGCGAGACATGACACTCTCGTAGGCCGCCTTTTCGGACGGATTCAGGCAGATGAATTCGATCCCCTTGGCCGCCGCCTCTCCGGCAAACGAGTTCTCGAGGTCCTTCAGGCGCATGTCGCTGACGTCGGTGCAGAGCATGACCGCCGGGCCGTTCGCCATCTCGATGGCCCGTTGCACGTGCATCCGGCCCATCGGCCCGGCCGCGCCGATGAACCAGGCCCGGCCGCCGGCCTTCAACTCGGAGCGAACGGGATGCGCGGCATAGGCCGCAGCAATGTCGGGCCCGGGTCCGCCCACGTAGGCCCAGTTGTCGTAGTGAATGCGGCCCGCGTCCAGGCTCACCTTGCGCGGCATCGGCCGATCGGCGATGATGGCAAAGACGCCGTCACGGGCCAGCCGCGGGCTAAGAGACTCTACCGCGTCGGGATCGGCGCCCAGGAGCACGATGTCGTCCACCTTCTCGACCGGCGCCGCGGCTATGTCACTTATGTCAAGCACATCTACGCCCAGATGAGCCGCGCGCGCGCGCAACCAGGCCGCGAACGCCGCGGGCACGTTCGTCAACAGCAGCCGCGCCGGATGGGATGCCGCGTCGAAGCCGGCCGAGATCGTGTAACTGTCTCCGGTCACACCCTGCCCCGCGCCGACGATCCAGGTTGTTCCGCCCGGCTTCAGGCCGGTGCGATATTGCAGGCTGTAGGCCGCGGTGACGCACGCCCACGGCTCGGTGAGCGCGGCCTCGGCGTAGCCGGTCTCCGGCCGAACCGGGATCAGGTAGACGCCGTCATCGCCGTTGAGCACGCGCTCGTCGAGCACGTTATAGCGCGACAGGCCGCCCTGAAGCATGTAGCCGTAGGCCCAATTCACCCCCTTGTAGTAGATCTCGGCCTGGACGATGAAGCGGTCGCCCACGTGATAACGCTCGCGCAGATGCGCGCCTACGCCGACCACCGTCAATGCGACCTCGTGGCCCAACACGATCGGTTCCTTGCTGATGTCGCGGAAGATGCGCGGGTGGTTCTGGCCCAACTGGATCACTTTGGTGTCGGAGAAACACAACCCGCAGGCATCGTGGCGCACCAGCAGCTCATCCGGCCCATACTGCGGCAACGCCGCGGTGATCGGCTTGCGATCCACGCCCAGATGCTCCAGCCCCGCGCCGTAAAGCGGCCAAAGCTCGTTCACGGCATCCGCGGGCACCGTCCCGCGCTTGTACTCGGTCAATTTGTCGCTCACGCGTCCCTCTCCCAAGAAAAGATTAAAAGATCTGTTGCTGTACGCCGAATGCCGCGCAGATCTCCCGGATCTCCCCGGCCGTCAGCCCCTCGGCCTGTTCGCCGTTCGTCAGGTTCATGAATTCGTAGCGGGCGCCCGTCTCCGCGTACTCGATGCGATCGGCCGCGCGCTTGACCGACTGATCGGAGCGGGCCATCACGCCGTGCTTGCACCACAGGACAACCCGATGCGTGCGCAGCGCCTCCACCGTGGCGGCCATCAGTTCGGCCGAGCCGGGCAGATGGAACGGCACGCAACCGATCCCCTCCGGCAGGTTGATGATCAGCTCGGGCTGCCAGCGCAGCAGATGGCGGTTGAGATAGTGCTCGTCGCGGTAGCGGCCGATGTGGCTCAGATAGGTCAAGTGGGGCGGCTGGGCATGGATGATGGCGTGGAAGTTCGTGCCGGTGCGCCGCACCTGATCCGCATGCACCGCCAGATGCGAGTTGAACTCGCTCGTCAGGCGGGCGAAGAGGCGCCGCGGAGAAGTGTACAGCCGGCCGGTGCGGCCGCCGGCCTCCACGACCACGAAGCCCAGGTTGGCGGCCGGATCGTGGAGGATCTCGCGCAGCCGCCGGCCCGATCCGGTCACCAGAAACGCGGCGCCGGCCAGCTCCGGCACGACCACCGGCAGTTCGATGGTCTCCACCAGGGGAAAGCGGCGGCGGGGATCGAGCGGCCAACCCATGTACACCGAGATGTTGCCGGCCGCGCCTTCGCTGGCTTCGATCTCGCACAGCCGCCGACCGGCTTCGCCGATCAGGGTCATCAGCTCGTCGAGTTCAGGATAAGGGGCTTCGATTGCCATTGGCCATAACCCTCGGACTGGCAGGGGCGAACTTACAAACAGCAACGAACCGTAAGCAATCGTAAGTATCGCGCCAAAGTTCTGCGCTGTCAAGTAACCCTGGACTCAAAACTCACTTTGAACCAGGGCCCATTTTCGGCTCGTACACGATCCGCTCATACGGAATGGTCCCCCGCTTCACCTCCACGAACGGCCGGCCCGCGCGCACGCCGACCGTGCCGTAGCCCGTGGCTGTGCAGAAGAACGCCCGGAAGTCGCCGGCGAGCGACGGCCGGATGTAGAGGGTCTTGTCCACCGCGTCGTAGCGCACGCCGGTCAACCCCTGGAGCAAGCTGTAGGACGACATGGCGCGCGCGTACCAGTGGCCACACTCGTACTCGTCGAACGGATTGCGCACGCGGCCGTCGTAGCGCTCGCGCGCGGCGCGCACGATCTCCAGCCCCTCGGCCACATTGCCGCACATCATCAGGTGCGCAGCGACCTGATACTCGCAGCCGGTCCACACTTCGTGGCTGTACACCATCGGCAGGGTAGGTGCGCCCCCCTTCGGCCAGGTGCAGAGCACTAATCCCGCCTCGTGGCCGAGGGCGTAGGTGGGCCGCTGCGGATTGACATGGGTGGCGAGGTCGCGCTTGAAGTTGTAGCGATAGACGGATCGTACATGGCCGGCCACTTTGGCCGGGTCGAGGAACTCGGGCACGCCGCAACAGGCCGCCAGCCACGCGCCCAATACGCCATCGGCCAGGCAACCGCGGCCGTATTGGTACTTCGGCCCCTCGCTTTGCAGCAAAGCCAACGCCTCCGGCGAGTAGTAGGTGTGGAACGATTGCGCCCGGGTCGGATCGGCCGCGCGGAGGCCCTGCCACATCACCTGTTGGATGAAGTACTCGCCGTCCCACAGCGCGCGCTCCATGAACGCGCGGCCCTTCGCCAGAAGCTCCTCATAGAGGGTCGCGTCGTCGCCCAGCGCGCGGGCCATGACTGCAGCAGCCTGCAGCGCGGCCAGGTAGAACGACGTGCCCATGCCGTCGGGGCCCCAGAACTCGATGTCGTAGGTGTTGTGGTGCGGCTCGAAGAGCGCGCCGCGGTGGTCGGGGTCCCAGGTCTCGATGCAGTAGTGCAGGCTCTGTTTCACGGCCGGCCAGAGGCGACGCAGCCACTCCGTATCGCCGCCGATGCGCCATTCGCGATAGACCTTTATGATGCCGCCCAACTGGCCGTCGGCCGCGGCGTGGAAGTCGTGCACGAGCGGCCGGATGGGCAGCCCGGCGCGGAAGACCTGATGGCCGCGCTCGTCCTGGTTCGGTCCGAACTCGGTCTCGCGCAGGGTGCGTTCGAGCTGGGGGAAGAGGTGCGGCAGTGCCTGCGCGTAGTTCCAGACGTGCGTGCAGCTACCCGGGCAACAGCCGCCGCGATCGAAGCAGCCTTCCCAGGCCCACAGCCGGCCGTCGGCCTGGCGCAACACCGTCGGCGACTTGAGGATCGTCAGGTTGGCGGCCACCGCCTCGATCACCTCCGGCGGCAGGTCGGTGTCGTAGAAACAGTCGGTGAAGGCGGCGGTCTCGTCGCGCAGCCGGCCGTAGGCGTGGCGCCAGTAGGCGTTCACGGCCTCGATGTCGGGAAAGCGGCCGACGTACCAGGGCACATGGCGGCCGGCAGTGCAGGCGCGCGCTTGGTCGCCGGCCGCCGGATCCTGGCCGTAGCATAAATCGGTCTGTGGCACGTGCCATGCCAGCCGCACCGTGATCGTCTTCGTCTCGCCGGCCGCCAAGACGAAAGGCACATAGAGGCTCCCGCCGGAAGACGGCTCCCCCTCGGTGAACGGCCCGGCCGAGGGCGCGGCGCCGGACTCCACCGTCTTCCACAACACGGTGAGCGGATCGAACCAGCCCCCGCGGAACCAGGCGCAGTTGACCCGCACGGCCGGATCGTCCACCGCGGCGCAGAACGCGGCCTGGTCCCACGGCCGGCCTTCGGCGGCCGCCTTCCACAATACGAAGCCGTTCTCGGTCGCCAGGACCGCGCTGCCGGCCAGTCCACCCGTGCCCGGCCCCCAGGGTCGCAGCGCCATGAAGTTCTGCGCGTGAAACGAGAAGACCGCCTCCAGGGGTTCGGCGGTCGGGTTGGTGAAGCGATACTCCAGGCCGGCCACCGGCAGGCTGGAATCGTCGGGGTTGCCCGGGATGAAAGGGCTCCAGCCGGTGAGCGCGACCTCCACGGCAAGGCCGGGGTCGCTTAGCCGGACGGTGCCGAAGGGGAAGCGCGCCGCGAATTCGGCCTGGGCGCAGCGCGGCAGGCCATAGGTCTTGCCCGAGCCGCCATTGCCGGCGCCGGCGTGGCGGTCGTCCCAGGGGAAGAAGATCTTCCAGGCCGGCACCGGCCCTTCCAGGACACGGGCCACGTTCGGCCGGCCCTTGATGCAGAGAGCGGCGAACATCATCGGCTCGTGAAATATGTCGGGATAGCCGCGCAGCGAAACGTGCGACAGCGCGCCGGTCCCCTCCAGGCAGATCATCCCCGCGCCGATGCCGCCGAGCGGGAATGCGACGTGGTTCAAATGCTCGTCTCGATAGACGCCGTTGTACGGCCGCTTTGGGGTGGTCATAAAGGTCTCCTGTGCATATAGGACGGTGGAAATCTCAAGCCGGGCCGATGTCCCCGCTCAGGCGTTGCGCCATCCTGTCGCGACTCTGGATCACCCAGGCCGGCGGCGTCGGCACTGTGGCCAGCAAGGCGTCGGCCCGCGCCAACCGGCCGCGCGCCGCGGCCACCTGGCCGGCTGCGAGGAGCACCTCGGCCAGGTTGATCAACGAGCTGGCCGCCATGGCCCGATCGTTGTTGACCAGGTGCAGCTCGATGGCCTCCTCATACGCGGTCGCGGCCTCGCGCAAACGGCCCAACGCCTCCAGGAAAACCCCCTCGTTGTTGAGGGTGCGCGCCAGCCAGGGCCGATCGGCCACGCGGCGAAAGAGCGGTTCGACCTCGCGATGGAGCGCCAGCGCCTGTTCTGTCTGGCCCTTGTGGTGCAGGACGATGCCCAGGGAGACCTGGCTGCGCGCCGCGTTGATCTCATCGCCCACGGCCCGATGCAGGGCGGCCGCGCGGCGGAAACAGTCTTCCGCCTCGTCCAGGCGCCGCAGGTACCGATAGACCAGGCCCTGGTTGTGGATGGCCCGGGCCAGGCCGCTGCGATCGCCCAGCGCCTCGTACAGCTCGGCCGCTGAGATGTGATGTCGCAGCGCTACTTCCCATTGGCCGCCCTGCTGGCACACCAGGCCTCGATTGTTCAACATGGTCGCCAGCTCGGCCTGATCGCCGATCTGGGCGAAGATCTCGGCCGCCTCCTGGCTACACCGCTCCGCAGCAGCGTAGTCGTCGAGCGCACGATATTGCAGGCTCAGGTGATGCAACACCCGACCGATGCCCGACCGGTCTCCCAGCCGCCGATAGATCGCCAACGCCTGTTCCTGGTAACGGATGCCGCTCGGGGCGTCGCCCAGCGTGCGCGCCAGGTCGCCCAGTTGATCGAGGAGCCGCGCTTCGAGATCGGGGCGATCCAGCCGCCGGCAGATGATCAACGCCTCCTCAAGCACTTGTCGCCAGGCAACCCAATGTCCCTGCCGATTCACCAGGTTCCACAGCGCGACGACGAGCTCGACCCCGACGGCCAGCGCGCGCGGCTCCAATAACGCCTGGCTGACGGCGCGCGTCAGGTTGGGGAACTCCTCTTCCAGCGCCCGCGGATCGTGGCCCTGTTGACGGACGAAGCTCAGCCAGCCGGTCGCATTTTCGGCGATCTTCTGGCGAAAGCGCTCCAGGTACGGGGAAGGCGCCGGTGGCGGATCGGCTATGCAACGCTCTCCCGTTGCCCCTGCCATTTGATGACCTCTTTGAGCAGAAACGACTCGGTCAACCGATGGATGCTATAGCGCCGCGTATGCAGGTCGCCGCTCACGGTAATCAGCGACAGCCGGGCCAGGTAGCTCAACGCATCCACCAGTGCGTCCTCCTCCAGGTCGCTGACCCGACGGAGGGCCGCCAAGTCGGCGCCGGTATGGGCGAACAGCGGCATCAGCAGCAGTACGTCTTGGGCGACGGCCGGCAATCGGCGCCACGCGTTCCAGTAAATGAAGTTATAGAGCTCCTCCGTCCGTTTGCCCCGCGCTTCACGCAGGTTTTCCAGGACCTGGCCAAGCGGAAGGATCTGCGCCAGGCCCACCACCAGGCGCAACGCCAGGGGGTTGCCGCCGACGGTCGCGTAGATGGGGCGCAGGTCATCGTCGCCAGCCTGGGCCACGTGCGGCAGGTTGTGCAACCAGGCCTCATGGCGCACCAGGTCGAGCGCATCGCGTTCGCCGAGCTCGGGCACAGGAAAATGGTAGACGCCCGGCTGTTCGGCGAAAGTTTCGCGCGAGGTAAGCAGGAATCTGCTCGGTCCGGCCAGGCGATCGAGGAGCGGCAGGAGGTTTTCGGCGTCGGCCACCGTCTCCAGGTTGTCCACCACGATCAGGTGGGGCGCCTGACGCAACCGGAGCTCGAGCGCCGACAAGGCCCGTTCCGGCGCCAACGACGTGGCTTCGGCTGTATCCCCCAGCAGTTGAGCCGCCAACGCCTCGACCAGCGCATCGGCGGTCAAGGCGGGCTCGTTGATCAGGTGAATCCCCTCGGTCGCCAGGAAGAGGCGCTGTTGCGCGCTTACCCAGCCGAAATCGGTAAAGGTAGGATCGTCCTGGATCAGGCGGCTCACAAGTCGGTGCGCCAGTGCGGTCTTGCCGATCCCGCCCAGGCCCTCGAGCGAGACCAGGCGAGGGCCTTCGGCCGCCAGGAGGAGCCGGGTCAGCTCTTGCAGGTGCGTCTCCACGCCAAAGAGGCGGTCGTAGGTGGCCGGCGGCAGGCGCCGGCTCAAGAGCGCCCGTCGGTTGGCCACGGCCTGTTGTTCCAGCTCGAAGAGGATGGCAGCGAGTCGGCCGAGCGCCTGGCGCTGCAACTTGTAGATCGTCGGTTCAGACACGTGGCGTTCGCGGGCCACCTCGGCGACCGCCTGGTCATCCACGAAGCGCGCCCGCAACAGCGCCGCGTCATCGGGATATTGGAGCGCCAGCCGGTTCAAGCCGGCCAGGAGCGTCTGGTTGGTGGCGCGGCGGATGTCGCCGGCCATCAGTTCCCGGCGGACCAGGAGCAGGTGCGCCAGGGGACTCCCCACCTCCGCCTCCCTCGACCAGAGCTTCAGCGCGTCGTGGACGGCTGCGATGAAGTCGGTCGGCGGCTCGATAAATGGCATATGAGGCCCTCCTGAATGATTTCTACGTTCCTCAGGCGCGGGTGCCATTATAGCATAGGTTCCTCGCTTCGCACAGTGAGCTGAGAGGGGAGCATGTTCGCTTTTGCCTCGCGCGTTGTGCGAGCAGATTAACGCCCTCACCCCCTGATCCCCTCTTCCGCAAGCGGAAGAGGGGGAAGCGGCTGAGTTGGGTTTTTGCGGGTGGCTTCGCCGCCCGCAAAAACCCATTGGTGAACACTTCAGCTTCCTGTAAGCCTTGCGTATGCTCTGGTAGTAAGATATAATTACGAACAGATACGAGCAAAATCGCATCGCGGAAAAGGAACAAATGGAGTATCTCAATCGGATCCTGCTAGGCGACTGTGAAGAGGTATTGAAAGACCTGCCGGACAGTTGCGTTGACCTGATCTTCACCTCTCCGCCGTATGCCGACCAGCGGCAGAAGACCTATGGTGGTATTCCGCCGGACAAATATGTCGAGTGGTTTATGCCCAAAGCCGCTCAATTTTGGCGCGTCCTGAAGCCAACCGGTACTTTCATTCTCAACATCAAGGAAAAAGTGGTAGACGGAGAACGCCATACCTATGTCATCAACCTGATCCTCGAGATGCGAAAACAGGGATGGCGGTGGACCGAAGAGTTTATCTGGCACAAAAAGAATTCTTATCCCGGCAAGTGGCCAAACCGTTTTCGCGATAATTGGGAGAGGTTGATCCAGTTCAATAAACAGCGCACTTTCAAGATGTATCAGGAGGCCGTCATGGTGCCGGTCGGAGACTGGTCAAAGGAACGACTGGCAAAGCTCAGTGAAACCGATAAGGTGCGAGACGAATCCAAAGTGGGCAGTGGTTTCGGCAAAAACATCTCGAACTGGCTCGGCCGCCAAATGGTCTACCCGACGAACGTGCTTCACATGGCGACCGAGTGCTACAACCGTAATCACAGCGCTACTTTCCCGATCGCATTGCCGACCTGGTTCATCAAGTTATTCACCGACATCGGTGATGTAGTCCTCGATCCGTTTGTGGGCTCCGGCACCACCGCAGTCGCGGCTGCCCGGCTTGGCCGCTATTACATCGGAATTGACATCAACGAACAATACGTGCAATTGGCCCGAGACCGCCTCTCCTCTGTTCAGATGCAACTGCTCACCCTGGCTGAAAACCGTCCATCGTACGCCACGGACCAGCAATCAGACGCACAGGACGAGGGAACTCATGAAACCCCTTGACATGGATGCCTTGAAGGAATACGTCAACGCGAATATCACGGACTTTCATCAGCGTCGCATCAAGTCCCTCGAGAACCTGGACCTGAAAATGCTGCTGAACAAGAATCCCTATCTGTTCAAGGCCAAGGTGGGGCAACAGCTCTCAACACGCCAAACTGGCCGAGGATTTGCGTAAAGCCGTTGCTAGAGTAAAGCAATCCAAAGCTGGTGCTAACGTCCAACCGGTGCTGGGCATCTGCTATGGCAAGAACAAGACCGGGTACGTCCGGGGCTATTTGAAGGTGGTAGGCCAGAACTTCTGGTACTTGATCAGCGAAAACAAGGATCTCTACACTGAGATCGTTGAGCCGATCGGCTATAGGGCCAAAGAACATAATGATCTTTTCTTGCTTGAGAAAAACAAGGCGACCAATCGGCTCACAAAGGCTTTCCTCAATAGTTTCTGTGATGCTTCCGGCGTGATAGAGTGGGCCAGGTTTGTCGAGTTTAACAGCGGCAACTACGACCTCGACCCGTTCTTGCCCTGACGTCGGCCGATCTCACAGCCAATCTCACAGCCAACATCGCGGCGTAACCGCTGGCACAGCAGCCAACACGTGATAGACGCTGGTGCCGGCCACCTGCGCCACCTCCGCGGCCGAAATCTCCTCCGCCGCCTGGCGGCCCAGCAACACCGCCTGATCGCCGATGGCCACCGCGTCCAGGCTGCTCGCATCCACCATCGTGCAGTTGGCGCTGACCGCCAACACCGGGCAACGCCGGCCACGAAGCAACACCGCCCCGCCCCGGCTCATGGCCGACGGGTAGCCGTCGGCCCAGCCTACCGTCAAGGTAGCCACCCGCGTCGCGCCGGCCAGGGCCGGCCGCAGCGCGTAGCCCACCTGTTCGCCCGCGGCCGCCGTCTTCACATCGCCCACCAGCGCCTTCCACGTGGCAATCGGTCGCAGGTCGGCGCGCGCCAGCCGATCGGCGTCCAGCCGGCTGCGCTCGCTCGGCTCCAGGCCGTGCAACAGGATGCCGACGCGCACGATCTCGCCGTAGAAAGCAAGCCGGCAGAGGAGGCCGTGGCTTGAAACCAGGCTCAGGGGAACCCGCGTCAGGGACGGCAAGGCCACGATCGGGGCGCGTAGACGCTCCATCTGGAGCGGATCGCGGCCGGGGTTCTCGGTGAGGGTGGTGAACACGGCCGCCACCTCCAGGCCATCGAGCGCCAAAACGGCCGTCAGGAAGTCGGTCGCAGCGAGGTGAGGCACGCCCAGGCGATGCAATCCCGTATCCACTTTGATCCAGACGGACAGGCGACGCCCCCGCGCGCGTGCCTCGGCATCCAACAGCCGCGCCGCTGCGAGCGTATAGATGCCGGGAATCAGGTCGTATTCGAACAGCGCCGGCACGTCCTCCCGCGCGAAATACGCCAGACAGACGATCCGGCCGGCCACGCCGGCCTGGCGCAATGCGACCCCTTCGGCGGCCGTGGCCACCCCGAACAGCCTCACGCCCGCATCGGCCAGCATCCGCGCCATGCCGGCCGCGCCCGCGCCGTAGGCATTCGCCTTCACCACCGCCATGATCTGCCGGCCGCCGCACAGGGCGCGCACCCCGGCCAGATTGTGCAACAGGTTGGCCCGGCTCAACTCCAGCCAGTTGAGCGGGCTGCTCAAAGGAGATGCTTCGTCTTCCATGTGACCTCTTTCTCCGCCCTTCACCCTTTTTTAGCTGCGCCTGCCGATTTTTTGCCCCTCACCCCCTTTGTCCCCCTTTCCCTTGGCCTGCGGCCAGGGGAGAGGGGGAATAAAGGGTGGGTTTTGCGGCGGGCGGCTGCACCGCCCGCCGCAAAACCTTTTGCCTTGCCCCTCCCCTTTCCCGCCGCCGTCGGCGAGCGAGAGAGGGGAGGGGCAAGGGGAGGGGTGAGAGTGATGCAACAGGCCTACTGGCAACCTTAGCTTGATGCCAATGGTGATTCTCCCCCTTCCCTCGTAGGGAAGGGGGCCGGGGGGTTAGGTGGCCATCGCCCCCTTTTAAGTTGATGCATATGGCCCCGCCCCCTGACAGGGGGCGGGGAGAAGATAGAAGGGGGTTTGCGGATGGCTTCGCCGTCCGCAAACCTTTCCTCAGCGCCCCCGCTCTCCCCT
>JBBIKA010000066.1:0-2047 GCA_037445695.1 Chloroflexota bacterium
GTCCGCGGCGACGCCGGCTCCGGTGGCGCCGGCCGCCGCCCGCGAGATCGGGCCGGCCATCCCGGCGGCCGGCGGTCCCGCCGCGGACGAGAAGGCCGCGGAAACCTTGGCGCCTGCCGAGGCGAATCCGGCCGCGTTGCCCGCCGACGCGGCGGTGGCCTTCGCCGTGGCCGGGGGCCTGTGGACCCTGGATCGCCAGGCCGGCTTGCGCCGTGTGGCCCAGGCCGATGGCCTGGTTGCGCCGGTTGCCTCCGACGACCGCGCGTGGATCGCCTATCGCCGGTCGGGCCGCGGGGGCGTCGAAGTGTGGGCCGTGCCCTGGGCGGCCGGCGCGCCGCGGCCGATCGTCTCCGAAGAGTCGCTGAACGAGGGGCTCCTGGCGGGCTATCAGCCGCGGCGCATCGAGGAGGTGCGTTGGGTGCCGGGCCGCCATCTTCTGGCGGTGACGACGTCGGCGGCCGCGCGCACGCCGGGCGTGGCCCCGCGCTTTGAGCTGTGGCTCTTCGGCGTGGACCCGGTCGTCGGCCGGCTCGCGGCGAGCGGCGACCTGATCCATCGCCCGGTGGCCGCGGCCGACGGCGCCTTCTTCGTCTTCCTGCGTCGTATTCCCGACCGGCCCACAGAAGGCCAGGGGTGGCTTGTGCCCACCGACGGCGGCCCGGAGCGGGCCGTGCTCCGCTTCCCCCTGCCGGCCGACGCGTCGCGCGTTGCCCTGCCTATCGGCTGGCTGCCCGACGGCAGCGCCTTCCGGCTGGCCGTCGCGGAGGCCGAAACGTCGGGCCTGAGGTTGTATCAGGTCGAAGTTCAAGAAGGAAGCGCCCGCGCGATCGGCCATGTGGATGGGAGCGAAGCGTTCTGGTCGGCCGATGCCGGCCGGCTGGCGTATGTGCGGCCGGCCGGAGGTGCGGCCGGACCGGCCGAGCTCTTCGTGGCCGATGGCCTTGGCGCCGAAGCGCAGCAGTATGCTACCCTGACGCGCGGCCACTTCGTGGCCTGGTCGGCCGATGCGGCGCGCTTCCTGTACGAGGACGATGGCCACCTCTTCGTCGGCGCCATCGGGCAGCCGGCGCTGCGCCTGGCGTCGGCTGCCGTTGAGGCGCGCTGGCTCGGCTCCGACGCCGTGCTCTACGTGATTCGCCAGGCCGCGCATCGCCAGTTGGTCTATCACCCGCTGGCGGGTCGGCCGATTGTATTATATAATGTAGCGGCCGACGTGTCGTTCGACGGCATCTGGCCCTGGTGAAACGTCCATGCCCGAATTGCCCGAAGTCGAGACGATCGCCGCCGACCTGCGGCCGCAACTGGTCGGCGCGCGCTTTGTGGCCGGCCACATCCTCTGGCCGGCCACGTTGGCCGAACCGACCCCCGATCTGCTGAACGCGCGGCTGGCCGGCCGGCAGGTGCTCGATGTGGGCCGCCGCGGGAAATATCTGTTGATCCATCTCGACCCGGCCGCGGCCCTGATCTTTCACCTGCGCATGACCGGCCGGCTGGATGTGGTGTCCGATGGCGCGGCCATCCTGGCCGGGCCGCATCTGCGCGCCTGGTTCGCGCTGGCCGATGGCCGCCGGCTGGCGTTCACCGACACGCGCAAGTTCGGCCGCATCTGGCTGGTGGAGGATGCCGGCCGCGTGGTGGGCGAGCTGGGGCCCGAACCGCTCGACCGGTTGTTTACGCCTGAGGTGCTACAGCAACGCCTGGTCGGCCGGCGCACGGCGATCAAGGCGCTGCTGCTGGATCAGACCGTCATCGCCGGCGTGGGCAACATCTATGCCGACGAGGCGCTCTTCGTGGCGGGCATTCATCCGTTGCGGCCTGCCGCCACTCTCTCCGCGGCCGAGATCGGCCGGCTGTGCGAGGCGATCCGCCTGGTGTTGCGCGAGTCGGTGGAGGCGCGGGGCACCCTGTTGCGCGACTATCGCACCCCCTACGGCCAGGACGGCGCGTATCAGAATCGCCTGCGCGTCTATCGGCAGACGGGTCGGCCGTGTCCTCGTTGTGGCACGCTCATCGAGCGCATTCGGGTGACCCAACGCTCGACGCATTT
>JBBIKA010000066.1:2147-18349 GCA_037445695.1 Chloroflexota bacterium
GATCTTATAATAGCAACGTCTTTTCGGAGATCGCCATGAAATCATCTTCGCTTCCCGGCGACTCAATCGGTACAGGCGAACGGGCCATAACCCGGCCGGCCGATCTCTTCGTCGGCCGGCCGTGGCTGCCGATCTTGATCGTCTTCGTCTCCAATACGTGCATGATGGTGTTGGAGCTGGTGGCCGGCCGCATCATCGCGCCCTATGTCGGCGTGTCGCTCTACACCTGGACGAGCGTCATCGGCGTGGTGTTGGCCGGCATGAGCCTGGGCAACTATCTGGGCGGTCGCCTGGCCGATCGCTGGGCGTCGGCACGGCTCCTGGGCATCGTCTTCCTGCTGGCGGGCCTCTTCAGCGCGGCCATCCTGACGGCCGACACGCTGGGCCTGGAGCTGCCGGACGCGTGGCCCATCGTGTTGCGCATCCTGGTGTTCACCGCAGCGCTCTTCTTCATCCCCAGCATGGTGTTAGGCGGCGTCTCGCCCATCGTGGTGAAGCTGGCCGTGCGCGATCTGACGAAGACCGGCAGCACCGTCGGTCGCATCTCCGCGGCCGGCACGGTGGGCAGCATCGTCGGCACCTTCGCCACCGGCTTCGTCCTGATCTCAGCTTTCGGCACCCACGTGATCGTGTGGGGCGTGGCCATCGTCCTGCTGGTCATGGCCGCGTTTTTGCTGTTGAAGGATGCCGGCCCGTTGCGGCCGTTCGTCGCGGGTGTGGCGGTGCTCGCCATCGGCGGCGGCACCCCGCTGGCCGCCGCGCAGGGCTGGATCGCCTCGCGTTGCCAGCGGGAGACCAATTATTTCTGCATCAAGGTGCACGAGGAGGAACGCGACGGCGACAAGGTGCGCATCCTCATCCTCGATCGCCTGGTGCACAGCTACAGCTCGCTCACCAACCCCAGGAAGCTCGTCTATGGCTACGAGCAGGTCTACGCCGAAGCGACCGCCTATCAGGCGCGCCGCCACAACCCGCTCAAGGCCCTCTTCATCGGCGGCGGCGGCTACACCTTCCCGCGCTACATGGAGGCGGTCTACCCGGGCAGCCGGCTGGACGTCATCGAGATTGATCCGGGGGTCACGCAGGTGGCCTACGACCTGCTCGGCCTGTCGCGCGATACGACGGTGGTCACCTACAACGAAGATGCCCGCATGTACCTCAAACGGCCGCCCACCGTCAAGTATGACCTGATCATGGGGGACGCCTTCAACGATTACTCGGTGCCCTATCACCTGACCACGCGCGAGTTCAACGAGCGGGTAGCTGCGTGGTTGGCCGACGACGGCCTCTATCTGGTGAACATGATAGACGGCCCGCGGCGCGACTTCTTGCGCGCCTACATCAACACGCTCCAACAAACCTTCGCCGACGTCTACGTGATCCCGGCCGTGCGCGCGTGGCGCGAGTCGCCGCGAGTGACCTTCGTGATCATTGCCGGCAACCGGCCGCTCGATCTGGAGGCGTTTCAAGCCATTGATGCAGGGGACGGCGACGCGATGCTGGCCTCGTTGTTGCTGGGCCCGGCCGAGGTGGCGGCCATCTTGACCGAAAGCCGGCCGGTCACCCTCACCGATCGCTACGCGCCGGTGGACCAGATGCTGGCGCCGGTGTTCCGGGGGGAAGAGCGGTGAAGGTGAAGAATGTATCCGCGTTACGGCTATCCCTGGCGTACCGTGCTGGGCGTGGGCCGGGGCATCGTGTTCGGCGGCCGACGCTCGTTTCGCGCTGACGCCTGCGCGTGTTTGGGCCGTCTGCGGCCCGCGCCGCTCGTTGACGGTGTGCAGCACATCCCGACTTCCGGCCCGGCGCTGATCGCGGTCAACCACTATCATCGGCCGGGCTTTGCCGCGTGGTGGATCGCCCTGGCGCCGGCGTCGGTCGTGCCGGCCGAGATGCATTGGATCATGACCGACGAATGGACTTGCGCGGGCAAGCCTTATGCCGCGGCGGGCCGGGTTGCCTCGCGCTGGCTGTTGCGTCGGGTTTCGGCCATTTACGGCTTCACGGCCATGCCGCCCATGCCTCCGCGGCCCGAAGATGCGCTCCGCCGGGCGCTGGCCGTGCGCCAGGTGTTGGCGTTCGTCCGCGTTCACCCCGACGCCATCTTGGGGCTGGCGCCCGAAGGGATGGATTCGCCCGGCGGCGTGTTGAGCCGGCCGGCCGCGGGCACGGGCCGCCTGATCCTGCGCCTGGCGGAGTTGGGCTTCCGCGTCGTGCCGGTCGGCATGTATGAGGAGCACGGCCGGCTGTGTCTGCGTTTCGGGCCTCCCTGTCGGCCGGAGCCGGCGCCGGGCCTTTCCGGCCGCGAGTTGGACCGCGCGGCCGCGCAGACGGTCATGCGTGCCATCGCGGCTTTGCTTCCCCTGCCGTTGCGAGGAGAGTTCGCATGAAGCACACCGTTTCGCTGGGCCAGATGCTGGCGCTGAACGCCTATTGGGTGGGCCTCTCCTTCATGTGGAACGTCCTGCACCCCATCGTTTTGCCGGCCGTGATGCTCAACTTCGTGCCTGACGCGGCCAAGAACACTTACCTCGGCCTGTTGACCTTCGTGGGCCTGGTGATCGCCATGGTGGTGCAACCGATCTCCGGCGCGCTGAGCGACGGCTGGAGCTCGCGCTTCGGCCGTCGCCGGCCCCTGATCGTCATCGGCACGGCTTTGGACTTCGTCTTTCTGACGCTGCTGGCATGGGCCGGCGGCTTGCCGTGGCTCTTTGTCGGCTACATCGGCCTGCAGCTCAGCTCGAACATCGCGCATGGCCCGGCCCAGGGCCTGTTGCCCGACGTGGTGCCGCCGGCCCAGATCGGCGCGGCCAGCGGGCTGAAGATCTTCATGGATATGTTGACCATGGCCGCCGCCACCCTCACGGCCGGCTTCCTGCTCGATCCGCAGAGCCGCAATCCGGCGCCGGTGTTGGGCCTGGTGATGGGCCTCCTGTTGGCATCACTGCTCGTCACGGTGCTGGGCACGGCCGAGGCCCCTTCGACCGATCCCGCCGCGCGACGCCAGGCGTGGGCCAACCTGCGCCGGCAGTTCCGCGTGGACTTCCGCCAGAACACGGCCTATTGGTGGCTGATCGCCCAGCGCTTCGTCTGTCTGTTGGGCATTTACGGCATTCAGCAGTTTGCCCAGTACTATATCCAGGACGTGTTGCGGCCCGAAAATCCGGTGCGCGCTACGGGCGTGTTGATGGCCGCCATCGTGGCGGCCCTGTTGCTCTGCGCGGTGGCCGGCGGCCGCCTGGCGGATCGCTTCGGCGACCGCCGCATGACCCTGGTCGCCGTGGTGATCATCGCGATCGGCTGTCCACTCCTTCTGTTGGGCCGCGACCTGCTGAGCCTGGGGATGTACGGCGGGGTCGTGGGCGCGGGGATGGGGCTTTTTCTGACCGCGAACTGGGCGCAGGCCAATCGGCTGGCCCCGGCGGCCGAGGCGGGCAAATATCTGGGCCTGACCAACCTGGCCACCGCCGGCGCGGGCGCGCTGGCGCGGCTGGAAGGGCCTTTCATTGATGTGTTCAACAAAGCTCAACCGGGCGCCTGGTGGGGTTACACCGCGCTTTTCCTCTTCGGCACAGCCTGCGCGCTGGCCAGCTTGCCTCTGTTGCGCAAAGTCCGCTGAAAATCGGCGGGGGCCGGAATTTGACAGGATAGACCTGTTATGCTAGATTTAACGATTGCTGTCCGGTACCCACAAGGAGAGGTGGACGTGCGCCATCTCTGCTTTTATTTTTACGCGCTCAGCGTTTGAGGCGAGTCCAAGTCGTGCGGCGACTTGGCTTTTTTTGCTTCTTGTAGGGGGCAGGCGGTAGTTGGCCCAAGGAGTGAACCTTTCATGATCTATCCCCAGACTGCGGAGGCCCGTGTGAGCGGAAATGCCAGGCGTAAATCGTATGCACGCATCCGGGACGTTTACGAGTTGCCGCGCCTGATCGAGGTGCAGCTTGACTCGTTCCGCTGGTTCCAGACCGAAGGTTTGGAGGAGCTGTTTACCGAGATATCGCCGATCGTTAGCTTTAACAAGAATCTGGAGTTGCATTTCGGTTCCCGGCCGGGCGTCGAACCCGGCGAAGATGGCTTCTGGTTCGGTGAGCCCAAGTATTCGGAGCGGGAATGCCGTGACCGCGACATGACCTACGCCGCGCCGCTGTGGGTGCGCGTCAAACTGATCAACCGCGAGACCGGCGAAGTGTCGGCCCAGAACGTCTTCATGGGCGACTTCCCGTTGATGACGGAAAACGGTACCTTTATCATCAACGGCGCCGAACGCGTGGTCGTCAGCCAGCTCATCCGCTCGCCGGGGGTCTACTTCACCGTCGAAGAGGATCGCGTCACCGACCGCCGGCTGTGCTTCTCCAAGATGATCCCGAACCGGGGTGCCTGGCTCGAGTTCGAGACCAGCAAGCGCGATGTGATCTCGGTGAAGGTGGATCGCAAGCGCAAGTTGCCGGTCACGGTGTTTCTGCGCGCCATCGGCTACGGCTCGGACGACGAGATCATGGAGCTGTTCGCCGATGTGGATGTAGATCCAGAGCATCCCTACATCGCCTCGACGCTCGAGCGCGACCCGACCCGCATCCCCAACCGCGAGGATTCAGCCAAGGGCGTGGATGCCGCGCTCCTGGAGTTCTACAAAAAGCTGCGGCCGGGCGATCCGCCTACCCTCGATAACGCGCGCAGCTTCATGCAAAACCTGATCTTCGTGCCCCGGCGCTACGACCTGGGCAAGGTGGGCCGCTACAAGCTTAACCGGCGGCTCGGCCTGAACGTGCCGCTTTCGCACCGCACGCTGACGAACGAAGACCTGGTAGCCGTCGTGCGCAAGATGATCCAGATCAACAACGGCGTCGAGGAAGAGGACGACATTGACCATCTGGGCAATCGCCGCGTCAAGACCGTCGGCGAGCTGATCCAGAACCAGTTGCGCATCGGCCTGTTGCGCATGGAGCGGGTGGTGCGCGAACGCATGTCCATCCGCGACAGCGATCAGACCACGCCTCTGTCGTTGATCAACATCCGGCCGGTGGTGGCGGCCATGCGCGAGTTCTTCGGTGGCTCGCAGCTCAGCCAGTTCATGGATCAAACCAACCCGCTGGCCGAACTGACCCACAAGCGCCGCCTGAGCGCCCTGGGCCCGGGCGGCCTGCGCCGCGAGCGCGCGGGCTTCGACGTGCGCGATGTGCACAACAGCCACTACGGCCGCATCTGCCCCATCGAGACGCCGGAAGGCCCCAACATCGGCCTGATCGGCTCCCTGGCCACCTACGGTCGGATCAACGAGTTCGGCTTCATCGAAACTCCCTACCGCAAGGTGCTGAATCGCGTGCCCAACCGGCCCGAAGCCCTGGTGGGCAAGATCCTGCGCGAGCGCATCGCCTTGCCCGATGGCACCGTGTTGGCCCCGGCCGGCACCCGAGTGGACGAGCCGCTGGCCGAACAGATCGCCGCCCTGGCCGAGACGCTGCCGGAGGTACGCATCGTGCCCGAAGTGACCGACGAGATCGTCTTCCTTTCGGCCGACGAGGAGGATCGCTACTCGATCGCCCAGGCCAACGCCAAGACGGACGAGGAACGCCACTTCGTGGAATCGCGCATTTCGGTCCGGCGCAATCAAAAGTTCCTGTTCGAGTCGCCGGCCAACATCGAGTACATGGATGTGTCGCCGAAGCAGATCGTGTCGGTCTCGGCCGCGCTGATCCCCTTCCTGGAGCACGACGACGCTAACCGCGCGCTGATGGGCTCGAACATGCAGCGCCAGGCCGTGCCGCTTTTGCGGCCCGAAGCGCCCCTGGTGGGCACCGGCATCGAGCGCCAGGCCGCCGTGGATTCCGGCCAGGTGATCGTGGCGCTCAACGCGGGCGAGGTGATCAGCAGTTGCAGCGACCGGATCGTGGTGCTGGAAGATAACGGCACCCGCCGGGAATATCCGCTGCGCAAGTACCAGCGTTCCAACCAGAGCACCTGCATTGACCAGCGGCCGGTCGTCAACAAGGGCGATCGGGTGGAGAAGGGCCAGGTGTTGGCCGACTCCAGCTCGACCGACTTCGGCGAGATGGCCCTGGGCCAGAACGTGCTGGTGGCCTTCATGAGCTGGGAGGGCGGCAACTACGAGGACGCGATCCTGATCAGCGAACGGCTGATCCAGGAGGACAAGTTCACCTCGATCCACATCGAGAAGCACGAGATCGAGGCCCGCGACACCAAGCTGGGCCCGGAAGAGATCACGCGCGACATCCCCAACGTGGGCGAGGACGCGCTGAAGGACCTGGACGAGAACGGCATCGTGCGCATCGGCGCGGTGGTGGTGCCCGGCGACATTCTGGTGGGCAAGATCACCCCCAAGGGCGAGACTGAGCTGAGCCCGGAAGAGAAGCTGCTGCGCGCGATCTTCGGCGAGAAAGCCCGCGAGGTGAAAGACTCCAGCCTGCGCCTGCCGCACGGCGAATACGGCAAGGTCGTGGACATCAAAGAGTTCAGCCGCGATGAACACCGCGATCTGCCTGCCGGCGTCGAGCGCATGGTGCGTGTCAGCGTGGCGCAGCGCCGCAAGCTGATGGAAGGGGACAAGATGGCCGGCCGCCACGGCAACAAGGGGGTCATCTCCAAGATCGTGCCGGTCGAGGACATGCCCTTCTTGCCCGACGGCACCCCGGTGGACATCATCCTCAACCCGTTGGGCGTGCCCGCGCGCATGAACATCGGCCAGGTGCTCGAGACGCACCTGGGCTGGGCGGCCGAGCGGCTGGGCTTTCGGGTCGAGACGCCCGTGTTCGACGGCGCGCGCGAACACGAGATCGAAGCCGAACTGGCGCGCGCTTGGCTGGCCGATCGGGCCTGGGAAAAGGCCACCCGCCGCGCCTGGGATTGGGCGGCCAAACAGGGCAAGACCGAGGCCGACTACGCCGACGAGGACGAGGTGCGCTCCGATTACCTGGCCGAATGGCTGGGCGAGCGCGGCTACGATCCCGAACGGGTCTACACCGATCGGGCCTATGCCCGCCAGGCCGTCTTGCGCGAATGGCTGGCCGAAGAGCCGCAAGGCTACGATCCCGATACGCTCCTCTCGCCCGTGGACGACGACCGGCCCCTGCCGGTGCGCGAACAGGCCGACGAGATGGCGCGCATCGTCTGCCTGCGCGAATGGCTGAAATGGGTGGCGCGCGAACGGATGCGGGTGGCCCACCTGGTGCCGGTGACGGCTCCCGATGGCACCGTCAGCTACGAGGAACAGCCCGAATCGGCCGAAGAACGGGCCGCCATCTACGCGGAGATGGAGCGCATCGCCAACCTTTCGGACGCGGAAGTGACCGCCGAGGCGTTGCGCGTAAGCAACGAGACCAATCAACCCCTGCCGACCTGGGGCAAGACGATCCTGTGGAACGGCAAGACGGGCGAGCCGTTCGATCAGCCGGTGACGGTGGGCATCATCCATATGATGAAGCTCCATCACCTGGTGGAAGACAAAGTGCACGCGCGTTCGACCGGCCCCTATAGCCTGGTGACCCAACAACCGTTGGGCGGCAAGGCGCAGTTCGGCGGCCAGCGCTTCGGCGAGATGGAGGTGTGGGCGCTGGAAGCCTATGGCGCCGCGCACAGCTTGCAGGAGATGCTGACGGTCAAATCGGACGATGTGACCGGCCGCGTGAAGACGTATGAATCCATCGTCAAGGGCGAAAAGATCGAAGCGCCCGGCGTGCCCGAAAGCTTCCGGGTGCTCGTCAAGGAGCTGCAATCGCTCGGCCTGGCGGTCGAAGTGGTGGACGCCAAGGAAGAGGTGATCCAGTTCGGCCGCGAAGACACCGAAGAGAAGCTGCCCAACCTGGGCTTCAGCTTGAGCCTGCCGGGCCCCATGAGCCGCGGGCTGGACTGAGGAAGTGGGGAGACGCCTAAATGGAAGTCAACGAATTCGATGCCATCCGTGTGTCGCTGGCCTCGCCGGAGCAGATCCTGGCCTGGTCGCATGGCGAAGTCACCAAACCGGAGACGATCAACTACCGCACGCTGCGGCCGGAACGGGACGGACTGTTCTGCGAGCGCATCTTCGGCCCCACGCGCGACTGGGAGTGCGCCTGCGGCAAGTATAAGCGCATCCGCTACAAGGGGATCGTGTGCGATAAGTGCGGCGTCGAGGTGGCGCACAGCCGGGTGCGCCGCGAGCGCATGGGGCACATCAAGCTGGCCAGCCCGGTGTCGCATATCTGGTATGTCAAGGGTGTGCCGAGCCGTTTGGGCTTGCTGCTGAACATCAGCCCCCGCAACCTGGAACGCGTGCTCTATTTCGCCCAGTACATCATCACCCACGTGGACGAGGAAGCGCGCAACCGCACCATCACCCGGGCCGAGCGCGACCTGAACATGCGCATCGCGCGGCTGGAAGGCGAGTTGCAGACGAAGTTCTCCGAGCTGGAAGCGGGCTATGCCGGCCGGGTGGCCGAGCTGGATCAACAGGAAGAGGCGCAACTGGCCGCGCTCGGCGAGCGCATGTCGGCCGAGACCAACGAGGTGATCGCGATCGGCCAGCAGGTGCAGGCCACCATCGAGAAGCTCGCCAACAAGCGCGCCGCCGAGACGATCCACCTGCCCTGGTTGCCGGCCGACCGGCCGCTGGTCATGGCGGGCGAGACCGTCACGCGCGAGCACGCGCTGGCCCTCGAAGAGGCGATCCGCAATCGGTTGAGCCAGATCGAAGACGAGATCGGCCGCGATCAGGAGGCCGTGCGCGCCAACTTCGCCGCGCGCCGCGAGCTGCTGCGCCGCGAGCTGGAACAGGCCATGGACGAGCAGCGCACGGCCCTCGAGACGCAAAAAGCCCAGATGCGCGCCCAGCTCGACGATCAGTTGCAGGAGCTCAAGGAGCTGCGCGAGCGCGAACTCCTTTCGGAGAACGATTACCGCGAGCTGCAAGAGCGTTGGGGCAGCGTCTTCCGCGCCGGCATGGGCGCCGAGGCCGTCCGCGAGCTGGTGGCCAAGATAGATCTCGACGTGATGGTCAAAGAGCTGCGCAACGAGATCGACACAACCCAATCCAAGCAGCGCAAGAAGAAGGCCGCCAAGCGCTTGCGCGTGGCCGAATCGTTCCGCAAGAGCGGCAACCGCCCCGAATGGATGATCCTGACCGTGTTGCCCGTGTTGCCGCCCGAATTGCGGCCCATGGTGCAACTGGACGGCGGCCGCTTCGCCACCTCCGACCTGAACGATCTATATCGTCGGGTGATCAACCGCAACAACCGGCTCAAGCGGCTGTTGGAGCTGGGCGCGCCCGACGTCATCGTGCGCAACGAAAAGCGCATGTTGCAAGAGGCCGTAGATAGCCTGATTGACAACGGCCGCCGCGGCCGGGCCGTCAGCCGCTCGGGCAAACGCAAGCTCAAGAGCCTTTCCGACCTGTTGAAGGGCAAGCAGGGGCGCTTTCGCCGCAACCTGCTCGGCAAGCGCGTGGACTATTCGGGCCGTTCCGTCATCGTCATCGGCCCCGAGCTCAAGCTGCACCAGTGCGGCCTGCCGAAGAAGATGGCCCTGGAGCTGTTCAAGCCGTTCGTCATGCGGCGGCTGGTCGAATACAACTATGCCCACAACATCAAGAGCGCCAAGCGCCTGGTGGACCGGGAAAGCCCCGAGGTGTGGGATGTCCTCGAAGAGGTCACCAAGGATCGGCCGGTGCTGTTGAATCGAGCGCCCACCCTGCACCGCCTGGGCATTCAGGCGTTCGAGGTGGTCCTCATCGAGGGCAGCGCCATCCAGATCCATCCGTTGGTCTGCGCGGCGTTCAACGCCGACTTCGACGGCGACCAGATGGCCGTGCACGTGCCCCTCTCGGACGCGGCCGTGCGCGAGGCCCGCGAGCTGATGATGAGCTCGGCCAACCTGCTCAAGCCGTCTTCGGGCGAGCCGATCGTCGGGCCGTCGAAGGACATGGTGCTCGGCTGCTACTACATGACGGTGGCCATGCCCACGGCCAAGGGCGCCGGCAAGACCTTCATTGACTTCGACGAGGTGCGTCTGGCCTACGACCTGGGCATCGTGGACCTGCGCGCGCCGATCAAGGTGCGCTTCACCGACTGGGCCGACGAAGTGAAGCTGGCCCAGCTCGGCCTGGAACCCGACCTGGAGGCGAAGCTCGCCGCCAAGGGCGCCCGCACCGCGGGCGACGTGGTGCGCCTGCTGGCGCAGGACCGCCAGGCCGTCACGCAGGAACTCGGCCTGACCACGCGCATGGTGGATCATATCCGCGCGCGGCTGGTGGCGCAAAAGGTGCGGCCCGACAAACTGCCGCAGACCGGCCTGCTCGAAACGACCGTCGGCCGGGTGTTGTTCAACGCGCCGCTGCCCAGGCCGTTGCAGTTTGCCAACGACGTCATGGACAAGAAGCGGCTCAACGACCTGGTGGGCCTTTGCTACGAGCTGATGGGGCCGGAGGTCACCGCCCAGGTGGTGGACGAGATTAAAGAGCTCGGCTTCACCTATGCGACCATCTCCGGCACGACCATCGCGGTGAGTGACATCACCGTCCCACCCAACAAGCAACAGGTGTTGGACGAGACCACGGCCCGCGTCGAGGAGACGGAGCGCCAGTATCGCCGCGGCCTGATCACCGAAGAGGAGCAGTACAACAAGGTGGTCGAGCTGTGGACGCATGCCACCGACGACATCACCCAGGCGGTGAAGAACATGCTCGATCCGCTGACCGGGCTGGGCGCCATGGCCACCTCGGGCGCGACCAAGGGCGGCATCCAGCCGATCCGCCAGTTGGCGGGCATGCGCGGCCTGATGGCCGATCCTTCGGGCCGCATCATCGCGCTGCCGATCCGCTCCAACTTCCGCGAAGGCTTGACCGCGTTGGAGTATTTCCTGAGCACCCACGGCGCGCGCAAGGGCCTGGCCGACACCGCGCTGCGCACGGCCGACGCCGGCTACCTGACCCGCCGCCTGGTGGACGTGGCCCAAGACGTGATCATCTCGGCCGAGGATTGCGGCACCGAAAGCGGCATCTGGCTGACGAAAGCGGCCGCGCAGGCGACCGGCCAGAAGCTGTCCGAGCGCATCATCGGCCGGGTCACGGCCGGGCCGATCGCCGATCCCAAGACCGGCGAGATCCTGATCGAGCGCAACCAACTGCTCGACGAAATGGCGGTGCGCATCATCGAGCGCGCCGGCGTGGATAAGGTATTCGTTCGCTCGCCGTTGACCTGCGAGAATCGCCACGGCCTTTGCCGGCTGTGCTACGGCTCTGACCTGGCCCGCGGCGGGCTGGTGAAGATGGGCGAGGCGGTGGGCATCATCGCGGCCCAGTCCATCGGCGAGCCGGGCACCCAGCTCACCCTGCGCACGTTCCACACCGGCGGCGTGGCCGGCGCCGAAGACATCACCCAGGGCCTGCCGCGCGTCGAAGAGCTGTTCGAGGCGCGCACGCCCAAGGGCGAAGCCGTGATCAGCGAGATCGGCGGTGTGGTGGATGTGTACTGGGAAGGGGATGTGCGCAAGCTCAAGGTGACGAACACCCGGCTGCGCCGCAAGACCCATCACATCCCGGCCGGCTATCGGATGCTCGTCGAAAGCGAGGATCGCGTGCAGGCCACCACGCCGATCGCGGCCGCGCTCGATCCGGCCACCGAGCCGCAAGAGATCCTGGCTGCGCTCGACGGCCACATCTACATCGAGCCGGAAGACACGGGCGGCTATCGGGCCATCATCCGCCGCGAGGACGTGGAGGAATGGATCACCGACATCCCGGCCTCGGCCCGGCTGCGCGTGGACAAGGGGGACCGCGTCGAGGTCGGCGAACAACTGACCGAAGGCGCCAAGAACCCGCGCGAGGTGTTGCGCATCCAGGGGCGGGAGGCCGTGCAGATGTACCTGCTCGACGAGGTGCAGAAAGTCTACCGGTCGCAGGGCGTGACCATTCACGACAAACACATCGAGATCATCATCCGGCAGATGTTGCGCCGGGTGCGCGTGCTGAAGAGCGGCGACACCGATATGCTGATCGGCGAGCTGGTGGACCGCTTCGAGTTCGACGAGGCCAACGCGGCGGTCGAAGCGCAGGGCGGCGAGCCGGCGCGCGGGGAACCGGTGCTGTTGGGAGTGACGAAGGCTTCGCTCAACACCGACAGCTTCCTGGCCGCGGCCTCCTTCCAGGAGACCTCCCGCGTCTTGACCGATGCGGCCGTGCGCGGTGCGAAGGATCACCTGCGCGGGCTGAAGGAGAACGTCATCATCGGCAAGCTAATCCCGGTGGGCACGGGCTTCGAAGCGCGACGCCGGGCCCTGGAAGCGGCCCAGGCGGAGCGCCAGCTCAACTTGGGCGGCGGTGTCGCAGACGAGGAGGCGGACTTCGCGGACGACGAAGCAGCCGTTGCGTGAAGCCGGGGGTCTTGATTTGACCCTACCCCTTTTCTGTGATAGACTAATTGTTCGTGGGCCGGTAATGTCGTCGCCGGCCCGCATTCGTCTTACTTGTAAAGCTTGCATCGGAGGACAGCTTGCCGACCATTAATCAGCTCGTTCGCAAGGGGCGCAAGCCGATCGTCAAAAAGGCCAAGGCGCCGGCGTTGCTATTCACGAACAACACCTACACCAATCGTCTGAAGCGGATGCCCAAGGGCAATCCGTTTAAGCGCGGGGTTTGCACGCAGGTGCGCACCATGACGCCGAAGAAACCGAATTCGGCGCTGCGCAAGATTGCCCGCGTCCGCCTGTCCAATTCGATCGAAGTCACCGCCTACATCCCCGGCGAGGGGCACAGCTTGCAGGAGCACTCGGTGGTGTTGGTGCGCGGCGGCCGCGTCAAGGACCTGCCCGGCGTGCGCTATCACATCGTCCGGGGCACGCTGGACACGACCGGCGTCGAAAATCGCAAGCAGGGCCGCTCGAAGTACGGGGCGAAGGTGCCGAAGAAGGCGGCTGCTCCGGCCAAGGGTGCTCCGGCGAAGGGCGGAAAGAAGTAGGAGTCAACTATGCCACGCAGAAATCGTCCTGAGCGTCGCACGATCTTGCCCGATCCGCGCCACAACAATGTGTTGGTTGCCAGCCTGATCAACAAGCTTATGTGGAACGGCAAGAAATCTACTGCGGAGCGGATTGTTTACGGCGCGCTGGAGGCTCTGGAGGCGCGCACCAAGAAGCCGGCGCTGGAGGCGCTGGAGCAGGCCGTGCGCAATGCGACCCCCGTTATCGAGGTGCGGCCGCGGCGCGTGGGCGGCGCCACCTACCAGGTGCCCATGGAGATCCGCGAGGATCGGCGTTTGGCCCTGGCGTTGCGCTGGCTGTTGCAGAGCGCGCGCAAGCGCCCCGGCAAGAGCATGATCGAAAAGCTCTCGGCCGAATTGGCCGACGCCTTCAACAACCAGGGCAACACGGTCAAGAAGAAAGAAGATACGCACAAGATGGCCGAGGCCAACCGGGCGTTTGCCCATTACCGGTGGTAGAGCGGCCTGCTCGTCCTCTGACGTTGGTTGTTTGCGAACCCGGCATCCGCATTGCAAGCCCGTTCCAACGGGGGATGCCGGGTTTCTGTCGGTTAGTAACGGCGTGCATGGCGGCGAGGTGACATCTATGTCTGCCCAGATTCCTTCTGCGGACGAAGCGCGTTTGCGGCGATTGCGCAACATCGGCATCATCGCCCATATCGACGCGGGCAAAACCACCACGACCGAACGCATCCTGTACTATACCGGCAGAACCTACCGGATGGGCAACGTGGACGAAGGCACCACCGTCACCGATTGGATGGTGCAGGAGCGCGAGCGCGGCATCACGATCCAGTCGGCCGCCATCACCAGCGAATGGCGCGGCCATCAGATCAACCTGATTGATACGCCCGGCCACATTGACTTCACGGCCGAAGTGCAGCGCAGCCTGCGCGTGTTGGACGGCGGCGTCGTGGTCTTCGACGCGGTGGCGGGGGTCGAGCCGCAGTCGGAAACGGTGTGGCGCCAGGCCAATCGCTACGGTGTGCCGCGCATCTGCTTCGTCAACAAGATGGATCGCGTGGGCGCCGACTTCTGGCGCACCGTGGCCATGATCCGCGATCGCCTCGCCGCGCGGCCGTTGCCCATTCAGATCCCCATCGGCGCCGAGGATATGTTCATCGGCATGGTGGACCTGTTGAGCGGCAAGGCCTGGACCTTCCCCGATCCGCTCGGCGCCAACCCCCAGGAGATCCCTATCCCCGCCGAGCTGGTACCGCAGTTTCAAGAGCACCGCGCGCGGATGATCGAGCAGATCGCGGAAACCGACGACGATCTGACCATCAAGTTTCTGGAAGGGGAAGAGATCGGCGAGGAGGAGCTGCGCGCCGCGCTGCGCGCGGCGACGATCGCCGGCAAGCTGGTGCCCGTTTTGTGCGGCTCGGCCCTGCGCACGAAGGGCGTGCAACTGCTGCTCGACGCGGTGGTGGATTTCCTGCCCTCTCCGCTTGACATCCCCGCCGTGCGCGGGGTCAACCCGCTCACCGGCCAGGAAGAGGAGCGGCCGGCCGATCCCAACGCGCCCGTGGCCGTGCTCGTGTTCAAAATCCAGACCGACCCGTTCATCGGCCGGCTGGCCTACGTGCGCGTCTATTCGGGCGTGCTGCAGACGGGCCAGATGTTGCAGAATTCGACGCGCGACCGCAAGGAGCGGATCGGTCGGCTGGTGCAGGTCTATGCCGACAAGCGCAACGAGATCGGCGAGATTCGCGCCGGCGACATCGGCGCGATCGTGAGCGTCAAGCAAACGTTCACCGGCGAGACGTTGTGCGATCCGGCCGCGCCCATCGTGTTAGAGCCGATCGAGTTCCCGGAGCCGGTCATCTCGGTGGCCGTCGAGCCGAAAACCAAGGCCGACCAGGACAAGCTGGCCAACGCGTTGCAGCGCCTGGCCGAAGAGGATCCGACCTTCCGCGTGCGGGTAGATGCCGACACCGGCCAGACGTTGATCAGCGGGATGGGCGAGCTGCATCTGGAGGTGCTGGTGGATCGCATGCAGCGCGAGTTCGGCGTGCAGGCGCACGTAGGCCGGCATCAGGTGGCCTATCGCGAGACGATCCTGCGCCGGGCCGAGGTGGAGACGCGCTTCGTGCGCCAGACGGGCGGCCGGGGCCAATACGCGCACGTCATCGTGCAGTTCGAGCCGTTGTCGCGCGGGGGCGGGTTCGAGTTCGTGGACAAGGTGGTGGGCGGCGCGATCCCGAAAGAGTTCATCCCGGCCGTGGGCCAGGGCATCCGCGATGCGATGGAGAACGGCATCCTGGGCGGCTATCCGGTGGTGGACGTGCGGGCCACCCTGGTCGGCGGGTCCTACCACGAGGTGGACAGCTCTGAGCTGGCGTTTCGCATTGCGGGTTCGCTGGCGTTTCGGGAAGGGATGGAGAAGGCCCAGCCGGTGCTCCTGGAGCCGATGATGCGCATCGAGGTCGTCGTGCCGGAAACCGCGACCGGCGACGTGATCGGCGATCTGGTGGCACGCCGCGGCCAAGTGAGCGGCCTGGAGATGCATTCGCCGGGGATGCAGGCGGTGAAGGGCCTGGTGCCGCTGGCCGAAATGTTCGGCTACGCGACGACGCTGCGTTCGGCCACCCAGGGCCGCGGCACCTTCACGCTGGAGTTCGATCATTACGAAGTGGTGCCCGAAGAGCGGGCACGACAGGTGTTGGGCATCGTAGCGCGCGGGTAGGCGACCGCGCGGCGGGCTTCAGACCGAGATTGTATGGGCCCGAAATTTGCAGGAAATTGCCTTTCCATGTACAATCTGATGGTTGCCTCCGAATGCTGCGTGTATCATGCCGGTTGATACCGACTCGGATGAGCAAAGAGGTGTCTCGCCGGTTATGCGGGCGAGGTGCCGACGTAATGCAAGCTCGCTGTGCGCCAGGTCGAGCCTGAAGCGCCGTTCTGGTATGCTTACGTCTGCCCCGTCCGTGTCCGGGTGAGCCCCCACGCCATGTGCCGGGGCTTTTTTGTTGCCTACGTGCCTGGCGCCTTACATCTTACGTGCCTGGCACGTATGAAGAACTGCCTGGCACGTGTGAAGAACTGTTTTCAGGGCAGTTTTTCATGCCGCGGGCGACGCCACGGCGCATGAAAATGTAAGGCGAAATTAATTTCGCCCTACATCCCGATTTTCAGGTCAGTTTTGATCTTCTGCAAGGAGATTTTTCTTATGGCGAAGCAAGTATTCGAGCGCAAGAAGCCCCATGTGAATGTGGGGACGATTGGGCACATAGATCA
>JBBIKA010000067.1:0-16525 GCA_037445695.1 Chloroflexota bacterium
CCGGTGGGGGGGTTTTTTGGGCGGCCTGGGGGGCAAAAAGGGCCGGGGGGGGGGGGGCCCCCGCCCCCCCCCCGCCGGGGGGGGGGGGGGGGGTTTGGGGTGGGGGGCTCACCGCATCCGGACCGGTCCGAACCGCAAATCATCGAGCGACTTAAAACACAAAATTGGAATTGCCGGGAACGAAGCGCGCGTTTGTGTTTTGAGACGGGGCAAGGTATCATGGAGAAAAAGAGCGGTTGAGGTCACTATGGAAGAGACTGTAACCATTGCAATACCTGATTCCATCCGGCAGATGCTCAATCGCACACCGGAAGAGATCGGGCGGGATGTACGCCTGTATGCAGCATTGATGCTGTTCCGCTTGGGGAAGCTATCATCGGGCGCCGCTGCGGAGATGGCGGGGATACCGCGCGTGATGTTTCTGGACTTGTGTGCGGACTATGGGATCCCTGTCTCTCAGATGACGGCTGAGGAATTACAGCGCGAGCTGGCCCGTGAGTGAGCATGCTCTGACGTGTGATACAACGATTCTGCTCTACCTGGGGCGAATCGGGCAGTTGGACCTTTTGCCGGCTCTATTTGAGGCAGCGTTCGTGCCGGCACAGGTTGTGTTGGAGCTCGATATGGGGCGGATGCTGCGAGCCGACACCCCGGATCCGCGCCAATTGTCTTGGGTTAGGTTGGTCGAAGTCAGGCAACAACAGATAGAGAATCTGCCACTCAACCGCCTGGGGCCGGGAGAGCGCTCCGTGATTGCCTACGCACGAGATCATGGCCACTGTGTGGCGGGACTTGACGACCGTTTGGCACGGCTTTTAGCAACAGAGCTGGGGCTTGAGGTGACAGGAGTGGTCGGTATCTTGTTGAAGGGCAAGCGTGCCGGCTTGATTACCCTGGTCCGACCTTTGCTTGATCAATTGCAACAGGCAGGTTTTCGATTGCAGGACGACGTGTATCGTGAGGCGCTTCGCTTGGCCGGAGAACTCCTTTGATTTTCAGATGAGCGGAGGGGGTGATCCATGCAATTCAAGATAGAGGTCGAACAAGAGACGGAGTGCTCATCCTGACCAGTTGGAGGTAACCGATGGATCAGGTTGTCGGAATGATGGAAGCCAAGAGCAAGTTAGCCGAACTGATGGGAGAGGTCAAATATGGTGGGAAGCGGTTTATCTCGGTGTGTTTGAGTCCTCGCGAGGCCTGGGCCAAGCGGCACATGTCCGGGCGGGAGCAGCAGTTCATCCAGGAGACCTTCGCATCTCGCTGGATCGCGCCGCTCGGTCAGGCGTAGCGCACCATCATCTCGTCCGGTGGATGCTTGACTCAGCTAAGCACTTAGTCTATAGCCTGATTGATGCCTGCCGGAGAGCACAAGTGACCACCCGGGAAGGCAAGGTGGAGATAGCCCAATATGCCGTCATGACGATTTGGTGAAGAGGCTTCTACTGCTGCCGGTGCCAATCCCGTGGTCTACCGGGGGCAAAATTCAAGGGTCGCAGGATAGAGAGATGCAAGCGGCCAATCCGTTTGATGGGGTAGAGCTGATCGTGGACTGGTCCCACCAAGGGTCTTACGCCGGGATACAGGGCAAGGATAAACATGGCGACACGTGCCAAGGATTGGTTGCGCCAGGCCCAGCGTGATCTGGAGCACGCGCGGCGCGATGCCGCAGATAGCTATTACGAATGGGGCTGCTTTAGTGCGCAACAAGCCGCCGAGAAAGCGGTCAAGGCGCTGTATCAACATCTCGGTGGCGAGGCGTGGGGGCATGCGCTCAAGCGCCTGTTGGAAGAGCTGCCGGCCGAAGTCGGGGTCACACCACAATTAGTGGACGCAGGCCGAATCCTGGACCGCTTTTATATTCCGACGCGTTACCCGAATGGATTTGATGATGGCATCCCGGCCGACTACTACACCGCCGCCGATTGCCAAACCGCCATCGGCTGTGCAGAGACGATCGTGCGGTTCTGTGCGGATTGCCTTTCTCGATAGAGATCGCGCCATGGCAGAACTGCGCGATGCCGCAAACCAGCTCATGGCGCGCGACGCGCGCGTGCTGGCGGTCGGCTTGTTCGGCTCGCTTGCGCGTGGTCAGGCGCTGCCCAGTAGCGATGCCGATGTGTTGATCGTGCTGCGCGAGCATCCTCAATTGCGCTGGTTCGACCGCATTCCGGAGTATGCCGAGGCGTTTACCGCGACCTCGTTGCCCGTCGAGCCGTTCGCATATACGCAAGACGAACTGAAGCGGATGCTGGTAAGGCGCGTGAGCTTTGTACAAACCATTCTGCGCGAGGTGATCCCACTGAGCGGGGATGAGCAGGTCTGGAGTAAACTGAGGGCAGATCAGGGCGAGTTGTAGTGGCTACATCACTTGCGATATACAAAAAACGAAAGAGAATGTCTGCTATGGTTTCGCTTGAAACTCTTCCAGCTTCTCGGCAGTCGAGGGATCCCTGTGCACTATGATGTGGAGGAATATGAGGAAGACCTGCAAACGCTGAGGGAACTTGGCCACCTATGATCGTCGTCAGCGATGCTTCAGTTCTAATCAACGAGATCAGGGCGAGTCATAGTCGAGAGTTCCTTACTATATGGGGTTTTTGCGGACGGCTTCGCCGTCCGCAAAAACTCACTCAGCCGTTTCCCCTCTCCCGCCTGCGGGAGAGGGGGTCGGGGGGTCAGGGCATTGGTCTGGTCGCACGACACGCGAGGTAAGGGTGACACTTACCCGCCGGATGCATTTGACTTAGCGCGGATCAACGCCATATCTGACTATCCATGAGACCCATTCATTTGCGAAACCGCTATCTTCTGGTCAGTGACCTCCTCCTGTTGACCCTGGCGCTTTACGGCAGCTATGTGTTGCGCCTGGAGTCTCTGGCGCTGGGGCCCCATTGGCGCGGATTCTGGCTTTTGGCCGGCATCGCCCTGTTGATCGTGCCGTTTACCTTCTGGCGCACCGGGATCTATGCCCGCTACTGGCGCTATGCCTCGGTCGAGGAGCTGATGCTCCTGGCCGGCGCGGTGACGACCGGCGTGCTGGTGTCCGGTGCCTTGAGCCTGGCGATTACGCCCCGGTTGCCGGGCTCCTGGCCCCTGCCGCGCTCGATTCCCCTGATTTTTCTGTTGCTGGCCCTGGTGGCCACGGCCGGCCCGCGCTTCCTCTTGCGGCTTTCGGCGCGGCCGATTTCCGGCTGGCGAGCGCACCGGCTTTCTTCGGCCGCCAATGGGCCGCGCATCCAGCCGGTGTTGATCATGGGCGCGGGCGATGCCGGCGCGATGATCGTCCGCGAGCTGCAACAGAATGCTCATCTGGGGTTGGAACCGGTCGGCTTCGTAGACGATGACCTGGCCAAGCACGACGTGGTGATTCACGGCGTGCCGGTGTTGGGCGACCGCTACGCCATCCCTCGGCTGGCGACCGACTACAAGATCAAGCAGGTCATCATCGCCATGCCGACGGCCCCCGGCAAGACGATTCGCGAGATCGTGAAGATCTGCGAAGGGGCCGGCCTTCAGACGAAGATCGTGCCGGGGCTCTACGAGCTGCTGGGCGGCACGGTCACGGTCCGCCAGTTGCGGCCGGTGGAGATCAACGACCTCCTGCGCCGGGAGCCGGTGCAGACCGATATCGCCGCGGTCCAGGAGCTGTTGCGCGGCAAACGCGTGCTGATCACGGGTGCCGGCGGCTCGATTGGATCGGAACTGTGCCGCCAGATCCTCTGCTGTTGTCCGGACATGTTGATTGCCCTGGGCCATGGCGAAAATTCGATCTTCGAGATCGTCCAGGAGCTGAAGGGCCAGGCGGAAACGCTGGGGGTCGAGCTCGTGCCCGTGATCGCCGGCACCCGTTTCCCCCCGCGCATCCGCCAGGTGTTCGAGGCATACCGGCCGCAGATCGTCTTTCACGCGGCCGCGCACAAGCACGTGCCCCTCATGGAGGAGCATCCCGGCGAGGCGATCACCAACAACGTGCTGGGCACGCGCATCGTGCTGGATGCCGCCCTGGCCACCGGCGTCGAGCGCTTCGTGATGATTTCGACCGACAAAGCGGTCAACCCCACCAACATCATGGGCGCCTCCAAGCGCGCGGCCGAACTGCTGGTCTATCAGGCTGCGCAGCGCTCGGGCAAGCCTTACGTGGTCGTGCGCTTCGGCAACGTGCTGGGCTCGCGCGGCAGCGTGGTGCATACCTTCCGGCGCCAGATCGCCGCCGGCGGACCGGTCACGGTGACTCACCCCGAGATCCGGCGCTACTTCATGACCATCCCCGAGGCGGTCCAACTGGTGTTGCAGGCTGCGGTGTTGGGCCAGGGCGGCGAGGTTTTCGTGTTGGACATGGGCGAGCCGGTGAAGATCGTGGACCTGGCGCGCGACATGATCGAGCTGTCGGGCCTGCAGGTCGGCCGCGATATCGAGATCGTCTTCACCGGCTTGCGGCCGGGCGAGAAGTTGTTCGAGGAGCTGTTTGTCCCGGGCGAAGCCTACGTGCGCACGGTGCACCCGAAGATCTTCGTGGCCCGCAACGGCATGGACAATCCTGCCGCCGAGAAGCTAGACGAGGCGGTCGGCTGCCTGATTCGGATCGCCGAACAGGGGGATCGCGATGCCATCGTGCGGGCCATGGAGGAGCTGGTGCCCGAGTATCGGCCGGCCGATCACGGATGATAGAGAAGGCGGTCGTTATATCCGGCCGTTCACGCGGGGCCGCTGCTCAAATCGAGCAGCGGCCCCGTTGTTTAAAGCGCCAAGAGCCCCTCGTCCCGGGCACGCGCCATGATTATGGCGAAGAGCGGCTCGTCCGGCGCCAGCCCGCATACCTCCTCCAGGACGCGGCCGATCCCGTCGCGGCGCAGCCGCGCTTGCAGCTCCTGGGCGATGGGGTCGGCCGGATGCGCGAAGTGGAGGCCGGCCACGATCCCCGTGACCAGATGCGTCGGCGTCACCGCCTGGGAGAGGGCGTTGAGCGCCGCGCCCACCAGCCGGTCGGCGCGGGCCAGCTTGCGGAGCGGATCGCGACCCAGGCGCACGATCGTATCGCCCAGCGCCCGGTTGGCGAAGCGCTTCAGCAGGTCATCCATGTGGCCGCGCAGCGCGCCGGCCGGCGGCCGATATTTGCGCGTCAACGCCAATGCCGATTCCTCCATCGCGCCGCGCACCTGGAAAAAGATCTCGTCGTCGGCCAACGCCTGATAGCCGTACTCATAGCCCGCCCGATAGCCCAGGTAGGCCAGCACCGCGTGCCCGGCGTTGTGGATGTAGAGCTTGCGTTCGGTGAAGAACGCGAAGGGCGCGTAGGGCATCATCCCCACGATGGCGGGCGGCTCGCCGACGAAGCCCGCCCGATCTACCGGCAGCTCCTTGTACGGCTCCACGATGATCAGGCTGGGATCCTGGCTGCGCAGCTCGGGCGTGAGCGGCGGCACCATGCGGCCGATCACCGTGTCTACGAAGCCGATGTGCCGCGCCATGAAGTCGTGGTCGTCGGCGGACAGGGCCGCGGCGACCAGCTCGCGCAAGGTCGCGGCGGCCGACTTCAGGTTCTCGCACACGATGATGTTGAGCGTCGCGTCGATGCCGGCCGCCCGGCGCCGCGCGATGCCGGCCGCCAGGAGGGGCGCGATGTGCTTGAGCGCGGCCGCGCCGACGGCCGTGGCGGCGATCTCGGCGCGCGCCACGGCCGCGGCCACCGCCGCGTGTTCCCCGGCGTGAATGCCGTTCACCGGCCCGACCTCTACCTCCTCCGCGTGCTCGTCGGTCACCAGCCGGATCGTATAGGCCCCGCGGCGGTTCAGCGCAGCGAGCAGCGGCTGATCCACATCTACGAACGTGACGCGATAGCCCGATTCGCTGAAGAGCTGGCCGATGAACCCGCGGCCGATGTTCCCTGCACCGAAGATAACCGCTTCTTTCATCTGTTGGCCATTGTGTGGTTTGTGTTTGCGTGTGAACTTCAGGCCGTCCCCGGCGTTTTCTGCCTGCCGCGTAGCCCCCGCCACACCCGTTCGGGCGTCAAAGGAAACTCGTCGAAACGCACGCCGGTGGCGTCGTAGACGGCCGCGGCCACGGCCGCGGCTACCGGCAGATAGGGCATTTCGGCCATGCCGCGCGCGCCGAAGGGGCCATTGGGGTCGGGCACCTCGACGATGAGCGCGTCCAGCCGATCGGGCACGTCCAACACGGTCGGGATCAGATAGGTGCTCAGCCGGTCGGTGAGCACATAGCCGTCTTTCGCCTGCCAGTTTTCCAGCACCGCGTACCCCAGGGCCTGCACCACGCCCCCTTCGATCTGGCCGATCACCTGTTGCGGGTTGATCGCCTTGCCCACGTCATCGGCGCTGACGAAGCGCTCCACCCGCACCTGGCCGGTTTCGGTGTCCACGGCCACGAAGGCCGCCTGGGCCACATAGCCGTAGGCGAAATTGGGCTTGCCGTAGCCGGTCTCAGGGTCCAGCGGCGTCGTCTTGGGCGCCAGGTAGACGTGCTCCCCCACGGCCGGCCGGTCTTCGTTCCGCCAGGCCGCCAACGCCTTCTCGGCCGCGGCCCGCAGCGCGTTGCCCGCCATGTAGGTGAGGCGAGAGGCGGACGCGCTGCCCGCACTGCCCATCAAGGCCGTGTCGGACGCGATCAGCTTGACCCGCTCGAGCGGTATTCCCAGCGCCTCGGCGGCCATCTGCACGACGACCGTGTGGTTGCCCTGCCCGCAATCCGCGCCGGCAAAGTAGACGACCGCCTCCCGGATGTCGGCATCCCCGCGCAGCTCGATCCGCGCATAGCTGTTCTCCTGGTAGCCGAAGGAGAAGCCGACGTTCTTGAAGCCGCAGGCGAAGCCAATGCCCTTGCGGATAGGGGGTTGGGGGTTGGGGATTGGGGATCGGGAATCCGCAAGCGGCTTGTGCCAATGCCCCGCTTCGTCTTGCGTCCAGCCGGCCGCCCGCGCCGCGGCGATGATCGTCTGTGTCAGGCCGACGCCGCCGGGGATGGGCGTGCCGGTGGAAAGGAGCTTCTCGTCGGTCAGGACGTTCTTCAGGCGCAGCTCGACCGGATCCATGCCCAGCGCCTCGGCCAGCTTGTTCATCTGGCACTCGGCTGCGAAGTTGCCTTGTGGCCCGCCGAAGCCGCGAAAGGCTGCGCCGGGCACGTTGTTGGTGTAGACCGCGTGGGTGTCCACTGCGACGTGCGGGATCTCGTAGGGACCGGTGCAGGTGAGGGTGGTGTTGCCCAACACCTTGTTGCTGGTGTACATGTACGCGCCCGCATCGGCGATCACCTTGACCTGGGCGGCGGTGAGCGTGCCGTCGCGGCGGGCGCCCCACCTGGCCCAGATCTTCATCGCATGGCGCTTGCCGTGGCCGATGATGGACTCCTCGCGGGTCCAGATGGTCTTCACCGGCCGGCGGATGCCCCGTTGTATCAGCCGCCAGGCCGCCAGCGCCAGGGTGATCTGCACCGACATGTCCTCGCGGCCGCCGAACGCGCCGCCGATGGCCGGGTAGATCACGCGCACCTGCTCGAGGGGCAGGCCCAAGGCGTGGGCGATCTGCTTCTGGTCCTCGTGCGCCCACTGGCCGGCCACTTCCACCGTCACGCGGCCCGCCTCGTCAACGTACGCCACGCCGGCCTCGGGCTGGAGGTAGGCGTGCTCCTGCACCGGCGTCTGGTAGACCCCCTCGACGATGACATCGGCCGCGCGAAAGCCGGCGGCGATGTCGCCCTTGCGGATGCGGTAGCCGTAGCAGATGTTGTCTGCGCTGTGGGGGTGAAGCTGGAACGGCACCGGCCGCGCCGGGTCGGCGCCGTCCAGCCCGCCGGCCAGCGACGGCGCGGCCAGCTCCGGATCGGTGAGGACGGGCAGGTCCTCCCACTCGATGCGGATCAACTTGCAGGCGGCGCGCGCCTGGGCCTCGGTCTCGGCCACCACCAGCGCCACCTGGTCGCCCACGAAACGCACCACGTCTGCGCCCGGCTTGTTCGAACCGGGGCCGCACAGCACGGGCTGATCCTTGAGCTGCAGGCCGTATTCGTTCACCGGCACGTCGGCGGCGGTGAACACGGCGACCACGCCCGGCGCGGCCGCGGCCGCCGAGGTATCCAGCGCGCGGATGCGGGCGTGCGGCCGGCCGGCGAACAGCGTCGCCATGTGCAGCATGTTCGGGTAGACGATGTCGCCGGGATAGAGCGTTTTCCCGGTGACCTTGCCCGGCGCGTCAATGCGCGGGACGTTGGTGCCGATGGTTCGATAGCTCATGATTCGGTGATCCTCTGGGGCGTAGACAAGGGAACAAGTAGACAAGGAAACAAGTAGACAAGTAGACAAGGCAGTAATCGTATCATGGTACTATCGTACGACCGTGCGTTCTACCGCTTCCAGGATCTTATAATATCCCGTACACCGGCACAGGTTGCCCGTCAGCGCCTGTTTGACCTGGTCGGCCGTGGGCTGCGGGATCTCTTCCAGCAGTTTGGCAGCCGACATCAGCAGGCCCGGGGTGCAGTAGCCGCATTGGACCGCGCCGGCTTCGATAAACGCGCGCTGGATGGGATGCAACCTCTCCTCCGGCCCCTCTCCTGCGGGCGACCTCTCCCCCGGCCCCTCTCCTGCGAGGAGAGGGGAGGCCCCCACCCCCGGCCCCTCCCCCAAAATTGGGGGAGGGGAGGTTGGCTCCCCCTTCCCTGGAAGGGAAGGGGGCTGGGGGGTTAGATGGGAAGCGGGCCGGGGGGCCAGGTCTGCCAGCCCCTCCACCGTGATCACTTCGCAGCCCTCCGCCTGTTCCGCGGGCACCAGGCAGCTCATCACCGCCACGCCGTCCAGCCAGACGGTGCACGCGCCGCACTCGCCCTCGGCGCAGCCCTCCTTCGTCCCGGTCAGCCCGGCGTCCTCGCGCAGCGCACGCAGCAGCGTCTTGCCACGGGCGGTGGGCAGGGTCGTCGGCTTGCCGTTGAGGAGGAGGGAGATTGGGGCTTGGGGATTGGGCACGGATAGTGCTGCATGCGCCGATTTGCCGATGCGCGGATTCGCTTTCCCCCAAAGCAACACCGGCCGCGCCGGCCAATCCGCGCGCTCGGTGCCCGCGCGCAGCTGGCGCAACGCGCGTGCGGTCAGGACGCGCACCATGTCGCGGCGATACTCAGCGCTACCGCGCACGTCGGAGATGGGACGCGCGGCGGCCGCGGCCAGCTCGGCAGCATGGGCGATGACCTCGTCCGTTAGCTCCTTGCCCGCCAGGTACGCCTCGGCCTCGGCCGCGCGGACGATGGTGGGCGCCACGGAGCCGAGGGCGATGCGGGCATGGGAGATGATCGGGAATTGGGGATTGGAAGCTGGGGATTGGGGATTGGGGATTGGGGAATTTCCTGATCCCCAATCCCTACTCTCTAATATCACCGCCACGTTCACCACGCTGATCGCCTGTGCCTGTCGCAATCCCAGTTTGAGAAAGGTGCCGCGCTCGGTCGGTTTGAGGGCCGGGACGTTGATGCGCACCAGCATCTCCTCGGGCCGGAGCGCGGTCTGGCGCACGCCGCGGAAGAACTCGGCGCACGTCAGGGTCCGCTCCCCGCGCTCGCGCGAGGCCAGGGTGAACGTGGCGTCCATGGCCCACAGCGGGGTGATGGTATCGTTGGCCGGGCTGGCCGTCACGCAGTTGCCGGCCACCGTGCCGCGGTTGCGGATCTGCGGCGCGCCCACCAGCCAACAGGCGCGCGCCAACGGAAACGCATGCGCCACCAGATCGGCCGACGCTACGACCTGATTGTGCGTGACGTTAGCGCCGAGGGTGAAGGAATCCCCAATCCCCAACCTCCCAATCTCGTCCAGCCCGGGGATGCGCGAGATGTCAATGAGCGTCTGCGGCGCGCGGATCCCGCGCTCGATCTCCAGGATCAGATCGGTGCCGCCCGCGATCAGGCGACATGTGTCGCCGTAGCGGGCCAATAGCTCGAGCGCCTCGGCGACCGTGCCGGGCGCGAAATAGCTCTGCCACATGATTCAACTCCGCTGGCGTACTCAACCGACCCGTTTCCACACCCTCACCGCCGCCTCGCGCGCCCTGGCCATGATGGCTTCTTCGTCCAGGGCGGTGAGCTTCTTGTCGGCCATCAGCACCTTGCCGGAAGCGATGGTATGGGTGACGTGTGCGCCGTCCACGCCGAACAGGATATGCCAGGGCAGGTTGCCCGCGCTGAGCGGCGTCGGCGGGGCGTAGTCCAGCAATATGATATCGGCAAATGCGCCGGGCGTCAACTGGCCCACCGGCTGCGGGAAGAAGCGCGCGGCCAGATGGGCGTTGTGCGGATAGGCCATGCGGAGGACCACGTCTCCGGGCATGGCCTGTGGGTTGCGGGTGTTGAGCTTGTGCGCCAGGTACGCGGCCTTCATCTCGTCGAACATGCAGTTCGAGAAGCCGTCGTTGCCCAGCGCCACCGGGATCCCGCGGGCCAACATGCCGGCCACGTCGGGCAGTCCTACGGCGTTGTTCATGTTGGAGCGCGGCTGATGGGTCACCAGGGTGCCGGTTTCCCGCAGGATGTCCTTTTCGTACTCGTCCAGGTGCACGCAATGCACGGCGATGGAGCGTGGGCCCAGGATGCCGAACTTCTGCAAGCGCTCGACCACGCGCAGGTTGTGCTGGCGCAAGCTGTGATCCTGGTCGGCCTTGTCCTCGGCCACGTGGATGTGGAAGCCGGTCTCCAGCCCTTCGGCCGCGGCTACACAGGCCTCCAGGGTTTTGTCCGACACGGTGAAGGCGGCGTGCAGGCCGAAGGACGCGGCCAGCTGCGGGTCTTGCTCCCGGCGGCAACGCTTGAGGAAGCGCACGTTCTCGGCGATGCCGGCTTTGGCCCCGTCCGGGCCGTTGCGGTCGGTGACCTCGTAGCACAGGCTGGCCCGCAGGCCGGCCTCTTTGACCGCGTCCGCGATGATGTCCAGGCTGCCGTCAATGGCGTTGGGGCTGGCGTGATGGTCAATCAGCGTGGTGCAGCCGTGGCGCACGGCATCCACCAGGCAGATCAGCGCGCTGTAGCGGATGTCGTCCCACAGCAAAGCCCGATCTATCTTCCACCAAAGTTTCTCCAGGATCTCCACGAAGTTGGTGGGCGGCGCGCCGGGGATGGCCATGCCGCGGGCGAACGCGCCGTAGAAGTGCGTGTGGCCGCACAACATGCCGGGCAACACCAGCTTGCCGCCGGCGTCCAGCCGCGGGGCCCGCGGGTACTTGGCCACCAGCGCCGCCGTGGGGCCGACGTCCACGATGGTGTCCCCCTCCCAGTAGACCGCGCCGTCGGTGAACTCGCGGTTGGCCTGGTCAAGGGTAAAAACGTGTCCGTTGGTGATGAGCATAGATGCCTCCTGTTTACAACAACAGCTGCGGCAGCGTCTCTGTCACGCCGCGCAGCAGCACCGCCATCTCGGCCGCGTCGCGCAGGGAGAGGACGCCGGCAAACGCGGCCTTCGCCGTCATCTCCACGATCTCGAAGGCCGGCGTCAGGACGATGCGCGCCTCAGGGCACTCGTAGATCAGCCTGTGCCCGCCGGGGTAACCGCCGTCCTCGCGCGCCAGGCTCGTCTCGCGGCCATGCTCGCGGTGGCGGATCAGGTTGTCGGTGATCCGGTAGGCGTTGTGATCTTCGGCCAGGAAGTCCTTCTCGTTCAGGAACAGCCGCGGCTTGTCCAGCCAGGGTTGGCCCTGGTGCACGCAGAAGGTGGTGCAGTCGCCGCACGCGTTGCAGAAGTCGTTGATGTTGATGATCTGCCGCTCCTGCTTGATCACGAAGCGTTCCAGGCCGACCGTCCGCAACCCGGCGGGTTGCGACACATACGCCAGCCGCGGCAACATCACGTCCACGGGCCGCATCAGGAAGGTCTGGTTGGCGCGGTTGGGGCACACTTCCACGCACTTGTCGCAGAAGGTGGTGCATTGCACGCAGCGGGCCGCCTCGGCCTGGGCCTGTTCCCTGGAGAAGCCCAGGTCAATCAGGTCGAAGCTCTCGCGCAGCTCGATGGGCAACATCGGCGTCTTCACCTGCGGCGTCTTGCGTGCCCGCACGCGCTTTACCTCGATGATCTCCTCGGCCGTCAGGCGCGGCATGGGGGCCGGCGGCTGGTCGAACGGGACGCCGAGCTGCCAGCAGATCGCCTCGGCCGCGCGGCGGCCGTCGCCGCAGGCCGCGATGATGCTCTCCGGGCCGGCCGCGGCCACATCGCCGCCGGCGTAGACCCCCGGCACACCGGTGCTGCCGCTGGCCGGATCCACGGCGATGCCGCCCTCGTTGCATACCGTCACCACGCTGCCTTCTAGGAACGAAAAGTCGGGGTTCTGGCCCACGGCCACGATCACCGTGTCGCACGGGATCTGGAACTCGCTGCCGGGGATGGCGACCGGCTTGCGGCGGCCATCGGGGCCGGGCTCGCCCAGCTTGTTGCGCAGGCACTCCAGCCCCACAACCTTGCCCCCCTCATCCCGCACCACGCGCACCGGCGTGGTGAGCTCCAACAGCTCGTTGCCCTCTTCCAGCGCGGCCTCCAGCTCCTCGGGGCTGGCGGGCATCTCGGCCCGGGTGCGGCGGTAGACAATGGTGGTCGGGTTGCCGGTCAACCGCCGGGAGGTGCGCACCGCGTCCATGGCCGTGTCGCCGCCGCCGATGACCAGCGCCTTACGGCCCAGGTCGGGCCGTTCCCCGCGGCGGGTGCGATCCAACAGGTCGAGCGCGGCGTAGACGCCCGGCCCCTCGATGCCCGGGATATGCAGCGGGGCTTCGCGCTGGAAGCCGGTGGCCACATAGACCGCGTCGAAGCCCTGTTGCAGCAGCCGCTCCGGCGGCTCTGTGATGGGATGGTTTAGCTTGAGTTCCACGCCCAGCCCCAGGATGCGATCCACGTCACGCTGGATCACCTCCCACGGCAGCCGGAAGACCGGCACCAGGCGCATCATGCCGCCGATGACGTCTTTGGCCTCGAAGATGGTCACCTGGACGCCGTTCAGCGCCAGGTAGAACGCGGCCGACCAGCCGGAGGGGCCCGAGCCGATCACGGCCACCTGCTTGCCGGTGCGCGGCTTGGGCGTCAGCGGGGTGGTCCGGCCGTTCTCCTCTGCGTAGCGCTTCAGGGCCCGGATGGCCACCGTCTCCTCGTAGTCGTTGCGCACGCAGCGGGTCTGGCACAGGTGATTGCAGACGTAGCCGGTGACGCCGGGCAGCGGGTTGCGGGCCAGGATCACGTCCAGGGCCTTGTCGGGCTCACCCTGCTTGATCCACCAGTTGTACTCCGGCACGTCCTGACACACCGCGCACTGTTCCATGCACGGCGCGACGATGCAATCCCACAAGCCCAAGCCCGAACGGACTTTCGGCAGGCCGTAGCGCCAGTACTCCTTCTTGTAACGCGGGTTGACCAGCGACTCGGCCGCCGCGGCCTTCAGATTGGCCAACCTGTTCGCCGAGAACTCGGCCAGGCTCCTGGCGCCAGCCGCGGCCAGCGCGGCCTCCAGGTTCTCCAGCCACTGGCCGAAGCGGGCGTAGCCGCCGGGCTTGAGCAGGTCGGAGCAGGCGGTGATGGGCACCGGGCCGCAGGCGGCGATGGTCGCGATGTTCAGGGCGTCCGCGCCGGCCGAATACGAGACCCGCAGGTTGCCGTCGAACTCATGGGCCAGCTTGTTGAACAGGTTCATCGTGATCGGATAGAGCGCCCGGCCCGACATGTACATCTCGTCCCCCGGCAAGATCCGCTTGTGGTTCTGCATGGCCAGGGTGTTGGTCAGCTTCACGCCGAACGCCAGGCCCTGTTGCGCAGCCAGCTCCTGCAGCCGGCCGATCAAGCCGACCGCCTTGTCGTAGGCGAGATCGTGCTCGAAGACCGAGTCGGGGATGTGGATCTCCCGAAAGCCGAGGTGGTTATGCAGGATGTCCAGGACCTGTTCTTTGCCCAGCAAGGTCGGGTTCAGCTTGACCACGGTGTGCAGCTTGCGTTCGGTCAACAGGTAGCGGCAGATGCGTTCGATCTCGTCGGGCGGACAGCCGTGCATGGTGGAGAGGGTGATGCTGTTCGCGATCTGGGTCGGGATCTCGATGTCGGCGAACTGGGGGAAGTCACGGCGCAAGATCGCCCGGATCTGCGCGAGCTCTTCGGAGGCATCCACCATCTTGTCCATGAACCGGCGCACGCGGGGGCTCTGGATGCCCTCCAGGTTGTAGCCGACGCTCATGTCGAAGATCGTGCCTATGGGCGCGGCGCCCTCCCACCCCAGGATGCGCGGCAGGATGTGCACCAGCGCCCAGGCGACGATGTACTCATGGGCTGACTCTTCCAGCTTCAGCTCTTGCGACCACTCGACGTTGTACCCCTCGTCCTCCATGTCAATGCAGGGCCGCGGGATCTCCAGCTCGTCGAGGATCTGCACCGTCTTCAGCTCGATGAAGCGGCCGCCGCACAACCAGGCGCTGACGATGTTCTGGCTCATTTGGGTGTGGGGGCCGGCCGACGGCCCAATGGGGGTGGCCAGATACTTGCCGAAGACGTCCGGGACCGCATAAGGCGCATTGGGCCTGGGGGTGTAGAACTGCGATTTGTGGATCCCGAAGATGGAGCCGTTCGTCTCGTATTCTTTCAGGATCCGCCGCAGTTGGACGGCGAAGGGTTGGATCATCAAGTAGTCGGACATGGCTTGCTCTCCGCTACAGCAGCCCCACCTGCGCGTTGAACTCCTCGATCAACGCATCTATCTCATCCACCTGGCCGTGGATGCTCGTCCAGTAGTCCTTCTGATACCATTGCGCCTGGATCTCCTCGTAGGTCTTGCCCTGCTGCTCGACCCAGGTGTAGTACTTCAGGTTGTGGATGCGTTTGCGGGCCGGATAGGTCAGCTCTTCGACATAGTCGGTGCTGAGGCCCATCAGGTACTGGTGATAGCCGATGGCCGCGTCGCGGGCGGTGTAGGGGCCGCGCTCGGCGGTCAGCTCGGCCAGCCGCGAGCCGTACAGCTCCATCGAGTCGGTCAGGACGGTGACGATCACGTCCCCCTCGCCCCACTCGTACCATTTCGCCATCTTGATGGCCGAGGCGATGTTGGCCGCGCCGGAGATGCCAATCCATGGTAGATTGGTAATCAGCGACTCGGGAACCCCCATTTGAAGCAGGTACTTCTTGCCTTCGGGTTCGTTGAAGAGGCGGATCATCTGGATCGGCACCTCGTCGTCAATGGCCATGACCATGTCGGTGTTCTTGACGTTGTGGATCCACGGCACGTGCTTGTCGCCGATGCCTTCGATGCGATGGCTGCCGAAGCCGTTCTGCAGCAGCGTGGGGCACTGCAGCGCCTCGGACGCCGCCAGCTTGCTTTCGGGGAACAGCTTCTTAAGATAGTCCCCCGCGCCGATGGTGCCGGCCGAGCCGGTGGTGAAGACCGAGCCGGCCAGTCGCTCGCCGGGGCGCAGTTCCTTTTCCAACACCTCTTCGATGGCGTGGCCGGTGATGTCGTAGTGCCAGAGGTGGTTGCCAAACTCCTCGAACTGGTTGAAGATCATCAGGTCCTGGCCCGAGCGGCGCAGCTCCCAGCACTTGTCGAAGATCTCCTTGACGTTGCTCTCGGTGCCGGGGGTCGCAATCACCTCGCCGGCGATTTTGCTCAGCCACTCGAAGCGCTCACGGCTCATGCCTTCGGGCAGGATGGCGATGGACTGGCACGCCAGCAACGCAGAATCGTACGCGCCGCCGCGGCAGTAGTTGCCGGTGGAGGGCCACACCGCTTTCTGGGTGGTGGGGTCGAACTGGCCGGTGACCAGCCGCGGGACCAGGCAGCCGAAGGCCGCGCCGACCTTGTGCGCGCCGGTGGGGAACCACTTGCCGACGAGCACCAGGATGCGCGCGTTTACGCCGGTGAGCGCCTTGGGCAGCTCCAGGTAGTTGACGCCGCCGAACCCGCCGCCGAACGGCACCGGCTCGTTGTGCCAGGTGATGCGGAACAGGTTGCGCGGGTTGACGTCCCACAGGCCGATCCCCTTCAGCTCCGCCTTGATCTTGTCCGGGATCAGGGCCGGGTTGCGCTGTTGTGCGAAGGTCGGGATAATGATGTTGCGCTCGCGGGCGCGTTGGACCGCGCGGGCGAGACGGTCGGGATGGATGGTCAGGTCTATCATGGGTATGTCCTTATGGTAACTTGGTAGATTGGTAGACTGGTAACTTGGGAGATTGGTAGACTGGTAACTTGGGAGATTGGTAGACTGGTAACTTGGGAGATTGGTAGATTGGTAGACTGGTAACTTGGGAGATTGGTAGACTGGTAGACTGGTAACTTGGTAGATTGGTAGACTGGTAGACTGGTAGACTGGTAACTTGGTAGAGCGGTCAATCAGCATACCAATCTACCAACCTACCAATCTACCCATCTACCAACCTACCAATCTACCCATCTACCAACCTACCAACCTACCAACCTACCAATCTACCCATCTACCAACCTACCAACCTACCAATCTACCAACCTACCAACCTACCAACCTACCGATCCACCAGTTTACCTTTTCAACGCTCGTTTCA
>JBBIKA010000067.1:16625-18089 GCA_037445695.1 Chloroflexota bacterium
CTACCAACCTACCAACCTACCGATCCACCAGTTTACCTTTTCAACGCTCGTTTCACATCCGCCAGGTCCTTATCCACCACCAGCGGCTCGCCCACGCTCTTGCGCGCGGAGGCGATGTCCTTCAGGCCGTTGCCGGTAGAGAGAACGACGATGCGCTCTTCAGGGTCCACCAGCCCCAGCTCGACGGCCTTGACCAGGCCTGCGTAGGCGGCCGCGGCGGCCGGTTCGGCGAAGACGCCGGCCCCGCGGGCCAGCGCCGGGATGGCGGCCAGGATCTCTTCGTCGGTCACCTTGATGTAGGCGCCGCCGGTCTCGCGCACCGCGGCCAGCGCCTTGATGCGGTCGGCCGGCAGGCCCGCGGAGATGCTGTCGGCCAGGGTGCGCGCGTCGATCGGCTGCATCTCCAGCGCGCTGATGCCGCGCTGCCACGCGTCGTACAGCGCGGCCGAGCCGGCCGCCTGCACGCCCATCAGCTTCGGCATCTTCGCGATCCAGCCGAGCGCCAACAGGTCCTTCAGCCCCTTGTGCACGCCGCCGATGATACAGCCGTCGCCCACCGGGATGAAGATGCGGTCGGGCGCGGTCCACCGTAGGGGCGGATGATCGTCCGCCGCGGACATGCTCAACTGCTCGCAGATCTCGTACGCCGCGGTCTTCTTGCCCTCGCTCATGTAGGGGTTGTAGCCGGTATTACGATTATACCAGCCGAACTCTTTAGCAGCCAACGCGCACAGCTCGAACGCGTCGTCGTAGGTGCCGCGCACCAGGATCACGGTGCTGCCGTAGACCAGTAGTTGCGCGATCTTGGCCGGCGGCGCGGATTCGGGCACGAAGATGACGTTCTTCTGGCCCACGCTGGCGCACAATGCAGAGAGGGCCGCGCCGGCGTTGCCCGTGCTGGAGGTGGTGATGACCTCGGCGCGGCGCTCCTGCGCCTTGATCACGGCGATCGCGCTGGCCCGGTCTTTGAGCGAGGCGCTGGGCTGGCGGCCCTCGTCTTTCACCCACACATGCTTCAGCCCCAGGCCGGCGGCCAGGCGATCGGCCCGGTAGAGTGGCGTCCAGCCCACCGTCAGGGGCGGCACCGGGCTATCCAGCTCGATCGGCAGGAGGGGCCGGTAGCGCCAGATGGTGTAGTCGCGATTTTCGGCCAGCGTCGCCGGGCTGATCCGCCGGCCGATCAGCGCGTAGTCGTACTGGACGTCCACGATGCCGTCGTCGCCATGCTTCGGGCAGACGTATGCGATCTCGTCGGGCCGGTACTCCGCGCCGCAGATGAGGCATTTGAGGGATTTGATGTGGTCCATGGCTCCTCGTTGGTGGGTTGGTAGATTGGTAGGTTGGTGGGTTGGTGATTGGAGGCATGGTTTCCAACTGACCGATTACCACCCTACCAGCTTACCAATTTACGGCTCTGCGGCTTTTGGTGGGAAGACGGTAGGACTCGCAACTTGCGTGGCCCCA
>JBBIKA010000068.1:0-17885 GCA_037445695.1 Chloroflexota bacterium
CGCCCCCCGCAAACCCCCTTTTCGACTTCTCCCCGCCCCCTGATAGGGGGCGGGGGTGGGGGTAAACCGTTTTCTGGCATCGAGGTCAGCGCGGGGTAGGACGCCGTTCCGAAATACCGGTGAACACCCACCCTGTGAAGCATACCGTCCACCTCGTCGGGGGACTGGAGCCTTGTCGGCACGGCAGCCCTATCTCCTGCGATGCACGGTCCACTGGGTGCCGAACACGCTATCCTCCCAGATCATGGTGTCCGCGTCCACGACGGTGTAGAACACGCTCCAGCTCATGGGCCGCGAGAGTTGAGTTCCCCGGTACGTCGTTGGCCCGTAATCCTCCAACGCAAAGTGGATGAAAGTCTGGTCGGCCAATACCTCGTAGGTGCCCACCTCCCAGGTCATCAGTTCGCCCATGATCACCTGGTAGGAGTAGTTGCCGTTGGGCTGCAGGATCATCTGGGCGGACATGACCCCGTAATCGGTCATGATCTGGCTCTCCCAGATGCCGACCAGGTTGATCTCCGCGGCCGGCGGCGCAACCCCTTGTGGCTGCGTTGGTTGGTCTGGCTGCAGGGGTTGCGGGGCCTGTTGTGGCTGCGCCGGTTGCGCCTGCGGCTGTTGGGGACGCGGGGTCGGCCTTCCTGCCTCCCCAATTTGGGGGGAACGGGAAGTCGCCGGCAGGGTGGGCGGCGGCTGAGTTGGTTGGGCCGGCGGTTGGCGGGTGGGCTCGGCCTGCAGCGTCGGCAGAGGCCGTGTCGGAGCGGGCTGCCGGGTGGCGGCGCGAGGCGGCTGGGTTGGCGATACCCTGGGCGAACAACCGATGACGGCCAGGCAAAGCCAGACGCCGATGGCGACAAGCGTTACCCCTGTGCCTCTCGGTATGTTAGTGGCCATCGTTTTCTCCTGCTCCGAAAATCGGGACGTAGGGCGGAATTGATTCCGCCCTGAACCCTGACATGCCTGGCACTTACGAAGTGCCAGGCATGTTCCCCTCCCCTCAGCGCGCCCTGTTCAACCTCACCGTAATCTCCAAAGGCGACTCGGTGTCTTCGTCCATGTATACATCGTCTTCGCTGATCGGCCGGTAGCCCTGGGCCGCAACTATGATGCTGTAGGACTCCCCCCGCGCCAGCAGATCGGGCAAACTGAAGTTCCCCTGGCGGTCGGTCTCGGCCATGGTGTAGACCTGGCTCTCGTCCCCCTCGAAGTCCGCCACGGTGATCCCCGGCTGCAACACCACAAAGTACGCGCCGGCGATGCCGCGGCCGGTATCGGCGTCAACGATGCGGCCGTAGATCTCCACGCCCTCCTTCTTCGTCGGCCGTTTGGGGGTGGGGGTCGGTTTCGGCGCCTTGCCGCCGACGGTGCAGCTCCCGCTCTGCACCTTCTCGCCCTTCACGTACAGGTCGAGTTGATACTCGCCGTCGGGGAGGACATCATCGCTGTAGATCCTGATCCGCTCGTTCTGGCCGCTCGCGCCGTCCTCCCACGTGCGCTTCTGGAGCCGCAGCGCTTCGCCGTTGATCGTCCATTGCCAGCCCCACTCCCAACCGTCCTGCATCCCGTCATAGTCGAAGAAGGCATAGAGCTCAGAGAGCCCGCTCTTGAAGGTCGTGCCTGGCCGCACCGGATTGCCCTGGCGGTCCACATCCTCCGCAAAGGTGATGGGGCCGAAGATCTCTGAGGCTCCCTTCTTCTCACCGACCAGACAATCGGCGGTCGCCGCCAGCCTGTCCTCGATGTAGAGTTCCAGGCGGTAGACCCCCGGCTCGAAGCCCTCTTTGCTTGTCATGGAAACCGCGTTGGAGCCGGAGGCACGCGTTATGGGCGACCCCTCGCCGCGGCCAAACTCCTTGCCCTGATAGTAGCCGACGTAGGACCACTTCGTGTTACGGGTCATGTTGGCGTATTCGAAGCTGGCCTCGATCTCGGTGATGCCCCCCGGCAGGAGGTATCCCTCCTGGCCGCCGGCCGAGAAGACGATGTGGCCGAACGTGGGACCTTTTTCCGGCGGGCCGCCGACTTCGATCGTCGCCGAGCCGAGCTGTGCACCTTCGTAGGTGATGGTGAACTCATAGGTGCCGTCGTCCAGAGGCTCGTCCTCCAGGCTCAGGCTGATCCACGCGGTGCCGCGCGCGGCGCCGTCCCAGCGGGCGGCCGGCCAGACGTTCTTCTGCGGCTTCCCGTCAAAGCTCAGCAAAGGCTGCCAGGTGGCGCCGTCCTCGAAGTTCTCGTAGTCGAAGAACAGATAGATCGCCTCAGCGCCGGATGGGAGCGATTCCACCACGGTCACCGGCTGGTCGTACTCGTCAATCTCGGGTGCGAAGATCAGCCGGCCGACGCTGGCCTTGACGGCCGGCGCCTGGCGCGTCGGTTTCGGCTGGGGCGCGGGCGTGGGCTCCGGGGCTACGGCGCTGGCGGCCGCCTTGATCAGCGGCTGGGCCAGGTTGACCGGCCGCAGCGTGCCGATGGTCCCGCCGGTTGCCGCGCAGGCATCGTTTTGGTCCACTACGCCGTCGCCGTTGGTGTCTTCCTTGTACCGGCACAGCACCACTTCGTCGGCGTTGGACGCGGCGCCGGCCGCCACCACGCCCACCACCTCGCCGTCCTCGTTCAGCGCGGGGCCGCCGCTGAAACCGCCCTCCACCTGCGCATCGGTGCGGATCCACGCCCGGCCCTTAACGCCGCGGCCGGTGGAAAAGCCGGTGACGGCGCCGGCCGCCGAGCTGAGCGGCTTTCCGGCGGCACCGTCATAGCCGAAGATGTCCAGGGCGTCGCCAGCCGCCAGGGCATCGGAATCGCCCAGGGGCAGGGCCGGCAGCTTGAGCTTCTGCGCATCCACGGAGCTGCCGTCGAGGGTCTGGGCGATGCGCAACAGGGCCAGGTCGAGGCCGGCATCATACTGCACCACTTCCGCCAGGTACGCGGGCTCCGGCGGCTTCTTCGGCCCGCCGGCCAGCGCCACGATCAGCAGGTCGTAGTCGAATGCGGGGTCGTCCCAGATGAGCCGCGGCATGGCCACCTGGCAGTTGGTCAGGATCAGACCATCGGCCGAGATCAGCACGCCGCTGCCGCTCCACTTGGGGATGAGCCGGCCGCCCCGGCCCTCGTCGGCCGCGATGATTTGTACTACCGATGGATCCACAGGCGCCGACGCGGCCAGAGGAGCGGCGTGCGCCTGCCACCACACCGAGAACAGGAGCATCCCCACGAGCAGGACGCCTCCGAACAGATATCCTCTTGTCCTCATGCTCATCCTCCTCTTACCTCGGCAGGGAGCGCACCACGGGCCCCAGGGCGCCCTTCGCCCGGTCGTAATAGTCCTCGGCCGCGGTGAGGGTCACGATGTAGACCGCGTCCCCGGCCCGGATCAGGTAGTCTTCGCCGTACATCACCACGGGCATGGTCTGCAGGAACGGGTTGGGGTTCGCCTCCACATAGCCGAAAGCGATCCGCTGCGCCGGCCGGCCGGCGATGGCCGCGTTCTCGTCGGTCTCCAGGGTCCGATAGGCCGTCCAGGTGCGCGCCCGCTCCAGGGTCAGCGCCTGCTGCACCGCGGCCAGCGGGTTTTCCACCGCGGGCAACGGCCGGCGCTGCACGGTGATCACGCTGCGCGCGGGGCCCAGCCACTCCTCGGCCCGCAACAGGACGGGCGGCTCCGCGTTGACCTTGAGCCAGCCGGCCGGATAGCGCAGTTGCAGGCCGCCCGCCTCGGCCGCGACCGTGCGACCTTCGGCCGCCGCCTTGACGCCCCATCCCGCCAGGAGAGCGATCACGATCATGGCCACGACGAGCCAGTCCACCAGCCGGTCGTGCTGCTGCGCTCGAGCTCTGATTTCTGCGATCATCGTCTCATCTCCTTCTCGTTCCGCCTCAGGCGGCCGCCGCGATCCGTCGCCGCAGCCGGCTCAGCAGATAGAACAGCACGCCGAAGGTGACCCCGGCCACCACGGCGCCCAGGATCAGCCCCGGCCAGGGGTTGTAGCCGCCTCCGGCCAGGCCGACGGCCGTGGTCGTGATCTCGCCCCGCACATAGATGAAAAGGCCGTCGAGCACGGCCGCCAGCGCCAGCCCGGCCGGCATCCACCACAGCGGCTCATCTTCGAACTTGCACCGCCCCAAGAAGTAGCCCACCAGCCCCCCGAAGCTGGCCAGGGCCAACGCCGTAACCGCGATGCGGATGACCCCCGCTGCCAGGTCCACCCCGCCGGCCTGCACGACGAAGCCGACGTTGAGCACGGTGGCGTAGCCCAACGCCGCCGCGGTGCCGTAGATGACGCCGTCCACCCGCTCGTCGAACTCGGGCGAGCCGTAAACGGTGTAGCGAACGGCCGCGTAGACCAGGAACATCTCGGTGAAGCCGATGATCAAGATGGCCGCCAGGATGTGGTAAAGCGGCCCCGCGGCGGCCATCCACTGCGAGACCCGGAAAAGGTCTTCCGTCACCGGCCTGCCGACCGCCTGGGCCAGCAGCGCGCCCAACACGAAGACCCCCAGCACCAGGCGCTTGGGCTCGGGCTCCCGCACGTCCTGGGCATAGAAGATGGCCAGCCAGATCACGGCCGGCACCAACGCCAGGATGATCCCGACGGCCAGCAGGGCCGCGCCCTCCAGGTAGGGTTTGGCCGCGCCGGCGACCAGGGCGACCAGCAACACAAAGAGCACCAACACCCCCGCGCCGACCAGGCTGGCCCACCACGTCCCGCGGCGGTCGGCCGTCACCCTGGCATGGCAGGCCGCGCAGTAGGACCGGCCGCCCATCTGGATCGTTTGACCCTCGATGGGCTTCTCGCAGACGCAACAGATCGCTTGGCTCATGTAACCTACCTCCTTTTGAGATAACCAGCAGAGATGCCATCACCGGACGCGCCGATGCCGCAGCTCGGGGACACGGCTATCTGCCCGTCGGCAGCAGGCCCCCCAGGACGGGGAACAGGCTATCCGATTGCGATGTATGAGGTTATTGCTATGGCCCTTATAGCAGGGACGACTGCCAGAGGACTGCCAGGAGGGCTAATTGCTTCCGGAATTGCCGAGATGCCTCTCGTCCCACCAGAAGCTGGAGAACCTGAATTTGTCGCCCGCGTAGTTCAGTGTATACTTGTTCGCAAACATAAGTCTCCTGAGGGCGGAAGAGTTCTTCCCACACGTGCCGCGCGCGTCCACGGCGCCCGGCACGCCTCACAAGGATCTGACGCATGACCGAATACGATGTGCTCATCATCGGCGGCGGAGCGACGGGCGGCGGCACTGCGCTCGACCTGGCGCTGCGCGGACTCAAAGTGGCGCTGGTGGAGCGCGCCGATCTGACCGACGGCACGTCGGGCCGCTACCACGGCCTGCTGCACTCCGGCGGCCGCTACGCGGTGCGCGACCCCGAATCCGCGCGGGAATGCATCGAAGAGAACCGCATCCTGCGCAAGATCGTGCCCCATGCCATCGAAGATACCGGCGGCTTCTTTGTCCAGACGCCCGAAGACGACCCGGCCTACGCCGACGAGTGGGATGCCGCATGTCGGGCCTGCGGCATCCCGACCGAAGAGATCAGCCCGGCCCAGGCGCTCAAGGAGGAGCCGGCGCTCAATCCGCAGATCCGCCGCGTCTTCCGCGTCCCCGATGCCGCCTGCGATTCGTTCGACATCCTGACCGCGCTCGGCGCCGCGATCCGGCAGCTCGGCGGCGATGTCCTCACCTATCAAGAGGTGGTCGGCCTGCAGGTGGCGGGGGGCCGCGTGGTCGGCGCGCGATTACGCAGCCGACGCACGGCCGAAGAGCGCTTCGTGGCCGCGCAGATGGTGGTCAACGCGGCCGGCGCGTGGGCCGGACAGATCGCGGCCATGGCCGGCTGTCATCTCACCGTGCGGCCCAGCAAGGGGACGATGGTCGCGATGGCGTATCGCTTCGTCAACACCATCATCAATCGCCTGCACAAGCCCGGCGACGGCGATATCCTGGTGCCGGTCGGCACGGTGGCCGTAATCGGCACCACCTCGGTCAACGTGTCCGACCCCAACGACACCACGGTGGAGCCGTGGGAGGTGCAGCTCATGCTCCAGGAAGGCGAAAAGATGGTGCCAGGCTTCAGCCAGGCGCGGCCGTTGCGCGCCTGGGCGGGCGTGCGGCCCCTCTACGAAGAGGGCTCGCAGGCAGAGGGCCGCGAGGCCAAGCGCACCTTTGCCGTCCTGGATCATGCCCACCGCGATGGCGTCGCCGGGCTGGTGACGGTTGTCGGCGGCAAGTTCACCACCTACCGGCTGATGGCCGAGCGCGCCGCCGATGCGGTCTGCGCACAGCTCGGCGTGACCAGGCCGTGCGTGACGAAGGATTACGTCTTGCCCGACGTGCGCCTCCCCCTCAATCCGCCCCAGCCGCATTGGCTCGGCCATCGGCTGGAAGACGTGGAAAACGCGGCCGAGCCGGATCAACTGATCTGCGAATGCGAGCTGGTCACGCGCCGCGATCTGGAGGCGGCGGCCGCCGCGCACGGCGACGTATCCGCGCCATGGATCCTCGACGACCTGCGTCGCGATCTGCGGCTTGGCATGGGGCCGTGTCAAGGCGGCTTTTGCGGCTATCGCGCCGCGGGCATCCTGCACGAGTCGGCCGGAGTGGACGCGGGATCGGCCACGACCGCGCTGGCCGATTTTGCGCAACGACGCTGGAAGGGCCAGCGGCCGCTGCTGTGGGGCCAGGGATTGCGCCAGGCGTTGCTGGACGAAGAGATTTATCGAGGCATCCTGGGCCTCGATCGGCTGAGAGAGGTCGCTCATGGCTGAAATTCTCGTCATCGGCGCGGGGCCGGCCGGCCTGCTGGCCGCCTGGGTCGCACGCCAACGCGGGGCACAGGTGCGCGTGCTGGCAGCGGGCATCGGCACGACGCACGTCGCGCCGGGCTGGATCCGCATCCTCGATCCGGCAGCCGATGGCCCCGAGGCACCCCGAACGCTGGAGCAATGGATCGCCGCCCACCCCGATCATCCTTATGCGGTGGCCGGACCGGAGGCGCTGGCCGGCGGACTGGCCGCCCTGCGCGAGGTGGGCCGGACGGCGGGGATCCGGTTCGTGCCTCAGGGGGCTTATGAGCGGCCGGACGCGGAAGATGGGCTGGTGTTGCCGACCGCCCTGGGCGCCCCGCTGAAGGTGGCGCTGGCGCCCGAAAGCTTTGCCGCCGGCGACTTGCGTCGGCCCGCGGCCATGGTGATTGCCGGGCCGCGGGGCTGGCGCGATTTCTACCCCTCCCTTTGCGCCGACAACCTGGCCCGCCAGGGATGGGCCGCGCGGGCCGTCTTCTTCGACTTGCCGCAGATGCGCCAGGCGAGCCGCTTCGACCTGACGTCGGCCGGGCTGGCGCGCATGTTCGACGATCCCGCAGTGCGCCGACAGGTGGCGGCCCAGATCCGGCCGCAGCTCGACGGCGCCGCGCGCGTCGGGCTGCCGGCGGTGGTGGGGTTGGCGCAACATGCGGACGCGTGGCAAGATCTGCAGGACCGGCTGGGCGTGCCCGTGTTCGAGATCCCGACCCTGCCGCCCAGCGTGCCCGGAATGCGGCTGTACGCGGCCTTCAAGACGGCGCTGGCGCGGGCCGGCGTGCCGATCCTGCTCGACATGACGGTGGCCCGCGGCGAGACGGTCGGCGGCCGGGCGACCGGCCTGCTGGTGCCGGGCGTTGTGCGCCAGACCACGTATCGCGGTCGAGAGGTCATCCTGGCGACGGGCGGACTCTACGGCGGCGGCATCGCGACCGACCACCGCGGCCAGATGCGCGAGGTAGTTTTCAACCTGCCGCTGCGGTCGGCCGGCGAACTGACCGGCTGGTTCCGTCCGGAGTTCCTGGCCGCGGCGGGCCATCCGGTGCACCGGGCCGGCGTGCCGGCCAACGCCCAGATGCAGCCGGTGGACGAAGCCGGCCGCCCGGTGCTGGAAAACGTGCGAGTGGCGGGCCGTCTGCTGGCCGGCGCCAACCCGCCGATCGAAGGCTCGACCGAGGGGATCTGGCTGGCGACCGCCTATCGCGCCGCGCTCTGCGCGACCGGAGGATGAGCCTTTACGTCAGGCGCACCTCTGTCACCCGGCCGGCCACGATCCTGAAGCCGCGCAGGGTGGGTCGGGCCGGATCGGCCAGGCTGCAGATCAGGTAGATGCTATCGGGGTAGGTGGCGCGAGCAATGTCGCTCGCGGAGGGGATAGGCGGCCCGGCCGGATGCGAATGATAGATGGCCGCCAGGGTCAAGCCCGTTGCTTCGAATTCGATCTGGCGAAGCAGCGTCTCGGTGTCCAGCTCATAGGCCACCCGCGGGGTGGGCGAGACGTTGCGGCCGCGGTAGAGCGCGACCGCAACGCTATTTTTTCCGGCGATGATGCCGCACACTTCCTCCGGATAGCCCGCGCGCGCGTGGGCCAAAATTGCGTCGCGCAGCTCCGCCGGCAAGCAAAACTCTTCGGGCCAGGCGTCCGCTCCGGTGTCGCTCCCGGCGGTGTGGGCTTCGACCTGCCCGGTGGTGTGGGCTTCAGCCCGCTCAGTGGTGTGGACTTCGGCCTGCCCACCTGCGGCCTGAAGGCCGCGCCACAGGTCACTCTCCAACAAGAAAGGGTTGGTGAGCGCCTCCTCGCCCACCGTCGTGGCCGGACCATGGCCGGGCAACACGACATAGTCGGCGGGCAGGGATAGGATCTGCGCGCGAATGGACGCCAGCAAAGTGGCCGCATGGCCGCCCGGCAGGTCGGTGCGGCCGATCCCGCCCGCGAAGAGGGCATCGCCGGTGAACGCGCGGCGGCCGGCATGATGGACCAGGGTGACCCCGCCGGGGGAATGCCCCGGCGTGAAGCGCACCTCCAGCGTCTCGTCTCCGAAAACGACCGGCCGGCCGGGCAGCAGATCGCCGTCCACCGTGGGCGGTTCGCCCGGATCGTAGCCCAACCAGGCCATCGTCATGCGCGGCATCACCTCCAACATGGACCGTTCGGCCGGATGGAGATAGAAGGCCGCGCCGGTGGCCTGTTGGAGCGGTCGGCCGGCCAGGAGATGGTCGAAATGGGCATGGGTGGCCAGGATCGCGACCAGGGTCAGGTTGTGGCGCCGAAGCACGGCCTGGATCGCCCGCGCATCATCGCCCGGATCAATGACCACCGCCTGCCGCGTCCGTTCGCAGCCGAGGATGTAGCAATTGACTTCGAGCGTGCCGACAACCAGAGTTTCCAGGATCATGGGTTACGTTGCTGTTTGGGATCGGAGATCTTCACCGCACCGAGATAGGCGGTGCTCACCTCGGTCTCATCATCGGGCAACAACGTCAGGCTGAGCCGGTAGTCGCCGGGAGGCGTTTCAGAAGCGATCTGCAAGTCGTGTTCCCCGCGCACGACCTCACCTTTGGTCCAGGCGGTCGTCGGATAGGCGTCGCCGACCAGCGGCCAGCGCAGGTTGGCCACCGCGTGGCCGCTGCCGTCGCTCAGCGTCAACGAGAACCACCAGGCCGCGCGCGGCCGCACATTGGCCTGCCAATAGAACGTGAGATGCAGCCGGTCGCCGGGGAAGAGGGGCGTCTCGGGCGCGTGGCCGTAGCCGCGCTTGTAACGGTCATAGCCCAGCAACGAAATGGCGCCGAAATCGAAGCGCTGCTCGTGCATCATATTCAGCGCGGCCAGCGGCGGCGGCGTCAACGCGCGATTGACGCGCACCGGCGCCAGGTCGAGATGGTCCTTGCCGTCCGCCAGGCGCAGCCGCTCGCCCGTCTCATAATCGTACAGGCCGATGATCCGCCGATAGTCGCCGGGCGGCGTGCCGGGCGGGATCAACACCCCATGATTGTCCACGATCGTTTCGCCCGGCTCCCAACTGTCGGTAGGCCGGCCGTCGCCGACCGGCTCCGCATCGCGCTGCGCGATCACCTGATCATGGGCGTCGAGCAGTTGCATGAACACCTTGTAGCGCCGCGGAGGCTTGCCGACGGCCTGCCAGACCAGTTGAAGCTGGGTGACCTCGCCCGCCGTGAGATTGAGGTTGCCGCTCCGGTAGCCCCGCAACACAATGTCGGGGCCGAACGGCAAGTTGAGGCCGGAGACGACCTCATCGGTCGGCCGGCGTTCGGGCATCACATAGACCACCAGGCGGACGTTGCCACGCCACTGGTCGAGGGTTTTGTAGCCCCGATTGTTGAGCCAGGACTGGATCAGGTTACTCGGATCGGCCTCCTGGGTAGCCCAATAGACGGCAAAGACCTTGTCGCGGGCCAGCAACTGGCTGAGCTCGACCACGGTGGCGTCGGCGTCCATCGGCCGCTGCCTGGGCAGGGCGAAGATCGGCAGATCCCCCTTATAGTAATAGCTGAACACCTCGCGCTGGCCCGGAGCAACAAGCAGGACGGCATCGTTCGGGCCGGCCGTGACCGCGATGAACTCGGCGATGCCGCGATAGTCATCGCGCGCCGCCTTCGGGTCACCGAAATAGCGGTCCAGATTAATGGCGCAGAGCACGAGCGCCAGGGTGAGGGCTCCGATGCACCAGGCCGCGCCGATCAGGTCGCCGATGCGCATGGCGCGCGGGTGGTCGGCCTCGGTCGGAGCCGTGGCGTGGCCGATCAGCCCCAAGGTGAGGGCCGGGCCCACCGCGCCGCGCGCCATCAGCAGCGCGTAGGCCGGGCCGGCGATGAGCAGGAACTTGAGATAAGCCTCGCGGAAGAGACCGAAGGCCGCCATCATGCCCAGCGACGCGGCCACCCAAGCGACCGGCAACAGCCAACACAACCAGCGCCAGGGCCGGCGACAGGCGGCCGGCCACGGCACCGCGCCGAGCAGCGCCAGGGCCGTCAACGCCCACACCCACCAGCCGGCGGCCGCGTGTTGGCCCACCGGCCCCAAGTTGAGCATCGTCAGCGCGGCCCGCAGCGCGGCGCCCAGATCGGCGGTCCGGGTCGCCGTGGGCCAATGGATGAGCTGGCGAAACGCGAGGCTCAGCCAGGGGATGAAGCTGAGCAGCGCCACCCCGCACAGGATCGTCCAGCGCAAGATGCGCCGGCCGACCGCGCCGCGCGCGCGCGTGGTGACGATCCAGATCCCATAGAGAGCCGTCAAGAGGCCGATCATCACCGGGAAGAAGTAATGCGTATAGAGGCCGGCGACGAACGCGGCGGCCAGGAGAAAGAAGGGCGCGGGCCACAGCTTGAGCCGCGGCGCGTCGGTCCCCGGCAGCGCGTGCAGTTCGCCGTCTTCCGTGACGATGAGCCACCAGAAGCCATACGCGGCGACCGCGGCTTCCAGCGCCAGGAGCAGATACATGCGCGCCTCCTGGCTGTAATACACCTCCAGAGGCGAGACCGCCGCGATCAGGCCGGCCACCAGGCCCAATAGCGCGCCGCCTATGCGCATCCCCAGACCGATGGTGACCAGGACGAGAAGGACCCCCAGGAGCGCGCTGAGCGAGCGCAAGCCGGCTTCGCCCGTGCCCGCGAAGCCGGTCCAGAGCTTGAGCAGCCAGTAATAGAGGGGCGGATGAATGTCGTTGGCCGCGTGGAGCGCGATCTGCCCCGGCGAGCGGCCCACCATGGCCGCGCTGTTCCCCTCGTCGGCCCACAGGCTTTGGGCGTCGAGGCGGTTGAAGCGCAGCACGGCTGCCAACAGCAGGATCAGGACGACCAACAGTACGATCAAAGCAGTGTCGCGTTGTCGGCGCCGCGGCCGGGGAAGACGTTGGCTCATCTCAATGCCCCGCGGTCATATACGCTTTGAGACTGTAATACACCGGTTGCAGGGTGAAATCGGGATCGGCCAGGCGGAAATAGGCTTCGGGCCGGCCGGCGCGCAGCCATTCATCGGTGGCGCGCTTGAAGTACCAGACGTTGGCCACCCCCACCCAGGGCCACTCGCGGCGAATCCGTTCGTAGCCCAGCGGCGTATAGCGAGCCTGTTGTTCGAGTGTCACCTGGCCGAAGCGCTTGTCGGCCACCTCGTCGGGCACAGCATTCCAGCCCATCTCGCTGATCCAGATCGGCTTGGCCGCGTCGCCGTTGGCCACCATCAGATCGCGCACGAATTGCGGCCGGCCGAAGTTCATCACGCGCGGATGCATGCGCCGATCGGTAGGGCCCGACCAGAGGCCATAGCCCTGCATCGCCATGATGTCGAAGTAGGGCGCGGCGCCGGCATCGTACATGCGTTGCAGAAAGAGCAGGTCGTTGAGCGCGTTATGGGGCGGCGCCGCGTCGGGCTGGAGCGCGATGGTGCTGGCCAGCGCGCCCGCGATGATCACCACATCGGGATCCGCGGCGCGCGCCCGCGTCGCCGCGATCTTGAGCAGCCGCGTGTAGTCCTCCGGGCTGATCGGATAGTTGCCCCATTCGGGGTAGATGTTCGGCTCGTTCCAGATCTGGTAGTAGCGGATGCGCCCCTTGTAGCGGCTCACCAGCGTGTAGACGAAATCGCCGAAGTCTTCGTAGTTGTCGGGCGGCGCGAAGGTGCCCACTTCGTCTCCGCGCGCCCGGCTCCAGGCCGGCGGCGTGCTGACGCGCACGATCAGCTCCAGGCCGTACTTTTCGGCCAGCGCGACGATCTGATCGTATTTGTCCCAGGCTGAACGGACAGGCGGATTGCGCCGATCCTCGAAATCACCCTTGCCGTGGATCTCGATGTCCTGCCAGGGAAACTCCTGGCGCAACCAGTGGAAGCCGGCCTCGGCCGCCAGGCGCACGGTCTCCTCGCGCTTGGCCGAGTCCACCTCTTCGTTGAGGAAGACGTTGACGCCGTAAGGGCTGACGTCGGTATGGCGCACCGCCGCATCGGCGGCCAGATGCAGCCGCGGCCGCAGGAGGTCGGCGGTCAGGTCGGTCAGCCCCTTGAGCTGCGCCAGCAGCTTCTCCTCGCCGGTCAAGTCGAACAGGAACGCGGCGATGGCCTGGCGCTGCGCGAACACGGCCAACACCAGACAGCCGATCAGCAACAGGCCGATCGGCCAGGTCAGGCGAGGCGACGAGCGCCGGGAACGAGTCATGGCAAGCCGCGCGTCCGATTTACTGTGACCCTCGGAAGATGATGTTCGTCCACTGGCCGGCCTGGCACTTGTCGGTGATCGTGGCCTTGAACTTATCCGATGCCTGCTTCAGCACGATCCCGCTGCCCTCCAGCGAGAGGCCGCCGTCCGGCACGTTGGGCGGACATTCGACGACATAGATGTAGATATCGCCCTGGCAGGCGCCCTGGCCACACGGTGCGAAGCCCCAGTTGCCGTCGCCCTGGCCACCGCTGCCCGAGTATTTGAGCTGGCGTGGTCCGTAGTAGTCAATCACAACGCAGACGCCGTTCTGCGGCGTGCCGTTGCGATATTGGATCTGGCCCTGGAAGTTGGGCACGCCACACTGGGGGGCCGGGATGGCCGAGCCGGGAACATAGGTCCAGGGATAGCTCGGCGCGGGCGGCGGGGGTGGCGCAGTCGGCGGCGGAGGCGCAGTCGGCGGCGGAGGCGGCACGGTGGGCGGCGGCGGGATGTTCTGGGCCACCCGGATCGCGGCCGCGTCGCCGCTCACCGTCACGAAGTCCTGGCGCACCCAGCCCGGCCGGCCGTTGAAGTCGAACTGATACCAGTCGCCGGCCCCATTCTTGCCGGTGATCTCGAACGTCTGGCCGGCGCTCAGCTCGCCGATGCGCGCGTAGTTCGTGCCCGGGCCGCTGCGCACGTTGACGTTCTGGTTGGCGGTCAACCTGGGCGCGGAAGGGGTCGGCGTCGGCGGGATCGGCGTGGGGCTGGGCACGACCGTGGGCGTCGCCGTGGGCGGCCTGGTGGGCGTCACGAGGGGCAGCGGCGTGGGTGTGGGCCTGGGCGTGAAAGTCGGCTTGGGCGTCTTGGTGGGCGGCAGGACGGTGGGGGTCGGCTGCGCACAGCCGACGAGCGCCAGGACGACCAACAGCGGGCTCAGAAAGACGATCAGGTTTCGTTGCATCAAAGATCAACCTCGGTAGTGTACTAACCTCAAAATGGATTCGTCGGCACGTGCCAGACACTTCTTTCGCGAAATTTCGCGAAAGGCGTGCCCGGCACGTGGACGCTATTTTCAGGCACGCTAAATAAAATTATATCATGCCGGCCGGGATCAGCCAAACAGCGGCGCAACCGACGCTCAATCTCACCCCTTCGCGCACAGCTTCAACCCGTCCAGCGCAGGCCGGGAATCCGGGTTCAGTTGCAGAGCCTCTTGGAGCCACTTGACCGCGTTGCCGCAATCTTTCAAATAGACGTAGGAAAGACCCAGCTCGTAGAAATACTCTTCGTTGCGCACCCCCAGCTCAACCGCCTTGCTGAAATGTTCGATGGCTGCTTCCCAGTTGAGCAGCGTATAGTAGACCCGGCCCAGATGCGCGTAGGCCTGTCCGTAGGTCGGGTCGGTTTCGATGGCTTTGCGCAACACCGAGATGGCCCGGTCGGGGTCGCCGGCCAGCGCGCTGGCGTGGCCCAACGCATCGTAGCCGACGGGGCTATCGGGATTGGCCTCGACCGCCTTCTGGAACTGGGCCAGCGCCGCCTCGTAATCGCCCTGGGCCAGATAGCTGTGGCCGGCGCCGATATAAATGTAGCCGAGCTTCGGCGCCAGCCGGGCCGCGCGCTGGTAGGCTTCGATCGCCTCATCATAACGTCCCTGACGTTCCAACACATAGCCCAGGTTCCGCTGCACCAAAAAACTATCGGGCTTGAGTTTGGCCGCGGTGCGCGCCTCTTCCAGCGCCCGTCCCCAGTTGTTCTTGTCGGCGTAGACCTCGGCGAGGATGGCATGCGCCTCGGCCGAAAGGGGATCTTTGTCCACGGCCGCCAACGCCACCTTGATGGCCTCGTCATACTGCCCGCTCCAATCCAGCGCCATGGCCAGGATCGCCTGATAGTAGGCGCCGGAATTCAGCGCCACGGCCCGGCGCGCCGGTTCGATCCCTTGCTCGGGATGGCCGAGCAAGGTGAGCAACCAGGCCTGTTGGGCGAACGCGTCGGCGTTATTCGGCTCCAGGTCGGCCACGCGCGCATAGGCCGCCCCGGCATCCCTCAGCCGGCCGGCCTGGTAATGCTCCTCGGCCTCGGCCAGATAGCTGGCAGCCGAACGGGTGGGGGTGGGCGTGGGTTGCAAGGGATTGAACGGATTGGCAAAGAACCGGGTGCGCGTCGCCAGCAGATAGCCGGCCGCGGCCAGGATCAAAATCAGGACAACGATGGGCCACGGCGAAGGCCGGCGCCGCGGCCGGTAGCGCCGATCAATGTACATGACCTGCTCCAGCTCACACGCCGCTTTCAGGGATCGGCAATGCCCGCTCTCTCCGGCAAGGTGGCCCGCGCCGCGGCGATCGTCTCCAAAATGGCGGCATGGAGCGCGGGTTGGCCGTTGCTGGCCACCATCGTCGGGCTATCCAATCGCCAGGGCCGGCCGTCATATTCGGTGACGCGGCCGTCCGCCTCCTGCACCAGCAGCCAGCCGGCCGCCGCATCCCACGGCTTCAAGCGCGGATGCCAGAAGGCCTCCACGATGCCCGCGGCAACCCACGCCAGCTCCAGCGCGGCCGAGCCCTGGCGTCGCACGCCATGCGAGCGACGCTCCAGCGCGCTGAACTCGGCCAGGTTGTTGTCGGGATTCGTTCGCCGATCGGCCGGAAAGCCGGTCGTCAGCAGACTGCGCCCCAGGTCGGCGGTGGTCGAGACGCGCAGGCGACGCTCCTGGCCGTCGCTGCGCAACCACGCGCCCTGCCCGGCTTCGGCCCAGAAGACCTGATCCGCGAGCGGCTCGAACGTCACCGCCAACACCGGCACGCCGTAATGCGCCACCGCGAGGCTGACGGCGAAAAAGGGCACCCGGTGCGCGAAGTTGGTTGTGCCGTCCAGCGGATCAACCACCCAAAGCCATTCCGTCTGGGGAATGGGGCCGCGCGCGCTCTCTTCGGAATAGATCTCGTGCGCGGGAAAGGCCGCCCGGATCGCCTCGCCGATCAGCGCATCCGCGGCCAGATCGGCCGCGGTGACCAGATCCACCGGGCTGCTCTTGGTGTCGAAATCGTGGCTCGTGGCGGCGCGGCGGTGATACTCCGCCAGCAACGCGCCCGCCCGCCGGGCCAAATCAATGGCAAATTCTCGCATGTGTGATCCTTGGTCGGATGGAAAGTCGAACGTCAGGCGTCAAACGGCTGCAGCCCGGCGCGAATCAGATTCATCCGCCCCTGGCGCAGATAGTCGCGGCCGAGAAGCTTGAGCATATCGGCGACCAGCTTGCGCCGCGAATCGCCGCTGCGCGGACAAGCCGGAGGAGGCGGCGGGAAGCCGCACGCCTGGGCAAAACGGGCCAGCTCGCTTTCCGGCACGTAGATGAACGGCCGAATCAAACGAAACCGACCCCCGAAATAGGCCGCGGCCGGCTGCAGCGTGCGCGCCTCGCCGCCGTAGAGCAAATTCAACAACGTGGTTTGGGCCGCGTCGTCGGCATGATGCGCAAAGGCGACCACGTTGCAGCCGAGCGCATCGGCCGCCAGGAAGAGCGCCTTGCGCCGCAGCCAGGTGCAACGCTGACACGTGAGCGGAGGCACGTCGTCGGCAGCCGGCTCCGGCGCCACGATCCGATAGGGCACCCCCTGCGCGGCCAGCCACTCTTCCAGGGGCGGGTAGGCCGCGGTGATGCCGGTGGCATCCCCGCGCACGTGGATGGCAACGACCGTATAGCGTTTCTCGGAGGAGAGCCGATGTTCTTGCAGCAGACGCAAGAGCGACAGGCTATCCTTGCCGCCCGAGACCGCCACGGCCACCCGGTCGCCGGACTGCAACATGTTGAATTCGCGCACGGCCTTGTTGACGGCCTTCAGGATGAAATGCGCCAGACGGTCGGCCGTGGGCGCCGGCGACGCCTCGAGGCCGCGCGGCACGGCCGCCTCGGCCCTCAGCGCAACCTCTGCCATGCCTCGCGCAACCTCCGCACGGCCTTCAACGGCACATGGACGCCGCCCAGATCCGGCTCGGCGACGCGTATGCCGTGGAAGTCGGTGCCGCCGGTTTGCAGGAGGCCGTAGCGCCGCGCCACGGCGAGCAAGTAGCCGGTGGTCACCGCGTCGTAGCCGGGGTAGTAGACCTCCAGGCCCATCAGGCCGGCCTCGATCAGCTCGGGCAACATGGCGTCGAGGTCGAAGGGCGCCTTGATCGCGCCCCCGCGATCGAAGAAGACCGGATGCGCCAGCACCGGCACGCCGCCGGCCCGGCGGATCAGCGCGCAGGCCTGCGCCGGCGAAAACTTCAGGCGCTCCACATAGGCCGGGCTGTTGCGGCCGATGTATTTCTCAAACGCCTGGTCGAAGCTGGTCACGTGGCCGGCTTCGAGCAGCGCCTGCGCCACGTGGGGCCGGCCCACCGCGCCTTCGCCCGCGATCTGCAGGATGCGCTCGAAGCGGACCGGCGCGCCCATCTCGGCCAGCTTTTCGGCCATGCGCCTGGCCCGGCCGATCCGGCCGTCGCGCAGGCGGGCCAGTTCGCCGGCCAGATGCGGATCGGCATGGTCCACAAAGTAGCCGAGCACATGCACTTCCGTCCCGGGTACGTCGGTATTGATCTCGACCCCCGGAATCACCTCGATCCCATAGCGCGGGGCCACGGCCAAGGCCGGCGCAACCCCCTCGGTCGAATCGTGGTCGGTGACGGCAATCACCTGGAGGCCGAGCTTCGCGGCCCGTTCGACCAGTTGTTCGGGCGTCAGAGAGCCGTCGGAAGCAGTGGTATGACAATGCAGATCTACCGTACTCATCACGGAAAACATTCTAGCATAGCGCAGTCGGAAGGCCAAACGGGTGGCCGTGCGGTTCGGCCCGCCCGAATTCGCCCGAACATGATGAATGTTGAAAAAATTAAACCGGTAATTGTCTGCGCCCGCGCGCTGTGCGTCCCGTGCGCCCGC
>JBBIKA010000069.1:0-9203 GCA_037445695.1 Chloroflexota bacterium
TCAACTCGCTGACGCGGCTGGTCACCGGCCTGCTGGCCGCGTTCGGGCTGATCTTTTGGCTGCTGCCTTGGGTGGATCGGGCGCTCCGGATCGTTCAGGTCGAACGCGAGCCGGTCTCAAGGAGATGAAATCGTATGACTGAAGAAGAGATCAGGGCGACGGAAGCGAACGCGGTGCCACCCGCGGCCGCAGCCATGGCGGCGCCGGGGTCCCGTTGGACCGCCGTAGTATGGCTACTGCTTGGCGTGCTGCTCGGTGTCATCGCCATAATCGCCTATACCCGCCTCATCGCCTGGCCGGTGCCAACAGCAGCGCCAGCGCCCCCGGATGCGGCAGCCATCCGTGCCGCGGCGCGCGAGGGTACGCTGGACGCCATCGCCACGCTGCAGGCAGGCGGATCGCCGGCCGAAAGCCGCGTGACGAGCACGCCGGTGGCGGTGAAGATCGCGTTTGCCGTGCGGCCGGCCAATCAGATCGGCGCGCCAGATGCGCCGGTAACCATCGTCGAGTTCAGCGACTTCCAGTGACCGTACTGCGGGCAGTTCTTCCGGCTCGTGAAGCCGGCCCTCTTCAAACAGTACGTGGACACGGGCAAGGTCAAGTTCGTCTACAAGCACATGGCCATCCTGGGCCAGGAATCGGTCTGGGCGGCCGAGGCCTCTGAGTGCGCGGCCGATCAGGGCCAGTTCTGGGCGTACCACGACCTGTTGTTCGGCCGGCAGGCCGGCGAGAATCAGGGCGCGTTTACCAAAGACAAGCTCCTGGCGATGGCGCAAGAACTGAAGCTGGACATGGCGCAATTCGAGCCGTGTCTGAAGAACGACAAGACGCAGGACCGCGTGCAGACCGATACGCAAGAGGGTCAACAGGTAGGCGTGCGCGGTACGCCTACATTCTTCATCAACGGCCGTGCGGTGGTCGGCGCTGTCCCGCTGCAACAGCTTAGCGCAGTCATCGAGCAGGCGCTCAGCGTGCAGTGAGATTTGAAGTGCCGCGCTCGGTCGCCGCTCTGCCAGGCGGCACTCGATGCCGCCTGGCAGAGCAGACGAGGCTTACAAACATTGGGAGGGCCAGCCCTCCATCAAGAATGAAAGGAGTCAAACGATGGTCAAAGATCCTGTATGCGGCATGAATGTAGACCCCAAGACGGCCGCCGGCCAGTCCGAGTATCAGGGGCAGACGTACTACTTCTGCTCGGTCGGTTGCAAGAAGGCGTTCGATAAGGAGCCGGCCCGCTATGTCGGCAAGCCGGCGGGGGGCCACCAGCACGGGCACCACGGTCACTGATTCGCTTCGGACCTGAACGCGAAGAGGGGGAAGGTGTCGCAAGACCTTCCCCCTCTTCGCGCCGGCTGCCGGTCGAACGGCTATACCCCGCAGCTCGAACCGCCCTTGGGCGCCTGTGGCAACAGGCCTTTGGCGGCCAGCGCCTGGTGTGTGGCCTGAAACCAGCTCGCCGACATGAAGTCTCGGCTCATGAGGCGGCGGGGATCGGCCGCCTCAAAGTCCTTGCCCTCAACGGCTTTGAAGAAGGTAGCCACTTCCAGCATTTGCTCGGGGAACCAGAACGCAGTAACCTGTTTGGCCGCCGTGAACATCTGGTCTACGGTCGCGCCTTGCGAGGCCATCAGCTCCAGCAACCCCAACAAGGCCATGCCATGATTGCAGTCGGGGAAGCTGGTAGGATTGTCGCAACAAGGGCGGTAGACGTTGGCGACTACTTCCTCCAGTCGTGCCTGTTGTTCGGCCGTTAGCTTGACGATTGCGGTGCTGGCATACAACGCGGTGGCCGGCCTGGCACCGAGCGTCCAGCCACCTGTAGATGCGAAGTTGCCCACGTTGTGCTTACCGGCCGCCATCATGGGGCCTTGCTCTAGGATCGGGTTTTTGTTGGCCAGCCCCAATGCCCAGAAAAAGTTCAGCATGAAGTAGGCGTTCTGTTGATTGATGACGATCGGAATCGCGCCGCCTTGATGTAAGATCTGGAGTTGTTCGTCGTTGAGCGGGCGGCCGTTCGTTTGATAGCGGTTTGCATACCCGCCAAATGGTCTACTTCATTTTGGTTGTATCCTGCGCCAAATCCAATGGCTTGCCGGCGCCGTCCGGCGCAACCGGCCTCGGCGCCTCTGGATTGTGCTGGTGTGTAAAGCTTTCGCCTTGGGCCGGGCCAGCCCATTAGTGGCTTGCGCCCAACCCCGCTCGCCGCGCGGCGTCCATGGCTTGCGCCCGGTCGGCCACCTGGAGCTTGGCGAAGATGTTGGAGACGTGGTTGCGCACGGTCTTGAGGCTCACCACCAGGTCAGCGGCGATCTCTTGATTGGTTCGGCCGCGGGCGATCATCGCCAGGATCTCCCGCTCGCGGTCGGTGAGCTCGGGGAAAGGCGACTGGGTCGCGGCCGGCCGGCGCAGGACGGCGAAGTAGCCCATCAACCGTTGGGCGATGGCCGGGCCGAAGATCGCCTCGCCGCTGTGGACCGCGCGAATGGCGCGCACGATCTCAGCCTTGTCCGCGCCTTTCAGCAGGAAGCCGCGCGCGCCGGCCTGCAGCGCGGCGAACACCGAGTCGTCGTCCTCGAACATGGTGAGCACCAGCACGCGGATGTGCGGCGCCTGGCCCACGATCTTGCGGGTCGCCTCAATGCCGTTGCCTTCGGGCATGTGCAGGTCCATCAATACCACGTCGGGCTGCAAACTGACCGCCATGCGAACCGCCTCCGCGCCGGTGGTGGCTTCGCCCAACAGCGCCAGGTCGTTCTCGCGGCGCAGCATGGCGCGCATGCCGTCGCGGAAGGGCGCTGAGTCGTCGGCGATGAGGATGGTGATCTTGTCCATGATGCTCCTGATCTTTTCACGGCATCGGCAGCCATACCCGCACGGTCGTCCCTGCCCCCGGCGTCGAAGTGACCGCGCACTCCCCGCCCAACTCCGCCGCTCGCTCGTGCATGGAAAGCAGCCCAACGCCTGCGACCACGTCGGAGGGCAGCCCGCGGCCGTCGTCGCTGATCGTCAGCTCGACCCGGTCGGCCACGGCCAGCCGCACCCGGCAAGTGGCCGCGGCCGCATGTCGCACGACGTTGGTCAGCGCCTCCGCGGTGATGCGATAGATGGCGACCTCGACCGCGGCGGGCAGCGGAGGAAGATCTGCGGGCAGATCGCACGCGATGGTCAGGCCGGCGGTCTGGAAGCGCTCGGCCAGGAGGCACAGGCTGGCGGCGAGTCCCAGGTCATCCAGGGCGGGCGGCCGTAATTCGTAGACCAACCGGCGGATGTCGTTCAGTGCGGCCTGGATGTCTTCTTTGATGTCATTCAGCATCGCGGCGGCCGATGCGATGTCGTAATTCAGCTCGTCGTGCGCGGCGTCCACCTTGAGTGTCAGGCTGGCCAGTGCCGGGCCAAGCCCGTCGTGCAGGTCGCGGCGCAGGCGGCGGCGTTCCTCTTCGCGCGTGGTCACCAATAGTTCGCGCGAGCGCTGCAGGTCTTCGGCCAATCGTTTGGCCTGCCAGGTCTGCTGCACGGCGAAGAGCGCCACGCCGGCCTGCCGCGCCAGGTCGTCCAGCAGGCGCCGGTCAACCAGCGAGAACGTTTCCCCTGGGTCGCGCGGGGCCAGGAGCAGTTCACCCACCGGTTGGCCCTGGTGCAGCAGCGGCCAGCGAACCAGCGGGTAGGACGGCGGCGCGCCCCAGACGGCCAGCGGCTCGTTGGAATGGCTGAAGCCATCACTACCAGCGTGACGGTTCGTAGTAGCGGCTTCAGCCGCCGGTTCCCCAGAACGGCTGAAGCCGTTACTACCAACCACGAGCGCCACATAAGGCAGTTTGAGCGCCACTGCGATGGATTCGACGATGGCCGGCGCGACCGCGTCGGGCGCCAGCGCGTCGCCCAGGCGTTGGCTCAGCCGCGACAGCACCGCGTAGGGATCGTCGCGTTCGCCGTACATCAGCCGGTTCACCTCCTGCTGGAGGCGTTGCCGGGCCGGCTGAAAGATCACTGCGATGACGCCGGTCGCCAGGAAGAACGCCCACGGACTGTTGGTGGACCGAAACAGCGCGCTCAGGGCGCCGACGATCAACACGTACAGGCCCATGGTCAGCGCGCTCAGCGCGGCCCAGACCAGCGCCCGGTTGATGATGAAGTCAATGTCGAAGAGCCGGTGGCGCAGGATGGCGAGCGCGAAGGCGAACGGGATGATCAGCGCGACGACCCAAATCAGGTTGTTGCGCAGCGCGGCCAACTCCGGGTCCAGCTGGGGTTGGCGGGTGAGCGCGGCGAGCGCGTCCGGCAGGATGGACAGGCCCAGCCCCATGACCAACGCGCCCAGAAAGGCCAACAGCACCCAGCGGCCGCGCTGCCGGTCGTCGGCGCGCAGCGAGCGGTAGTTGCTTGCGAAGAAGATCGCCGCCAGGGCGAACCAGGTCAGTTGCGCCAGCAGGATCGCGTAGCTCACCTGCGCAATGCCGGGCTGCGGATCCGGCGCGACGCCCAGCATCGCGATCGCAGCCGCCGCGATCCAGCCGGCCGGGGCGAGGGTCAGCGCGATCAGCCACGGCCGGCGCCGCGCCAGCCAGGCGTGCGGCCGCGGGAAGAGCAGGGATAGCCAGACCAGTCCCAGCATCCAGCCCGTGTTCGCGCCGATGCTCAGGAACAGGAACAGCCACCAACTGGGGCCAGAGAACAGCTCGCTGACCCGCAGATCGGCGGCGCGCGTGACGCTGTAGCTCAGCAGGCAGGCGCTGGTCAGGAAGATCGTGTGTACCGCCGGGTCGCGCGGCCGGCGGTGCAACAAGAATGCCGCCACAAGCTGAAAGACCAGGCCGAACAGCAGGATGCCCCAGCGCTGGAGCACGAATGTCAGGCGGCCGGGCTGTTGGGGAACCATGATCTCGATCTGGCGGCCGTCGCGCGTGACCCGATAGGTGGTCGGCCCTGTGGCGGCCAGGGCGTAGGCCATGCGCCAGGGGTGGCGCGTGGCCGCTCGCAGCGCCTCGCCCACGCTGCGCCCTGCCACGGCCACGACGATGTCGCCCTCCCGCAGCGCCGAACCGGGCATCGCCCGCACGACGGTGACCTGGCCGGGCCGCGGCGTGATCAGCGATACCCACGCGTCGTCCCAGGGCAGGGCGACGCGCAGGGCCAGGAAGGCGATGGCGGGCAGCCAGATCAGGGCGCCCGCCAGCCAGATGGCCGTCGCTGCTCGTCCGCGGGGCGTGATCAACGCGTTCATCACGTCTGGTATTATGACCCAAAAGACGCGGTTCAGCAAGCCGTATTCCGGCGGCTCCGCATCGCTCGTCCCCCCAGGGGGACAGGCGTCGGGTCACTTGAGCAGGTCGGCGAAGACCTCCCAACGTTCTTTGGCGCTGGCCGCCGGCACGTGGACCAGATGACACTTCATGCAGATCTCGTTGCCGATGGCGCCGCTCAACTCGCCGATCGCTTTCGCATCGGGCGGAGACGCCTTGAGCGCCTCCCCCAGCTTATCCACCAGCGCCAGGCTGGCGGCATCCACGAAGTAGGTCCGGGCCGTGTTGTGGCATTTGGCGCACCCCTCCTGCGGCAGAGCCCTCAGCCGCGCGCTGAAGGCGTCGTAGTTTTGGCGCGCATTGTCTACCTGGTTCTGCTGCAGGTCGTTGCCGATGCCGGTGAATGCGCCGGCCATCATGCGCATGTAATCTACCCAGGCTACGGGCGCCTTGGAGACCGGATCGGTCAGCTTGAGCGCCTCATAGTCGGGCCAATGGTACTTGAAGAACGCCTTGGACTGATTGATCAGGTGGCAGTTGCCGCAGACCTGCCCGACCTGACCCATCGCCGGGCCGACCTGGCCTGGATCGCCGCTCTCCAGCGCCTTCCCCAGGTTCTCGACGGGCGCGGGCGGAAAAAGCCCTTTCCATTCGGGCACCATCTCGGCCATCTTGCTGTACTGGGCCTTGAAGGCCGCGTAGTTGGCCTTGGCGCCGGCGATGTCGCCCTGCTGCAGGTCCACACCGATGCCCTCCAGCGGGCCGGCCAGGCTGAACATCTCGATGAGCCAGATCGGGGCCGGCGCCTTGGGCGGGAAGTAGTTGTCCAGCGCCGCGGGCAGCGGGCCGGCAAGCTCTTTGAGCCGCTTGTTTTGCTCTTGCAGCGCGGCCTTCTCGGCCTGGAGTTGGGCGATCTGCTGTTGATCGGTGCAGCCTCCCAGGGCTGCTGCCAGAAGCAACAGGATCATTCCGATGACAACCTTCACGAACTTCTCTCTCATGGTGCACTCCCTATGGTGGTTTGGTGTTGCTGGCTATTTTCCGACCAGCCGCACATCATCCAGGTAGAACACCGGCTGCGCGGCGCCGGCGTTTTCCTGGACGTTGATGCGCCGAATCGTAGCTGGGTTGCCCAGCGCGCTGAGCGGCACGGCGATCTGCGTCCACGCGCCCGCGGCCGGGGTGAAGGTGAAGAACGGGCTGGCCGCGCCGTCGTCCGTCGGCTGCGTGTAGAGCGCCAGCGTCTTGCCGTGGCCGTAGACCCACAGCCGGATGCCGCTGTAGCTCGCCGTGTTGATCGCGGCCGGCGCGCGCAGCGAGAACCCGGCCCAGGCCGCCGTATGGGTAACGGCGATGGCTTTCGTCCCGGTCTTGACCTGGGCCGTGGCCGCGAAGTCCACCGTCGTATCCCACGACCAGTCCTGCCAGCCCGCGGCCAGCGCGTCGTCGTAGACGACCAGGTCGGGGTTTGTAGGAGTAGTCGGCGTCACGGTCGGTGGGCGCGTGGGCGTGGCGGTGGCTTGAGCCGCGCCCGTCGCGGTCGGCGTGGCCGTGGGGGTGCGGGTACGAGTCGGCATGACGGTGGGGGTACGGGTGCGCGTGGCCGTCGCCGCGGGTCGCGTCGCCGTGGGAGTGGCCGTCGCGGGCGGACCCCCACCTTCTCGTTCGATCAGCGGCAGATAGATGGCGTTGCGCGCAACCCCGGAAGGCGGCGCACCGGCCAGCATGGACAGATTCACCGTCACGGTTTGCGGGCTGTCCATCACGCCCGCGCCGCCGGAGACCGTCACCTGGCCGCTGTATTGGCCCCAGCCCAGGCCGGCCTTGTTGACCGCGACCATCAGGCTGCCGTTGACGATGGACGGGAGCAGCCACGGCCGGTCGGCGGAGGCGGTCGGGTTGAGCGTGCCGCCGCCCAGGTTGCCCAGCGCCACCTCCTGCGCGGCCGGGTTCGGGCCCTGGGTGAATGCATAGAAGCTGAGCGTTTGATCGGCCAGATCCAGGCGCGGCAGCGGCGCGATGCTGCTGTCCGCCGTGATCTGCGGATAGCTGAGCGGGTCGAGCGGGTCGGTGTGGTAGGCGACCTCCTCGCCGTCCGACCAGCCGTCGCCGTCCGTATCGAAGCGATCGGGCCGCGTGCCCCGGCGGCATTCGTCGCGGGTGATCAGCGCGTCGCCGTCGGGGTCGGCCGCGGTGTTTGTGACCCCGTGGGCGGCCTGCCAGTCGTCGGCGCAGCCGTCGCCGTTCGCATCCACGCCGTCGCTCACCAATAGCCAGACGTGGTTCGAGAGCGGGCCGGGGGACGCGTATGGGTCGGCGCTGGCGAAGGCGCGGGCCGCGAAGGAGTACCAGTAGCCGCGCGGCAAGCCGTGCAGAGTCGTGCTGCCGGTGAAGGACGCATCCAGGGCGACCGGCGACGCGCCCTCGGCCGCGCCGCTCTGCAGGATGAGCGGTGAGGCGGGGGTCTCCTGGCCGTAGAACAGCTCCCAGCGCGCCCCGGTCGTCGTCGGCCACATCAGGGCCACGCTGGCGTCGCCGCTGTCCACCGTGCCGGTGATGACGAAGCTGGCCGGGGCCGGGTCGGTTCCCCCGGCCGGGGCGGTGAAGTTGGCCGGTTTCACCGGCGCGCTGTAGTTGCCGCTGGCATCGCCCACGCGCAGGCCGTGCGCCGGGTCGCGGTTGAACTCGACCTGGCTGAGGCCGTTGATCATGCCGACGAGGCGCACGCACTGGCGCGCGCTGCCGTCCGGCTCGTAACGCGTGGCCGCGGGCACGCGTTCGGCGAGCACGCGGGCACCGATGGGGTCGCGCACCAGATAATCCAGACGATACTCCGCCAGGTCGGCCGCCGGGCTGACGGGCCAGCACAGGCGCACGCCGCCATCCACCGGCGTCACCGTCACCTGGGCCGGGTCCAGCGGCGGGGGTGCCTTCGCGTCCGTGTAGCTGATTTTGCCGGGCGCCAGGCTCTCGGTCACGCCGACGACTTGATCCGTGCCGGTGGCCGAGACGTCCGCGCCGGCCGCGTCTTCCAACCGGCCGTAGATCTGATACTCCCCCGTGCGCAGGCCGGTGATGTCCCAATCGTAGAAGCCCACCGCGGGATCCAGGTTCTGGACGATCATCCCACCCACCTGCTGCGTCTCGCTCAGCGCGCCGGCGTTCGTCCCGACGTAGGACAGGCTCAGCCGCAGGTTGGCGGCGTTGGCCGGCGGGTTCCAGGCGATGCGATAGGTCTGCTGGGTGTCCGCATTCAACGCAACGTTCCCGGCCGGCGCGGTGAAGGCCAGCGGCGGCGTGGTCTTGTTGGCGAAGTAGGCCAGATGGTAATCATCGGTGGCCGTGGCGTTGCCGATGCGGGCGCGCCAGACCCCTTGCGCCAACGGTACGCTCGCGCCAAAGATGACCTGGTTGGGCGACGCAGTCACTTCGACGTTGTGCGCCGCGGCGTTGGCCGGGGTGATCTCGACGCCGTCCGGCCGGATCAGCGTGATGGTCGGCGCGCCGCGCGCCCAGGCGAAGGTCAGCATGAAGCCGCCGGTCTGCGCGGTGACCTCCGGCAGCGGCTCTTCCACGATGGCGGCCGTCGGATCGGCCACCGCGCGCTGTTGGAGGTTTTCGACGCGGGCTTGGTTGCCCACGCGAGTGATGCCTTCGCTGCCGGCCGCGCCTGCGGTCAGCGAGAAGGGCGGGCCGCCGCCGCCGTACTGGTCAATCAGCACGTGCGCGTCGCTGCCCAGGATGAAACTGCTGCAGGCCAGGATCACGGGCGGGAAGATCAGCGCGCCCGCGGCCACCGCCGGGTTCGCGCTGGTGCAATCCAGGTCTATGTACAGGCCCACGTCATAGCCGAACAGCTGGCGCTTGCCCTTCATGCCGACTTTGGTCTGGCTGCAAGCGCCGTTGGCGCAAAACTGGCCGAACGAGAGTTCCACCTGATCGGTCAATGTCACGCCAAAGGGC
>JBBIKA010000069.1:9303-17802 GCA_037445695.1 Chloroflexota bacterium
GCAGGATCCAGTTCTCGGCGTTGGGCACGGTGTTGTCAATGCCGAAGCCGGCGTCCAACGGGTTCCACGCCACCCACAGATGGCCGAGGCTGTCGCCGATGCCCATCACCCGGCCCTGCATTTGCATGTCGAAGAGGCCGCGCGTGTCTATAGTGACGGTTCCCACGCCCACGATCAACCTCGGCAGGCCGGCCCCGGCGTAGAAACCGACATCCAGCGCGATGCGCGCGTAATCGGGGTTGATGTTCACCGTGCCGGCGAGCATGGTGACGTACATCACCGGCGGATAGGCGATGGGGATGCCGGGGAAGGGCGGGGTGTAGGTGAGCTTGACCCGACGAAGCTGCGTCTCGCACAGGTCGAACTCGGCCGCCACACCGCCGCCGGATTCGTCGCCGATGCCGGGCAGCGCCAGCGCGGTCTCGCCGTGGATGACCTGGACGCGCTGCGGGGAGTCGCTGCCGGGGCAGGCGCGCTCCTCGATGGTCACCCTGGCCCCGAACGTCTTGAAGCTGAAGCCGACATCGGTCGCAGCCGGCGCGGCCGCGTCCGGCTGATCGCCGCTGAACACCACCGTCCCTTCCGCCTGGCTGAACGCGACCGTTTGCGGCGGGAGCTGGTTGATGTTGACGTCGGGCATCTTCCAGGCGCGATTGGGCGCGGCCCAGGTGTCGTTCTGCGCCCGCACGTCGCCGCAGAAGCCCTTGCAGGCATCCAACGCAGCACCGCCGCCAGCCCCTTCCCCAAAGGGCAGGATGAGGTAATCCACATAGCCCCAGGCGCCCCCCAGCTTCATGTCCTGCCGGATCGCGCCGTCGTCGCTGCGGAAGCGGTCGAAATAGCCGGCGGTGGGATCGGGGTTGTAGTAGGCCTCCCACTTGTTGTTGAAGAAATACTTGAGGCCCGCGATCCGCACGGCGTTGACGTTCGGGCGAGCCGGCGTTCCGACCCGTGCCACGTCCACATTCAAAGGCCCGTCACCGGTGGGCGATTCTGCCCGCCCGCGGTAGCCTTCAGCCGTCACTTTCCAGGCCAGGGTGAACCATTGGTACTCTATGCCCGCTTCCGTCTGTAAGGGGCGATTGATCTCGGCGGTATAGCTGGCCGACTGGCGGATGCTGTCATTCGGGGTCTGGGTGGGATCAACTTTGACGGTAATGTAAGTATCGAGGTCATAGTCGCTCAACGGCAAGCCCGGGCATTCGCTACCGTAACAACTGGCGTCAAACTGCTCGGAGTTGGCGCGCTTGCTCAGATAGTTGTTCGTCCACAGGACATGGCGCGGCTCGACGGCCAGCGGCGCGCCGGGCGCCGGCCCGCCGGCGCGCAGCACGGCTGCACCGGTAGCGCGCAGCCTGCTGTTGGTGGTGTTAGCGGACAGCAGGAACTGGGCCGGCCAGGTATCCTCGCTCGCGACGATGGCGATCACTCGCCGGGTGACTGCCCCCCAGGTGATCGTGGCGAAGTACTCCTGGCCGCCGGTGCCGTAACGCCGCGCACACCACTCGTCGGGGCACGCCGGGTCGTTCGTCACCTGGCCGTTGGCGCAGGTCGGGTAGACCTGCCCGGCCGGGAACTTCGCCGGGTTACAGACCAGGCCGGCAGGCGAGTAAACCCGCGATCCGCCGACCTGGATCCAGGTCAAGCCCTGGTTGAAATCGGGCGTATTGCCCTTGCTGCACCCGGTAGGCGTCGGCTCGTCGGTGAGGGGGCAGACCAACACATCAATCCGGCCGGTGATCGTCCGATCGGCCGGTGCGCCGATGTTGTCCCAGTTGGGATCCCGGAGCAGTACATCAACCGGGGTCTTGTCGCCGGGCAGCTCCAGCACCAGGCCGTAATCGCCGCCCTGCGTGACCCGGAAATTGAGCGGCTGGCCCAGATTGAGGCGATAGGGCGAATGGTTCTTGGCGTAGCCCGCCCCATTGGCAGCCGGCAGGAACAGGCGGCCCTGGATGCTGGCCGTGGGGTCGGTCATACCTGCGATCTCCCAGGTGAGGCTGACGCGCACCTGGGTGTCCTTCAGCAGCGGCAGGTTCAGGGCGGAGACGATGTGGCCGGTGTCAATCTGGAAGGGGTAGCTGAATTTCACCCCTGTGGTGCGCGCATCTGCTTCGTAGTTCGGCGGCGGCGTGATATCGGCCGAGGGCGCGGCCTCCACCAGGTAATGCGTCAGAAAACGGTCAACCTGCACCGGTTCGACGCGCAGCTCCTTGCCGGCCGTACTGCCTTTCACCAGGATGAAGTTGCTGCTGTCGGTGTTGCCGCTGCCGGCGGAGCGGATCGTGCAAGCTGCGCCCAGGCAGTTCGGCGCCGCCACGTTGATCGGGAAAGCGTAGGCGAAAGCGTTCGTCGTGAGCGCGTTCGGGCCGGCGGCCTGGGCGCCATCGTTGCCCACGTACTGCGACCACTGGACATAGCCGAAATCGCCCTGAAGCGCCGTCGCGTTGCCGGTGACGACAATTTTCCGCATCGCTTTGGCCGCGACGGCTGTCCACTTGCCGGTCGTGTTCGGCAGGGTGTAAGCGTGCTCGGTGCGGGCGTAGTTGGCGTTGCCCTGCACCGGCGGCTGCGGAGGAGTATCGTAGCGGAAGGGTTGGCCGGCGGCTAACGTCGGCCCGCGGTAGTGGATCACCAGCGCCACGCCGTTGCCCTTCAGCGCCGGGTCGTAGATCAGGCCGCCGCCGGGGTTGACCGCCTTCCAGCTCCCGCGCTTGGGCAAGACCACGAAGCCGCAGCCGCTCCAGCCGCACACGGCCGGCGGAGATTGCTGCAGCAGCAGCCCGTTGTTCGCGCCGCCGTTGATCCACGTGCTCACCACGCCGTTGTTGCCGCTCTGGATATCGCAGGACTGCACCGGCGTCTCATTGAACACGTTGCGCGCCAGCAACTGCTTCCCGGCGCAGAGCTGCGCGCCGGTCGCCGGGCCGGGCCAGGCGGTGTTGCCGCTATTGGCGACGTACACATCAACAACGGTGTCAATTGGCAACGCCGCGCCGTTGGAGGCGTACCGCTGCCAGCCGCCGCTCGGCGCCATCACCAGCTGCGCCCGCTCGATGGCAAAGCCGGGCGGGAAGAGATCGGGAGCAAGGCCGTTGAACTTCACCAGCAGCCGGCGCTCGCCGCAAGTCCCATTGGTCCCCACGCCCGCGAACTGGCCGCTGTTGTAGTCAAGACAGGCCTTGAACCACAACCCCGGAGCAGCCGGTCCCTGAATTTCTGTGAGCTGCACGTTGCCCACCACCGCGAAGGCCGGATCCCAGACCACGGGGTAGGTGCGGTCAGTTTCCAGCCACCACGCCGCGGGCGTGGTCATCGTCACCAGCCAGGAGGTCGCGTCGTGCGGCTCGAAGCGGTAGCGCGCCACGATGCCCTGCGCGGGCCGGCGTTGCTCGAAGACGCGCGCGGGCGCCAGAGACAAGCGCGTGCGGCCGGCCCTATCGCGCAACGCCACCTCGCCCGAGGTCTCGAACGCGCCCTCCTGCACCTTGCCCTCGGCATAGAGTCGTAAGCCGCTGGGCAGTCGCAGGAGCGCGCTCAGCGCCAGCGTGATCGCCGTCGTGTCGGTGATGGGCGGCTGCCGGGTGAAGATCACGTTGTGCTCCACCTGCCCCGGCCCGGCCACGACCTCATCGCTCAGCCCATCCAGCGTCCACGCCCCCGCGTAACGCAACACGCCGTCGCTGGCGGCCGCACGTGCCTGGGGCGTCATCTCCGCTAAAGAGGTGTTCCCATCCGCGCCCTGCACGCTGAGCGCCGTGGGCTGCCAGACCAGTTGATCCGCCTCATAGCGCGCGGCGACCACCACCTGGTCGGCCCGCGCCCGGATCTGCAGCAGGTTGGCGTCGTTGGCGAAGCCGCCCTCGACTGGCCGGAAGCTCGGATCAATCGGCTGCCAGTCCCCTTGTGGATCGCGGTACTTCAGCGGCGTGACCGACAGGATGAGCATCCCCTGGCCGTCGGCCTGAACGACCTGCTGCGTGAACGCATCATCGAAAGGCAGTCGGGGCGCCAGCGGCGGCGGAGCGGTCTCTACCCCGGCGGCGGGCGCCGCAGCAGGGGCCGCGGGCGCTGTGATCGGCGCGGGCGCGCCCGCGGCCAGGCTCAGCGCCGGGCTGATCGGGCTCCACAGCAGGGCCAGCAGGACGACGAGCGCGATGGGACGGCTCAACTGAACGTTTTTCATACCACCTCTCGAACAGGATACACGCTGATTTGTTCTCCTCAGCCTACCATCAGCGGTATCCCGTTGTCGAGGGATGGATTCCCGATGCGGCGGGAATTATGGGGATGGGGGAGGCGGAGCGGGGAAGTTGCGGCCTGCCGACGATGGGAGCGAGGTCAGCCCGCCCCACCGTCGGCGACCCGCAGTGCGGTGGTCGGGGTGCGGCCGGGGCCGGCAGCACGGTTGGCGCGGCGGCCGGTGGCGCCGCCGCGCGGTTCAGCCGCCCAGGCTCAACGGCCAGGGCTGCGGGATGGCCAGGAACATCAGCGCCGAGGCCGCCAGCGCCATGTTCTTCATGAAGTTGACCATCTCCATCATCTTCATCTGCCCATCCTGGACCGCCCAGAAGTTATGCATCATGAAGGCGACCGGCACCAGGAAGACGACGATGAGGATGCTGCCGATGGTGGGCTGGATGCCCAGCAGGATGCTCAAGCCGCCCAACAGCAGCAGCACGCCGGTGCCGGCCACGGCCAGCTTGGGCGCCGGCACCCCCTTGGAGCCGGCATAGCCGGCCAGCATGTTGAGGTTGCGGAAGTGGTTGAGGGCGTTGAACAGGTAGTACGCGCCCAGCACGATGCGACCGACGAGAAATGCGATTGCCATAGTAAGTCCCTCCTGTTTGCACATGAATGTTCAACGGCCGCTCGGCTCGCGGGCCGAGCGGTACAAAGCGCAGCCGACCACCGCGTTGGCTGCCGGCGGGTTTACTCGTGAAAAATGAGTTGTGATGTTCCGACGAAACATCGGTCGGTGGCCCGATCCTCTCCGGTGAGGCCGCGCGTGCCGCCTCAGCCGGTGTGCAGCGCGAGGGCGTCCATGGCCGGGGTTCCCGGCCCTTCTGCGCCGTGCGCCGGCCGGCCCAGCTGCCGGCGCACGGCCGGCGCCACCTCCGTGCCGTAGAGCTCGATGGCGCGCAGCACCTTGGGATGCGGCAGCGTGCCCACCGAGATCTGCAACAGGAAGCGATCGTGGCCGAAAAGCTCGTGCTGGAAGAGCAGCTTCTCCACGATCTGCGCCGGGGTGCCGATGAAGTTGGCCCCGCGTAGCGAGCAGGAGAAGTCGAACTGCTCGCGCGTCATGGGCGGCCAGCCCCGCTCGCGGCCGATGCGATCCATCACCAGCTTGTAGGCCGGGAAGGCCGTATTGGCCGCCTCTTGCGAGGTCGGCGCCAGGAAGCCGTGGGAGGCGATGCCCAGCCGCGGCGCCTGGCCGTGGCCGCGCGCCGTCTGCTGGTAGAGTCGGGTGATTGGCGTGAAGCGCTCCGGCATCCCGCCGATGATGGCCAGCATCATGGGCAGGCCCAGCTCGCCGGCGCGTGTTGCCGATTCGGGCGTGCCGCCCACCGCCACCCACACCGGCAGCGGCTCCTGCAGCGGCCGCGGGTAGACCGGCTGCTCTCGCAGCGCCGGCCGGAAGCGGCCCATCCAGGTGACCCGCTCCGCGGCCCGCAGCTTCAGCAGCAGGTCGAGCTTCTCGGCGAAGAGCGCGTCGTAATCGCGCAGGTCGTAGCCGAAAAGCGGGAACGACTCGATGAACGAGCCGCGACCAGCCATGATCTCGGCGCGGCCGCCGGAGAGCAGGTCCAGGGTGGCGAACTCCTGGAAGACCCGCACCGGATCGTCGGAGCTGAGCACCGTCACGGCGCTGGTCAGGCGGATGCGCCGCGTGCGCGCGGCGGCCGCGGCCAGCACCACGGCCGGCGCCGAGACCACGAAATCGGGCCGGTGGTGCTCGCCCACGCCGAACACGTCCAGCCCCACCTGGTCGGCCAGCTCGATCTCTTCCAACAGGCGGCGCAGGCGCTCGGCCGGGCTGATCAATTGGCCTGTCTCGGCCTCGACCGTGCGTTCGCCAAAGGTGTAGATGCCCAATTCCATGTGCGGGTCTCCTGCCTGTCGGCGGGCGGTTCAAAAGAAAAAACAGATCACCGCCTGGCGTCTTTGCGCCTTGGCGACTTAGCGTTAAAGACTTGCGCGAACGACGCAAATGTTGCCCGGTAGCACTCCACCACGAACTCGCCGTCCTCCGCGCGGCGGTGCAGGCGCAGGCCCAGCAGCTTCTGGTAGAAGTCCAGCAGCCGCGGCAGGTCGTTGACCGTCAACGCCACCGCGGCGGGGCGGGTCTTGGGGTGCAGTCGGAAGTCAGACATGGTTTGCTCCGTTCACCGCAGCAGCCACTTCTGGGCCCAGGCGGCCAGCGCGTCCAGGATGGGCAGCAGCTCGCGGCCCTGGGGCGTCAGCTCGTACTCCACGTGGCGGGCATGCTCCGGGTCCTCGCGGCGCGCGATCAGCCCCTGGCGCTCCAGGAAGCGCAGCCGTTGGGTGAAGGTCGTCGGGTTCACCTCGCCCACCAGGTCCTGCAGCTCGCAATAGCGCCGCGGTTGACGCAGGTGGTGGATGATCTGCATGGTCCAGCGCGAGCCGAGCAGCCGGGTCATGGCCGAGACGGGGCAGGTGCCGGTGGCTTCCCCTTCGGTTTTTACTACAGAAAACATAGCAACCGTCCCGCAAAAAAGGCGTCCCAGGCACCGGGGCGCCGCCAGCATGAGAGATCAGAGATCAGGGATCAGCGATCAGTGCGGTTACTATACAAAATATAGCACATGCGAGGCTGTAGGGAGGATTCCAATTGGCCGTTGCGCCGGGCGTCGCGAGTCGCTGATCGTCGCGCTGCGGGGCAGCTGCCGGCCGGCGGGTGGGGAATGGGATCCCCGCGCGACCTACTCGGCTGCCCACCGCTTGCGCTGATTGAAAATCAGCTCCCTGGGAAAGGAGGCTGCCATGCCCGACCGCTTCGCCCACGGCTACGCCCTCCTGATCGGCGTAGACCGCTGCGCCTATGACCCCTGGTCGCTGCCCGTCACCGTGCGGGACATGGGGGCGCTGTGCGCGATCCTGACCGACCCCGGCCTGTGCGGCTACCCCGCCGACCAGGTCCGCCTGCTGCACGACGAGGGGGCCACGCGGCAGGCCATCCTCGACGGCCTGGCCTGGCTGGCCGGGCAGGTTACCGCCGATCCTGACGCCACGGCAGTGCTCTATTTCTCCGGCCACGGCTGGCAGGAGGAGCGCACGGGGCGGTATTTCCTCATCTCCCACGACGTGGCGCCCTTCGACCTGGTAGGCAGCGCGCTGGCGGCCGAGGATTTCACCGCCGCGCTGCAGATGGGAGTTTCGCAAAATGGTGGCGTAGTGATGGTCAAGCCGTTCTTCGCTCCCCTTCCTGCCCCTGTGCCCCTCTCTTCCTGCACCCTGCGCCGTTGCCTGCACCCACCCCGGCCCCACCTTGTCGTCTCGCCTTTACTCAACGGCCTGACCGGCGTGCGCGATCCGCGCCCACAGCACCACCGGCCGGCACACGTTGGCCAGTAGACGAAAATGACACGCTATCTTGACACACTTATGATGTGTACCTATAATGAGCATCAGGAGGTGTGCCATGAGCATGTACCGCGCGCAAATCATCCTGGAAAAACAACAGCACGAGTTGCTGGCCCACATCGCCCGCGAGGAGGGCAAATCGCTCTCCGAGACGGTGCGTGAACTGCTTGACCTGGCCCTCCGCGAGCGTCGCCGCCGTCAGATGGAGCTGGCGGCGCAGACGTTGCTGGCCGATTACCGCAGCGACCCTGATTTGACCGCCTTCACCGCACTGGACGGTGAAGAGGTCCAGGAGGCCGTATGAAGCGCGGCGAGATCTGGCTGGTCAACCTGGATCCCACCATTGGGGCGGAAATCCGCAAGACCCGGCCGGCGGTCATCGTTTCCAGCGACCTGGTGGGCATCTTGCCCCTGCGGGTGATCGTGCCCATCACGGACTGGAAAGAGCGCTACGGTGTGGCGCCCTGGATGGTGCGCATTGAGCCCGCGCTGGCCACCGGATTGGCCAAGCCTTCCGCAGCCGACTGCTTTCAGGTCCGCTCGATTTCAACCAACAGACTGGTGCGCAAGATCGGCCAGTTGGGTGCCGAGGAGATGGAACGGATTGTGGCGGGCATTCAACGAGTGATAGAAGCGTGAGACAAAGGATACGTCGGCGTTCCGCGCTGACGATGCCCGTAACTACCCAGAAGAACGACACCATTACATCTTGACATCATTCCACATCTGCACTAACATCAAGATGGAGGTGAGCGATGTATCGCACGCAGTTGCTTTTGAGTGAGGAGCAAAATCAGCGCCTGCGGGAAATGGCCGTCCGGGAGGGCAAAAGCCTCTCCGAGGTGGTGCGCCAGATCCTGGATGAGTACTTTGCCGATCAAGACCGCAGGG
>JBBIKA010000070.1:0-17765 GCA_037445695.1 Chloroflexota bacterium
TCCAAAACCGCTTTGGCTTGCGGCGGCACGACGCCGCTTTCGATCCCAAAGCGGGAACACGTCCCCGCAATCCAAAACCGCTTTGGCTTGCGGCGGCACGACGCCGCTTTCGATCCCAAAGCGGGGACACGTCCCCGCAATCCAAAACCGCTTTGGCTTGCGGCGGCACGACGCCGCTTTCGATCCCAAAGCGGGGACACGTCCCCGCAATCCAAAACCGCTTTGGCTTGCGGCGGCACGACGCCGCTTTCGATCCCAAAGCGGGGACACGTCCCCGCAATCCAAAACCGCTTTGGCTTGCGGCGGCACGACGCCGCTTTCGATCCCAAAGCGGGGACACGTCCCCGCAATCCAAAACCGCTTTGGCTTGCGGCGGCACGACGCCGCTTTCGATCCCAAAGCGGGGACACGTCCCCGCAATCCAAAGGCCCGGCGCCGCATAGCGGGCCGTCATCCGTCAGAAAGAACAACAGCGCCTGGATCGGCGTGGCCGCCTACTTGCGCAGGCCCAATCGCGAGATCAGCTCCTGATAGCGTTGCGGATCCTTGCGGCTCAGGTAGGCCAGGTGACGACGGCGCTGGCCGACCAGCTTCAGCAGGCCACGGCGAGAGTGATGATCGTTCTTATACTGCTTCAAGTGCTCGATCAGAGCATTGATCCGATTCGTCAGGATCGCCACCTGCACCTCAGGCGACCCGGTGTCGTTGTCGTGGACGTGGTATTCCTGAATGATGGCATCCTTTTGTGCTTTCGTGAGCGCCATTAACTTTCTCCTTTCGTTGACTTGACCGGAGCACCGCTGGAATACCGACGCGCATGCCCCAGCCCCCTTACAAAATAGTATACCACAGTGGGCGCGAAAAACCAAAACGAAGTGGTGCGTTGTAAGAATTGTTCAAGGATCTTCAAGCCCGGCCGCGCCATAGCGCCACCGTCTCCACGTGATAGGTCTGCGGGAACATGTCTATCGGCTGGGCCTCGGCCAGGGCATAGCCGGCAGCGCTCAGAAAGACGCTGTCGCGCGCCAGGGTGGCCGGATCGCAGGACACGTACACGATGTTGCGCGGCCGCAAAGCCGCGAGCTGGCGAATGACCGCTTCGCCCGCGCCCGACCGCGGAGGATCCATGATCACGACGTCGGCGCGCCGGCCCTGTTCGGCGAGCGCCGGCAACACCGCGTCCACCGCGCCTTCGTGCAGCTCCACGTGCGCCAGGTCGGCCGCATTATGCGCGAAATCCTCGCACGCCGACGGCGCCGACTCGATCCCGATCACCGCGGCCGCGGCATCGGCCAGGGCCAGCGCGAAGAGTCCCACGCCGCAGTAGGCGTCCAGCACCGTGTCGCCCGGCTGCACGTCGGCGTAGCCGCGCACGATCTCCACCAGCGCCTCCGCGCCGAGCGTGTTGACCTGGAAGAAGCTCTCGGCCGAGACCCGATAGCGCCGGCCCGCCACGACCTCTTCGATCCACGGCTCGCCGATCAGCGGTTCCAGCCCGCGCGGGGTCAACACCGCGCACGCGGCCGGCAGATCCAGCTCCAGCTCGGGCAGCTCCGTCCCGCGCGTCTCGAGCAACACGAGCGCCTGGCCCGTGCGTTCTGATGCCCGCAAGGTGACCCCGGTCAGCTCGGGCCACGCGATATCGAGCGCGGCGTGGAGCACATCCAGCGGCTCTGCGAGCAACAGGCAACGTTCGATGGGGATCACCTCGTGGCTGGCGGCCCGGCGAAAGCCCGGCCGGCGGTCGGGGGTCAGGGCAAATTGCACGTGATTCCTGTAGCCCAGGTCCAACAGCCCCTCGTCGTCGGCCAGGACGACCACATCGGCGACCGGCGCGGCCGCCAGCCGCCCCAGCCGGCGCAACTGGTCGGCCACGATCGCGCCCTTCAGCTCGGCCTGGCGCTCGTAGGCGATGTGTTGCCACTGGCATCCGCCGCAGCGGTCCGGGCCGAAGTATGGGCAGGGCGGCGCGCTGCGGTCGGGGCTGGCCTGCAACACTTCCAGCAGCCGACCGCGCGCCCACCGCTCCTTCGCCTCGACGATCTCCACCCGCACGCGCTCGCCGGGAATGGCGTAGGGCACGAAGATGGCCTTGCCCTCATGCCGGCCGATCGCCTCGCCGCCATGTGCGATGGCCTCCAGGGTGATCTCGATGATCTGGTTCATGTAACCTCGTTTCGGTCTGCTGTGCTCTGAGCGGCCGGTCGGCGCAAAGGCCGGACATCCGCCGAACGCGGAGCTGCGCGTCACGCGTTACTATACCTCGCGGTGCCCCCTCCGTCAAGCCATTAGGCAGTTTTCATCCTCTGTGCGGCCTGTGCTATACTGAACCTCATGAATGAAAGGACGCTTCGCCTGCTCGAATTCGATAAGATCCTCGAGCAACTCAAGCGCTTCACCTCGTTTTCGGTCGGCCAAGAACGGGCGGCCGCGTTACGGCCCACCGACGACATCCGCCTGGCGCGCGCATGGCAGGCCGAAACGCGCGAGGCGCGCCAGTTGCTGGCCGAAAAGAGCGATATCTTTCTGGGCGGCGTGCACGACCTGCGGCCGCTCCTGGAGCAGGCGGCGCGCGGCAGCCCGCTCCTGGCCGTGGACCTCCTCGGCGTGCGCTACACGTTGCAACGCGCGCGCGCGCTGCGGAGCGCCATCGGTCGGGTGGCCGACCGCTTCCCGCACATCGCGGACGTCGCGCAACGCATTGATGTGCCCGTCGCGGTCATTGACGAGATCGGCCGCTGCATAGATGAGCGGGGCGAGGTGCTGGATAACGCCAGCGACGCCCTGGCCCGCATCCGCCAGGAGCTGCGCGAGGCGCACGGCCGACTGATGGAGCGCTTGCAGCGCATCATCACCGCGCCGGCCAACGCGCCCTATCTGCAAGAAGCCCTCATCACCCAGCGCCAGGGCCGCTACGTGATCCCCCTGCGCGCCGAGTTCAAGGGCCGCATCCCCGGCCTGGTCCACGATCAATCGGGCAGCGGCGCCACCCTTTTCATCGAACCGCTGGCCGTGGTAGAGCTGAATAACCGCTGGCGCGAGGCGCAACTGGCCGAAGAAGAAGAGATCCGGCGCATCCTGCTCGCGTTGACCGAGTTGATGGCCCAACACGCGGGGCCCATCGGCCGCACGGTCGAGGCGCTCGGCGACCTCGATCTGATCTTCGCCAGGGCGCGCTACGCCGACGAGCTGCGCGCCACCGAGCCGGAACTCGTCCCGTGGCAGACGCCGAAGCGCCCGGCCCCGCGCCAGGAAGCCGCGCGGCCCGCTGTGCGGCACCCCGGCAGCACGATCCGCCTGCGCCAAGCGCGTCATCCGCTCCTCGATCCGCGCACCGTCGTGCCGGTAGACATCTACCTGGACGACGACTACTTCATCCTGGTCATCACCGGCCCCAACACGGGCGGCAAGACCGTGACCCTGAAGACAACCGGGCTGTTGGCCTTGATGGCCCAGGCCGGATTGGCCATCCCGGCCGACGAAGGCTCGCAGCTCTCCGTGTTCGAGCAGATCTTCGCGGACATCGGCGATGAACAAAGCATCGAGCAGAGCCTTTCGACCTTCTCATCGCACATGACCCACATCGTCGAGATCCTCGCCCAGGCCGACGATCGTTCGCTGGTCCTGCTCGACGAACTGGGTGCGGGCACCGATCCGGAAGAGGGCGCGGCGCTGGCCCAGGCTCTGCTCGGCACGCTGCTCGAACGACGGATCACCACCCTGGCGACGACCCACTACTCCGAGCTGAAGGTCTTTGCCCACAACACGCCGTTCGTGACCAACGCCAGCGTGGAGTTCGACATCGAGACCCTGAGCCCCACCTTCAAGCTCAGCATCGGGTTGCCGGGCCGCTCGAATGCGTTTGCCATTGCTCGACGCCTGGGCTTGCCCGAGCCAATCGTGGCGCGCGCCGAGGCGCTGGTCTCGCCGCAATCGCTCGAGGCCGAGGCCATGCTCGCCGAGATCAAGCGGGCGCGCGAGGCCGCGCTGGCGGCCGAGGCCGATGCACGGGCCGCGTTGCGCCGCGCCGAGGCGCTCAACGCCGACCTGCGCTATCGCCTGAGCCAGATCGAGGAAGCGCGCCGCGCGGTGCTGGACGAGGCGCGCAGCCAGGCCCAGGCCGAACTGGAGGCGCTGCGCAACGAAGTGACCCAGCTGCGCGAACGGCTGGCGGCCCTGGGGCCCGCGCCGGCCGGCCGGCTGGGCCAAACGTTGCACGAGGCGTGGCTGGCCGAAGCCGAGCAGATCCTGGCCCGCCGCGCGGCCGAAGCCCGGCCGCTTCCTGCCGCGACCACCCCCGCGACGGCCGTGGTGGACGGCCCGCTGCTTTCCGGCGACCAGGTGTGGATTCCCTCCTTGCAGGCCACGGGCGAAGTCATCGCCGCCGACGAGCGCGAGGTGGAAGTGAAGGTCGGCGGCTTCCGGCTGAAGCTGGCGCCGCACCGGGTGGAGCTGCGCCAGCGCGGGGAACAGCCCGCCAGGCTGCGCGAGTCGGCCGTCTCGCTGCCCCGGCCGCCCAGCCCGGGGATGGAACTCGACCTGCGCGGCCGCACCGTGGATGAGATGCTGGTCGAGCTCGACCGCTATCTGGATACCGCCTACCTGGCCGGCTTGCCGTGGGTGCGCATCATCCACGGCAAGGGCACCGGTGCGCTGCGCCAGGCCGTGCGCGAGGAACTGCGCGGCCATCCCCTCGTCAGCGAGTTTCGGCCGGGCGACCTCTCCGAGGGGGGCGAAGGGGTCACCGTGGCGAAGCTGGTCCAGCGATGAAGCGCGGTCGCGTGCGCGGCTTGCTCCAGGTGGCGATCAGCGCGCTCTTGCTGGCCCTCATCCTGCGTCAGGTGTCCTGGTCCGAGGTGTGGGCCGCGCTGCGCCAGATAGACGGCCGCTGGCTGTTGGCGGCCTGGCTGCTGTTCCTGGCGGGCGTGGCAGTGCGCGCCCGGCGCTGGCAGGTGCTGCTGGATGCGCTGGCGGTGCGGCGCCCCTGGCGGGAGTTGGTCGCCTGGTATCTGGCGGCCGGCTTTTTCAACATCATCCTGCCCACCGGCTTCGGGGGCGATGTGGTGCGCGCGGCCGAGCTGGCGCAGGACACCGGCCGGCCCGCCCGCGTGGTCAACAGCGTCATCGTGGATCGTTACCTGGGGATCATGGTTTTGCTGGCGATGGGGCTGATCGCCGCGGCCTTTCGGCCCGGCCTGGCTTCGCCAGCCACGCTGATCCTGACGGCGGCGCTGTTCGGCGGCGGGCTGATCGCCGGCTGGCTGTTGCGCCGACCATGGCACGAGGCGTGGGGCCGGCTGGGGGGCCGGGCCGGCCGCATGGCCGGCCGGCTGCACCTGGCCGATCTGGCCGACGCGTTCGCGGCCTATGATCGCCGCGCGCTGGCGCGCGGCCTGATCGCTTCGCTGGCCTTCAATCTCCTCCAGATCGGCTGGAATGTCGCCATTGGCTGGGGGTTGGGCCTGCGCCTGCCGCTCGTGGCCTATCTCATCTTCGTGCCGCTGACGGCCGTCGCGCTGTTGTTGCCGGCCTTCGGCGGCCTGGGCGTGCGCGAGTTGAGCTATGTGGGCCTGTTCGGCCAGGCCGGCGTGCCGGCCGCGGCTGCGCTGGCGCTTTCGCTGGGCGTTTACATCATCGTCGTGACCACCGGCCTGGTCGGCGGCGTGGTCTATCTGGCCGGCGGCGTGCGCCGGCTCCACGCGGCGGCCGCCAGGCCCGAAACAAACTGCCATGAATGAAGAAACACCGACCATCCCCGAGCTTTCGCTCGTGATCCCGCTCTATAACGAGGCCGACAACGTCGAGCCGCTCTACGCAGAGCTGACGGCCGCGCTGGAGCCGTTGGGCCGCGCCTATGAAGTCATCGTGGTGGACGACGGCAGCCGCGATGACAGCTTCGCCCGCCTGAAGGCGGTACACGCGCGCGATCCGCGCTGGCGCATCATCCGTTTCCGCCGCAACTTCGGCCAGACGGCCGGCTTTGCGGCCGGCTTTGCCGCGGCCCGCGGGGAGATCGTGATCACCAGCGACGCCGATCTGCAAAACGATCCGGCCGACATCCCCCGGCTGTTGGAGAAGATGGCCGAGGGATACGACATCGTCAGCGGCTGGCGCGTGAAGCGCCAGGAGCCGTTCCTGAGCCGACGCCTGCCGTCCATGCTTGCCAATCGGATGATCTCGTGGCTGACCGGCGTGGCCCTGCACGACTACGGCTGTTCGCTCAAGGCGTATCGCCGCGAGGTGGTCAAGAACGTCCGGCTATACGGCGAGCTGCACCGTTTCATCCCCGCGCTGGCGAGCTGGATGGGCGTGACCGTAGCCGAGATACCGGTCAACGATCGGCCGCGGCGCTTCGGCAAGAGCAAATACGGCCTCAGCCGCACGCTGCGGGTGCTGCTCGATCTGATCACCGTGCGCTTCATGTTGGGCTATGCCACCCGGCCCCTCCAGGTGTTCGGTCGGCTGGGATTGGCCGCGGCCGGGCTCGGCCTGTTGGCCGGGCTTTACCTCACCTTCGTCAAGCTGGCGCTCGGTCAGAACATCGGCACGCGGCCGTTGCTCCTCCTGGCGGTCCTGCTGCTGATCCTGGGCGTGCAAATGATCAGCATGGGCCTGCTGGCCGAAATGATCACCCGCACCTATTTCGAGGTGCAGGACAAGCCGATCTATATGATTCGCGAACAATTGGACTGAGCGATGACAGAAATCGGTACTATTTGGCGACGACTGCGTCAACACCACGGCCTGGAACATGCCACCATCACGCTGCTGAGCCGCCGCCTGAAGGAGGCGTCGTTCTTTGCCCGCAGCGACCTGGCCGGCTTCACCGTCTTCGGCGAGGTGGATACCGCGCTGCTGCGGCAGACCGTCGAAGAGGCGTTGGCGCGACTGCAGGCCGGTGAACGGGCGCTGGCCATTCATCCGAATTGCGGCACCAACGTGGCGACCGCGGGCATGCTGGCGGGGGTGGCTGCGCTCCTGGCCGGCGGCGGCCAGAAGCGTTCGTTCTGGTGGGAACGCCTGCCGAGCGCGGTGCTGGCGGCGACGCTGGCGCTGCTGGCGGCCGCGCCGGTGGGGCATTGGTTGCAGGAGCATGTCACCACGTCGGGCCGGGTGGAGGACCTGCGCGTGGCGGCCGTTGAGCGCGTGAGCGACGGGCCCGTGGTAGCCCATCGGGTCACGTTCACCGCGCGGGAGTAGGCCCCCGTGATTACATTGATCCATGGTCCGGCCGAGCTGCTGCGCGCCGAGGCGCTGGATGCGCTGCGCCGCGACCTGCACGAAGACGAGGCGCTGGCCGATCTGAACACAACGCGGCTCGACGGCCAGCAGATCGCCGTTGCCGATCTGCGCAACGCCTGCGACACCTTGCCGTTTCTGGCCGAGCGACGGCTGGTCATCGTGGAAGGGCTATTGCGGCGGCTGGTCGCGACGCCCCGTCGGCCGAAGCCGGCCGAAGGAAACGCCGCAGACGAGGCGGCCGGCGAGGAGCCGGTCGGGGAGGCCAACAAAGCACAGGTACAACAGCTCCTGGCCTACCTGGACCAGGTGCCGCCGAGCACCGAGCTGGTCTTCGTGGAAGAGGAGGCCCTGACGGCCGGTCCGCTCCTGCGGCGTCTGCTCGAGCTCCAGCGCGATGGCCGCAGCCGGATCATCCTCTGCGCGCAGCCGAAGCGCAACGAGCTGGTGGATTGGGTGCGGGCGCGCAGCCGCCTGCGCGGGGTGCAGCTCGATCCCAACGCCCTGGCCGACCTGGTAGATTGCATCGGCGACAACCTGCGCCAGCTCGATCAGGAACTGATCAAGCTGGCGCAGTATACGGCCGGGACGCGGCCGATCACGCGCGCGGACGTGCGTCGGCTGGTGCCGGCCACGCGCGCGGCCAACGTCTTCGAGCTGGTGGAAGCGCTGGGCCAGGATGACGCGGCGACCGCCGGCCGGTTGCTGCACCACGCTTTGGATCACGACGGCGAGCAGCCGCTGCGGCTGCTGGCGATGATCGCGCGGCAATATCGTTTGATCCTTCTGGCCAAGGCGCTCCAGCTCGCGGGCCGCAAGCCGCCGGACATCGCGCGCGAGCTAGACGTGCAGGACTGGACGGTGAACCGGCTGCTCACCCAGGCGGGCCGTCACACCTTTGCCCGGTTGGAGCGCAATCTGGAGTTCATCGTAGCCGCCGATGAGGCGATCAAGACCGGCCGGCTTACCGATCGCGAGGCGCTGGACGTGCTGTATGCGCAGTTGGTGAGCCGGGGATAGCGGCGCGGCTTGCGCTTTGTCCTGGCGCAACGCCTGCCGGAGCGATTGAGGCCGGAAGATGAGCGGGGGTTTCGCGGCAACGGCCGCGAAACCCCCGCGCTTAATTTTTTTTTTTTAGACATGAATATATTTTATTTGTATTGAAAAAAAATTAATTATATATTATAGTGATTCTAGAATACTGCTTCCGGTTCATGTGCCGGGCACTTTAGTGGATGAGGGTTTTGCGGCGGGCGGCGCAGCCGCCCGCCGCAAAACCCCTTTTTCCCTACGAGGGGGAGCCCTGTCAAAAGCGGGGTTAGGGGTGGGGGCCGTACGACGTAACCGTGAACATTTACTTTCAAAATGCCCAACACGTGGGTGATTGCCGTCCTGCCAAAAGCTAGAGAACGAAAAATCCATCGGGTAGGCGTAGGCCACGCCTGCGCCTACCCCAAGCGAGAAGCGAGGCAACCGATGTATCAAACTCCGAGCATCTGTCCGATCTGCGGCGACAAGCTGATGGTGACCCGCCTGACTTGCCCGTCGTGCGACACCACGCTCGAAGGCCGCTATCAGTTCAGCCGGCTGGAGCAGCTCAGCCCCGAACAGCGCGCCTTCGTCGAGCTGTTCGTCCGTTGCGACGGCAAGCTGAACTGGGTGGCCCAGGAGCTGAAGCTCTCCTATCCCAGCGTGCGCAGCCGCCTCGATGAGGTGATCCGCGCCATGGGCTACGAGGTGCGCGAGGCGCCCCCGCTCGAAGAGAAGCAGCGCCTGGCCAATGCACGACGCGAGGTCTTGGACCTGCTGGCGGCCGGCAAGATCACCTCCGAAGAGGCGATCAGACGGCTGCAGGATCTCGGCGGCATGGCGTAAACGAGGAGGCCCAAGGTGAGCGAATTCGTTACCTTCCCCGCCGCAGGAATCAACCATGTCGTCGTTGATGAGGCCGCGCGCGACGCCCGCATCTGGGGCGTGGACGACGCGGCAGAGATCCAGGTGACCTATCGCCTGCCCGACGGCGCGACCGTCCCCGCCTTCGCACCCGAAGGCGATCGGCTCGTCTTGAGCGGCGTGCTTGTCCAGCGGGTGACGCTGCCCGCGGCAACTGCCGTGACCGTCCGCCGGGCGGCCGGCGACCTGCATGTGCGCGGGCTGGTTGGCGAGGTGAACATCGAGGCCGTGCGCGGCGACCTGCGCCTGGGCAATCTGAAGGGCACGGCGCGCGTGGCGCGCAGCGACGGCGACCTGCGCGCGGACGACGTGGCCGACCTGCGCCTGCCGGGCGATTGCGCCGGCGACCTCCGCTTCGAGGCCGGCGGCCGCCTGGAGGCCGAGGCCGTGGCCGGCGATGTGCGCATCGCCGAGGCCGCCACGGTCCGACTCGGCCGCGTCCACGGCGACCTGTGGGCCGAGCGCCTGAGCGGCGGCCTGGAGGTGGCGCGCATCAGCGGAGATGCCCGGCTGGACGGCGTGGCCGGCATGGTCACCCTGCGCGTCTTGCACGGCGACCTGCGCGCCGACGATCTCGCCGGCGGCCTGCTCGCGGCGCAGGTGCACGGCGACGCGCTGGTGCAGGGTGTCCTGGCCGGCAACCTGGAGTACTTCCTCCAGGCCGACGGCGACATCACCCTGGTCATGCAGCCCAACTCGGACGCCCGCCTGACCGTGCGCGCCCACGGCCGCATCCGCTCCGATCTTCAGTTGACGCCGGCCGCCGACGGCTCGCCCACCTTCACCGCGGTGGTCGGCCAGGGCGCCTGTCGCGTCAACCTGAGCAGCGCCGGCGACGTGCGCATCTCGCAGCCGGGCGCCGATGCCGCCCGCGCTGCGGCAGACGTGCACGGCCCGACGTCGCCGGAAGATCTGCGCAACCTGGGCGAGCGCATCCGCCAGCAGGTGATGGCATCGCTGGCCGCGGCCGGCATCCACATCGAGGAAGGGTTGGGCCGGGGGCCGCGCTCCGCGCGGCCCGGCCGTCCCGCGGCGCCGCCGCCTCCTCCGCCGCCGCGGACCGCTTCGACGGCCGACCGGCCCGGCCCCCTCTCCGCAGAGGAGCTGCGCATCTTGAAAATGGTCGAAAACGGCACGCTCACGGCCGCGCAAGCCGAGATGCTCTTGAAGGCTCTGGAGGATTAGGCGCATTTGACCGGAACGCCCCCGCGCGTGGTATCATAGGAGCGCGCTTTTGCATCCTGTCCACGCGACATCTCGGGGATTGCCTATGGCCGTATTCGCGCTCCACCGACGCCAGAGCTGTGAGCCTGGCGTCTATCGCTTTGAACCGCAGCGGCACCTCCGGCAGGTGGCCGAGCTGGTGAGCGAGGCATTTGCCGGCGAACTGGACGCCGAAGGCCGCGGCGTCTTGCGCGAGATGCGCGTCATCGGCCGGCTGAGTCCGGTCCTGGGCGGCGTGCTGAGCGCGAGCGTGCTGGGCGAGTTCGTCGGCGGCTATGTATGGGTGGAAGAGGGCCGTGTCCTTGGCAACCTCACTCTCCAGCGCCTGGATTGGGGTGGCACGCGCTGGCGCATCAGCAATGTGGCCGTGGCGGCCGCGCATCGCGGCCGGGGGATCGGCCGGTCGTTGATGTTGGCCGGCCTCAGCGAGATCGCCCACATGGGGGGCACGTGGGCCATCCTCCAGGTGCGGACCGACAATGTGCCGGCGCGGCGACTCTATGAATCGCTGGGCTTCACGGCCGTCTCTCAGGACGGCGTCTGGAAGCTGGCGACGCGACCGCGCTGGGTGCCGGCGGCCGATGTCCCCTTGCAGCCGCTGTCGGCGTTGGCCTGGCGGCCGCGCTTCGCATTGGCGCAGGCCGCCCAGAGCGAGTTAGCCGCCTGGGTCGCTCCTGTGCCGGCCGAGGCGTATCGGATCGGGCTTTACGAAGCCGCCGGCGAGCTACTGGGCGCCTGGCTCGGCCTCTATCGGGTGCAACGCTGGGGTGTGTCGGCCGATGGCTTGCTGGTGGGCATGGTCGAAGCGTGGGCCGCCGCGTTCAGTGCTACGTATCGGCTACGCCTGGCCGTGCGGCCCGAGGCGCGCGGCCGCCTGGAACACGCCTTGCTCGCCCAGGGCCTGCGCAGCCTGGCCGATCAGCCGCCGGGCCCGGTGGTCGTTGAGCACAGCGGCGATCATCGCGAAGCGGTCGCTGCGCTGGAAGCGTTCGGCTTCAAACCGCAGCGCATCTTGTTGACGATGCGTCGGCCGGTTACAGCCGAAGACGCCTTGTTGTGAAATAGGGATTTCTGAGGGATCAAGCCATGACGACGACAGAAGAGCGCCTGCGCATTTTGAAGATGGTCGAAGACAAACAGATCACGGCCGAAGAGGCCGCGAAGCTGCTGGAGGCTCTGCGGGCCGGCGCCGCGACCGAGACACGCAGCGAGACATCCCGGCCACGCTGGTTGCGCGTCCGCGTCACCGACCGCACCAGCGGCAAGCTCAAGGTGAACGTCAACATTCCGGTCGGCCTGATTGACGTGGGCCTGAAGATGGGCGCGCGCTTCGCTCCGGAGATGAACGGGATGGACTTGAGCGCGATTCAGGAGGCCATTCGCGGGGGAATGCAGGGCCGCATCATCGAAGTAGATGATGAGAAGGACAACGAACGGGTGGAGATCTTCGTGGAATAGAGCCGCGGTGGGGGCCGCACCCGCGGGGGGCGGGGGGGCCCCCCGGCCCGCCCAGGCGGCGCGAGGGGGGGGGGGGGGGGGGGCGGCGCCCCCGCCGCCGCTCGCGAGAGCCGCCCGACCGCCGCGCACACCCCCTATCACTTTTTTCTCCCCCCCCCCCGGGGGGCCCTTGCTCGGTCTCACCCCGCCGGGGCCCCCCCGGCCCGCCCGGCGGCGGCCCCCACCGCGGGCCGGCTCATTCGCCGAGGCGTTGGCGGGCGTAGACGGCCGCGCCCAATAGCGCAGCATAGTCGCCCAGCTTCGCCGGCACGATCGCGACGTCTTCGGCCCCCCGCTTGTTGATGAAATACTGGTAGGCCACCGGCCGGATCGGTTCGATATAGGCTTTGCCCAGCGCCTCGGCCACCCCGCCGCCGATGATCACCATTTCGGGATCTATGATGTTGACCAGGTTGGCGACCAGGATGCCCAGATAGAACTGCGCCCGGCCGATCACCTCGCGCACCAGGGTATCGCCCTTGTCGTAGGCTTCGGCCAGGATCCCGCTCGTCAGGCGCTGCCGGTCGTCCTTGCGCATCAGTTCAGGCACCATGCTGGGCCGGCCGGCCTTGATCCCCGCCCAGATGTCCCGCTCGATGGCCGTTCGGCTGGCCAGCGCCTCCACGCAGCCGCGCGCGCCGCAGCCGCACACCGGGCCTTCGGCCAGCACCACGGTGTGGCCCACTTCGCCCGCGCCCCCGCGCCAGCCGCCCCAGAGCTTGCCGTTCAAGATCAGCCCGCCGCCGATCCCCGTGCCCACGAAGATGCCGACCAGATTGCGCACGCCCTGGCCCGCGCCCAGCACGTGTTCGCCCAGCGTGCCCAGGTTGACGTCGTTCTCGATGAAGGCCGGCACCTTGAGCGCCTCGCCGAGCAGTTTGGCCAGCGGCACGTTCTCCCAATTGTGCAGGTTGGGTGCGAAGCGCACGACCCCGCGTTCGGCATCTATGGTGCCGGGCGCGCAAGAGCACACCGCGGCGATGTCGTTCAGCTCCAGATCGGCCGCGGCCACCGCCTCGCGCACGGTCTTCGCCATCCGTTCGATCACCGCGTCCACGCCGCCGTCCGGCTTGGTCGCCCGCTTGGCCTGGCCAAGGATCTTGCCGCGGGCATCCACGACGCCGGCCAGGATCTTGGTGCCGCCCAGGTCAATGCCCACCACGTACTGGTTCGTCTGTTTCCCCATCGGGTTGCGCCTCCGTTCGGCCTTGGGCCGGTATTTCTATGAATTATAGGTCCTCCAGCTTCTGGCGGGACAAGAGGCATTTCGGCAATTCCGGATGCAGTGGGGGCCCCCCCACCCCTAACCCCGTCCCCCGCAAGCGGGGGGCGGGGAATTCCTTGAAAGGGGTATTTTGGCCGCCGAAGGCGGCCAAAATACCCCGCTATTCGCCTCGCCCCTTCCCCGCTTGGCGGGGAAGGGGCCGGGGGATGGGGCCACGCAAGTTGCGAGTCCTACCGTCTTCCCACCAAAAGCCACAGAGCCAAATTATACTGCCGACCGCAGCAAAGGACAAAACAGACGGCCGGCCTAAGGGGCCGTCCACGAATAGGGCACGAATGCACGAATGGCCGGTCGCCATTCGTGCATTCGTGGTCCGATGCGAGGATGGCGACGCCACAACCAGGGTGTACACTTTGCCAAACCCCCGCGACGATGATAGAATGTACAGGCATCGAACGTTCTGGAGTGGCTCGCTCATGCATATCTACCGCGCCGATCTGCGCGACCTGACGGCCTGTCTGCTGATAGACGGCTCTTACGACACGGAGCGCGTCTGGCAGGTGGTGCAACAGCAGGAGGGAGACGACGTGGTGGCCCGCTTCCGTGAGGTGCAGTTGCCGCGGGTCATGCACGTGCGCTACCCTTCCTGGAGCGAGGCGCTGCTGGCCCATCAGGAGCGCGGGGACCTGATCCTGGTGGCGGCCCAGGCCACCGAGATCCTCGGCTATCTCGACCAGGAGACGCAGCAGGATCAGGACATTGCCTGGATCCATCACCTGGTGATTGCGCCCGCGCGGCGGCGACAGGGGATCGGCACAGCGCTCTTGCAGCGCGGCATCCAGCACGCCCGCCAGGAAGGCCTCGCCCAGCTCATGGTCATCGTGCAGAGCAAGAACTATCCGGCCATCGCGTTTTTCCAGAAGCACGGCTTTGTATTTTGCGGCTATAACGAACGCTATTATCGGAATCAAGATATCGGACTTTATTTCGGGCGTGGGCTGTAAATCATGGGACAGATTTCGGGCCTCGGTTGGCCCGTGATACTGGCATTTGTCAATCTGATCTTCTCTGCGGCCATCGTTATCACGGCCTTTTCGTTGCTCGGCTACATGCTGACGCACAACCTGCGCAGCAATGTGGCGCAAGCCTTCAACGTCTTGCTGGCGTGTGTGCTGCTGGTCTATGCCTGCGACATCATCATCCCGCGTGTCGAGGGGTTGCAGGCCGTGGTGATCTGGCTGCGCGTGCAATGGATCGGCATCGCCACCGTGCCGGCCGCCTATTTCCACTTCTCCGATGCGCTGTTGCGCAGCACGCGGCACTTCTCGCGGCGGCGACGATTGGCCGTGGCGGGCAGCTATCTCTTCAGCCTCGGACTGGTGTTGCTGGCCTTGTTCACCGATACCCTGGTGAGCGACGGCAACGTCATCCCGCCGATCAGCTTCCTGGCGGCCGGGCCGCTCTTCCCCCTCTTCGTCGTCTATTTCGTGACCATGGCCATCTACGGCGCATACAACGTCATCCGCGCCCGCCGGCGGTGTCTGACCCCCGCCTTGCGGCGCCGGATGCTCTACCTGGCAGTCTCCTTCGCCGCGCCCGGGCTGGGCGTGTTCCCGTATTTGATGGTCAGCTCGGGACTGTTGGAGCATATCGGACCGACGCCGGTGTTAGTGCTGGCGATGCTGGCGAGCATGTTGGTGGGCGCCATGCTGGTGGTGATGGCCTACACGGTGGCCTATTACGGCGTCCTCACGCCCGACCGCGTCATCCGGCACGATCTGTTTCATTACCTCCTGCGCGCGCCGATCCTGGGCATTCTGGTGATCATCGTCATGCTGGTCATTCCGCGCGTCGAGCTGATCCTGGGCTTGCCCCGCGATACCGCGCTCATCTTCGTGGTCGTCGGCATGATCGTGATCGGCCAGCTCGTGTTGAACCTGGGCAAGCCGTATATTGATCGGCTCATCTTCCGCCAGGACCGCGAGGAACTGGCCTGGATCCAAACCCTCGATCGTCGCCTGCTCACCTCCAGCGACCTGCATCAGTTCCTGGTGAACGTCCTGATCGGCCTCTGCGAGCTGTTGCGGGTGGACACCGGTTTCGTCCTGGTCCAAGGGACCGAAGGGCTGCGGGTGGAGGCCAATGTCGGCGACCTGGAAGCGGCGCAGCAGTTTGCGGCCGGGCCCGAAGGCCAGATCGCCTGGCAGGCGCTCGAACGCGACACGGAAGAGGAACCGCCCCATTTCCGGCCGAACGGCGCCTTCTGGCTCTGCGCCCTGCGCAGCCGAGAGGGTGAGAAGATGCTGGGGCTGTTGGCCGTGCGCGGCCGCAGCGATACGGTGGACCTGGTGCCGGCCGAAGAGGAAGAGGTGAACCGGTTGCTGGCGCAGGCAGCGGCGGCCGTCGCCGACCGTTACGTGCAGGAAGGGGTGTTCGCCACCCTGCAACGCATCCTGCCCGAGCTGGAGCGCATTCAGGAATGGCGCAGTGAGCTGCGCTTCGCGCCGCCCCTGCCGGCCGAGCCTCCGGCCGCCGAAGGGGAAGTCGAGCCGGCCGCGGCCGAAAACGCAAGCCAACCTTCCACCGGCGCGCTTTACAATTGGGTGAAAGATGCGCTCAGTCACTATTGGGGCGGCCCCAAGCTCAGCGAAAGCCCCCTGGCCCGCCTCCATCTGGTGCGCCGGATCCTCGGCGAGCACGACGGCAACGTGGCGCGGGCGGTGCGCGCGGTCTTGAACGAGGCCATCGAGCGCCAGCGCCCCCCAGGCGAACGCAAACTGACCGCCTCCGAATGGTTGTTGTATAATATTTTGGATTTGCGCTTCATCCAGGGCCAACGGGTGCGCGATATTGCCATGCGTCTGGCCATGAGCGAATCGGATCTGTATCGCAAGCAGCGGGTGGCCGTTGCCCAGGTCGCCAAGACCCTGGCCGAAATGGAAGCGGCCGTGCTCGCTCAGGAATCTTCGGCTTGCCCGACCTCTATAGACGAAACATGAATCAGAAGCGAGGAGGAAGTTGGAATGTTGGACGAAGGCTATTGGGAATCATTGCTGAGAGATGTCGAAAACGAGTGCGAGGTGTGGCGGCCGCGCGACAGCGATGAAGCGTTCGGCGAATACCCGGTCGGTGGACCGGCGTCGTTTGCAGCCCGGTCGGCCGAGCCACCACCCGAGCCGGAGGATGAGGCCGATTGGGACAAGGCTTCGGCCCTGCTGGAGACGGGCGAGGCGGTCGTGGTCACCGTCACCGGCCACAACCGCGGCGGCCTCCTGGCCAACCTGGGCACGCTCCAGGGCTTCTTGCCCGCTTCGCATCTGGTGGTCATGCCCCCCGCGCTGAATCCCGCCCAACGCGCCGCGGCTTTGGCCGCGCGCATCGGCGAAAGCCTGACCGTGCGCGTGGTCGAGCTCGATCGCGAGCGCCGGCGTCTGATCCTCTCGGAGCGGCTGGCGCGACAGAACGGCCAGGCAGATACGCTGTTGACCTCTTTGCGGCCGGGACAGATTTGCCGGGGTCGTATCACCAACCTGTGCCCCTTCGGCGCGTTCGTGGACCTGGGCGGCTACGAGGGCTTGATCCATATCTCCGAGCTGTCGTGGGGCCGGGTGGGCTCGCCCGAAGAGGTCGTGCGGCCGGGGGATGAGGTGGACCTTCTGGTGGTGGATGTGAATCAGGAAGAGCGCAAGGTCGCGCTCAGCCTCAAGCGCCTGCGGCCCGATCCCTGGCAAGGGGTAGAACAACGCTACTCCGTCGGCCAGGTCGTGGATGCCGTGATCACCAACGTCGTCAACTTCGGCGCGTTCGCCCGGCTCGAAGAGGGCCTGGAGGGATTGGTGCACATCTCTGAGCTGGCCGAAGGGAGTTTCCTGCATCCGCGCAACGTCGTGCGGGAAGGGGATCGCGTGCGCGCCCGTGTGCTTCATGTAGACGGCATGAAGCGCCGCATTGCCTTGACTTTGCGCGGCACCGATCCGACCGGCCAGGGCCGTGGGGCCGCGGGATCGGCCACTCGCGTTTCCGTTTAGGGATTCATTTGCCGTGAAGCTGCCCCGCAACGAGACGATCGGATGGGGACTGCTCGCCGGCGGCCTGGTGGCTCTGGCGTTGTTGTTGCCCGGAGGGCCGAGCGCCGGAGGCGCGGCGCCTCTGCGCGTGGCCTTCGGTTGGGCCGCGGTGCCGCTCGTGCCGGCGCTCGTTGCCGGCGGCGTGGCCCTCCTCTTCGCCGACCGCCTGGGATGGCAGGTGCGCTGGGCGGCCATCGCGGCGGCCGAGGTGGGCCTGTTGGCGTTGTTGGCCGCCGCGCACCTGGCCGAGCGCGAGCCGTGGTTCGCGGCGCGCATGGGCCGGGGCGGCGGCGTGGTCGGTTGGGCGCTCAGCCAGCTCTTGCTGGCCGTCTTCCCCGCGGAGATGGCCTGGGCGCTTGTCATTCTGGCGGCCGGGCTGGCGCTCGTCGTGTTTGGGCGGGCGTTGGCTCCGGCCTGGCGGCCGCGCCGACCCGCGTGGCTCGGCCGCGTTGCTGCTGCCTTGAAAGCCACAAGGCCCGATCGCGCGTCGGCCCGGCCGGCGGCCCGCGACGATCAACCGCCGACAGCGGCGTGGCCGGCGAAGCTCGCGACGGCCTGGG
>JBBIKA010000071.1:0-3231 GCA_037445695.1 Chloroflexota bacterium
GCGGCTCGATTACCGGAATAAATTCTTAACATTCATAATTCGGGGCGAAGGGGCGCACCCGCCGCGAGGTCGGCCTCCGCCGACCGGCGGGGAGTGTCCACGTCCACGCAGGTGGACGCCCGGCCGTAGGCCCGTTAGCTGCGATTTCAATCGCCTTATGCCTGGAATAAATCAGCAGATTGCCAGAGGTGCCCCATGAAGCCGGTCACGCGAGCCGACCTGAAACGAGTTTCGGACTATCTCTATGAAGTACCGGGCTCCTTCCGGCACGACATGCGCGTGCCGGCCTATTTCTTCGCCGATGAAGAGATCCTGGCCAAAGCCCTGGAGGATCGCTCGCTCGAGCAGTTGGTGAATACGGCGACGTTGCCGGGCATCGTCGGCCAGGCCATGGCGATGCCCGACATCCATCAGGGCTATGGCTTCCCCATCGGCGGCGTAGCGGCCACCCGCTTGCCCGATGGCGTGATCTCGCCCGGCGGCGTCGGCTATGACATCAACTGCCTCAGCGGCGATGCTCGGATCTTGCACGACCTGGGCTACACCCAGGCAATCGGCGACATGGCCGATAGCTGGGCGACGGCTACCTTGCGCTGTCAGGACTTCGACAGCGGACAAGAGGCCAGTACATCGGTGGTGCGTTATCTGTGCCTTCGTCCCAACACGCCGGTTTACCGATTAAGGACCGAAACCGGGCGAGAGATCATCGCCACGGCCGACCACCCGTTCTGGACACCCGATGGCATGACGGAATTGGCGCGGATCAAACCTGGTGATCGAGTTGCGGTAATGGGGTTCGATGGCGTCCCCTATGAAAAGCCATCCGACGACATTATTCTGACCCGCGCTGATATCGAAGTGTTGTTGATCCGCATCGGGAAAAGCCATACGGGGCTTGTCCAGGCCATGAACCATCTGGACAAACTGGGATTATTACCCCTACGCTTTTCATCGCCCGCGTTACCGCATTTGCTGCGCGTCATGGGAGTGGTGTGGGGAGATGGCAATATCCAGTTGAGCGCAGACCGCAAAGGCACGACATTGTGTTATGGTCAAGTGGCGGATTTGGAAGCGCTCCGGCGTGACATCCTGGCTGTTGGATTCCAGCCCTCGCGCGTTTACGCGCGGACCCGGCATCACGTTATGCAAACGGCATATCGGGCTTATGAGTTTGATAATGTTGAAACTTGGATCAAGGTCAGTTCAACTGCCTTTGCCGCTTTGCTCGCTGCGCTCGGCGTGCCAATCGGCAACAAGGCAAAATCTGATTGGACGCTGCCGGCCTGGCTCACCAAAGCGCCCTTGTGGCAAAAGCGACTGTTCTTAGGCGCGCTCTTTGGCGCCGAGATGAATGCCCCCGGCACGGTGACCGGCCATGACTTCAACTTCGCGTCGCCCGTGTTGGCCTTGAATAAACACGAATTGTATGTTGCCAGTGGTGAAACGTGGCTGAATGACATTGCCCGTCTACTGCACGACTTTGGCGTAGAGACGTTGCCGATCACGCGTCGTTACGCGCAAACGAATACCGACGGTACGCGCTCGGTGCGGCTGCGCCTGGCGATTGTAGCAACACCAGAGAATCTGCTCCGCTTCTGGGGACGTGTCGGTTTCGAATGTCATCAGAAAAAACGTGCCCTGGCGAGTCTCGCGGTCGCATATTTGCGCCGCAAGGAATCCATTGTCGCACACCGCAATGAGGTCGCGGCTCAAGCAGCCACCATGCGCGCCGCCCAGATCAGCACCGCCCAGATCAAGGCGACGTCAGGTGAGTCGTTGACAAACGATCGGTTTATCGAGCGCTCCGTTTCGGAGGGCCGGCGAACTGGCGCGCGAATCGGCCAGGCTTTCATGCCGTTCGCCGAATTCGTGCGGGACACGGTCTCCACACTGGGATATTCTGGGATGAGTTGGGACACCGTGACGAGTGTCACTTTATTGCCAGAGTTCGCTGGCCCGGTCTACGACTTTACTGTGGCGCATGGCGACCACAATTTCGTCGCCGATAACTTCGTTGTGTCGAACTGCGGCGTTCGCGTCATGGGAACCCATCTGGCTGTGGAGGAGATCCGCCCCTACCTCGACAAGCTGGCCGACGCGCTCTACAAGCATCTGCCCAGCGGCGTAGGGGTGAAGGGCCACCTGCACATCAACAAGGCCGAGCTCGACCAGATCTTGCTCGACGGCAGCCGCTGGGCGCTGCGCGAAGGCTACGCGCGGCCCGAAGACGTGGCGCACACCGAAGAGGGCGGCCGGATGGCCAACGCCGATCCGGCGAAGGTGAGCAAGAGCGCTAAAGAGCGCGGCCTGGAACAGGTCGGCACGCTCGGCTCGGGGAACCATTTCGCCGAAATAGACGTTGTAACGGCAATCTATCTGCCCGACGCGGCCGATGTACTCGGCCTGCGCCAAGGCCAGGTGGTCGTCCAGGTGCATTGCGGCAGCCGCGGCCTGGGCCACCAGGTGGCCACCGATTACATTGAACAATTTCAACGTGCCAGCAACCGCTTCGGCTTTCAGTTGCCCGATCGCCAGCTCGTTTGCGCGCCGCTCGACTCGCCGGAGGGCCAGAGCTACCTGGCGGCCATGAACTGCGCGGCCAACTATGCCTGGGCCAATCGCCAGGTGCTCACGCACCAGATCCGCGCGGCGTTCGAAGAAGTGCTGGGCGGCAAAGTGCGCCATCACGACCTGTTCGTGATCTACGATGTGGCGCACAACATGGCCAAGATCGAAACCCACGACGTGGGGGGCCGGCCGCTGCGGGTGTGCGTCCACCGCAAGGGAGCCACACGCTCCTTCGGCCCGCACCATCCCGACATTCCGGCCGACTATCGGCCGATCGGCCAGCCGGTGTTGGTGCCCGGCAGCATGGGCACGGCCTCCTACATCCTGGTCGGCACGGCCGAGAGCATGCGCCTGACGTTCGGCTCGTGTTGCCACGGCGCCGGCCGCGTGTTGAGCCGGGCCGAGGCCAAGCGCCAGGTGCGCGGGGAAAACCTGCGCGGGGAGCTCACGCAAGGCGGCATCGTGGTGCGCGCCGGCAGCCTGGCCGGCCTGGCCGAAGAGGCGCCCCAGGCCTACAAGGACGTGGATCGCGTCGTGGCTGTGGTCGAAGCGGCCGGCCTGGCGCGCATCGTGGCCCGCCTGGAGCCGATCGCGGTCATCAAAGGCTAGATTCGCGAAATTTCGCGTTTCGCGAAATTTCGCGAAACGCGAAATTTCGCGAAA
>JBBIKA010000071.1:3331-17745 GCA_037445695.1 Chloroflexota bacterium
GATTCGCGAAATTTCGCGTTTCGCGAAATTTCGCGAAACGCGAAATTTCGCGAAAGATGAAAGCGAACTGCAGTTTGCCCTACGGGCGGCCGTCGCGGTCAAAAGGCTCGAAAATTCTGCAGTATTCCGGAGGTACACTTGCGAGTTGCACTGATTAACCCTAGATTTCGCTTGCCGATAGACACCCGCACCTCGCCCCACCTGGGGTTGGCGTATCTCGGCGCGATGTCCGAACGCCGCGGAGACGAAGTGCGCGTCTACGATGCCGACGTTGAAGATCAACCCCTGGCCGAATTCCTACACGAATTCAAGCCTCATCTCGTCGGCATTACGGCCAATACGCCCCAGGTGAAACAGGCCTGGCGCACCGCCGCGGCGATCAAACAGGAAATGGACATCCCCATCGTCCTGGGCGGGCCGCACGTCAGCGTGGTCTCGGAAAACCTGGACTTCGAATCGCTGCGCCAACCGGCCGTAGACATGGTCGTCCGCGGGGAAGGAGAAGGCCCGTGGATCGAGATCAGCAATCGGGTCGAAGCCTTCCTGCGCGACCAGCCGGAGTTCAGCGCGACCGCGCTCATGGCACCCGATCTGGACCTCTTCAAAGATGTCAAGAGCCTGAGCTACAAGACCAGCGATGGCGAACTCCATCGCAACCCGGACGGCCCGGTCATCAACGACCTGGACAGTCTGCCGTGGCCGGCCTATCACCTGTTCAAGATGGAGCGCTACACCAACCTGCAGCCGGCCACCGACGCCGTGCCCGGCGAGCGCAGCTTCTCTATCCTGACCAGCCGCGGGTGTCCCTATCGGTGCACCTTCTGCTCGCAAAGCATCATGCCGATCAAATGGCGCGCCCGTTCGCCCGAAAACGTCATCGAAGAGTGGCGCCACCTGGTCCATGACCTGGGCGCGCTGGAGATCGGCGTGCTCGACGACAGCGCCAACATCCGCCGCAACCGCCTGATGCAACTGGCCGATGGGCTGATCGCCGCCCGGCTGAACCATGTGCCCTGGATCTTCGTCAACGGCATCCGCGCCAACCTGGCCGACATGGAGCTGCTCACCCGCCTCAAGCAGGCCGGCCTCAAGCGCACCGCGTTCGGAGTCGAGACGGGCGACGAGCAGATGATCATCAAGATAGACAAGCACGTAGATCACAACACGATCCGCCAGGCCTTCAAGAACGCCAAGGCCGCCGGCATCGAGACGATCGGCTTCTTCATCATCGGCCTGCCCGGCGACACCCGCGAATCCATGCAAAAGACGATAGACTTCGCCATCGAGCTCGATCCGCTGATCGCCAACTTCAGCATGATGACCCCTTATCCGGGCACCATCGTCTATGAGCAGGTCAAACAGAGCGGCCGTTTCCTGGTGCAAGATTGGGAGGATTATGTCTTCTTCGACACCAAGGCGCGCTACGAGATGGGCGATCTGACGGCCGAACTGGTCGAAGAGATGTATCGCAAGGCCTATCGGCAGTTCTACTGGCGGCCGAAGTACATTCTGCGCGCCATGCGCCGCAAAGATTTCTGGTTCAACATCGGCCGCAATGCGCGCATCGCCTGGCGCACCATCGTCCCGCGCAAGGAAAAGACCGAGCTGCGCCGGGCCATCGAAGCCCCGATCTGACGGCCGATTATGCCCATCCGCAGAGCGATTCTCATCCAGCCCGGCCGCGACGGCCGCGTATTCGGCCGGGCCACCAGCGAGCCGTACACGCTCATGCGCCTGGCGTCGCTGGTGCCGACCGACATCCCGGTCGAAATCTGGGACGAAGACCTGATGCGTCTGCCGATCGAAACCCTGGGCCAGGGTGACCTGGTCGGCATCACGGCCAAGACGCTGATGGTGGATCGGGCCAAGCGCATCGCGCAGGCCGTCCGGCGCCAAGGCGCAACCGTCGTGATGGGCGGCACGCACACCACCCTCGTGCCGGACGAAGTCGAGGGGTGGGCCGATGCCATCGCGGTCGGCGAGGGGTATCGTACCTGGCCGCAGATCATCCGCGACTTCGATCGCAACGTCCTGCAGAAACGCTACACCGACGAGGAATGGATGCCGCTCGATTCCGGCGTGGCGGTGCTCCAGGAGCGCGTCCTGCGCCAGGTGGACGAACATCGCAACTACTGGACGCCCTACCTGGAGATCACCCGCGGCTGTCCGCGCAGTTGCACCTTCTGCACGGCGATCCGCGTCTCGGGCCAGAAGATGCGCCTGCGTCCGGTGGAAGAAGTGGTCGAAGAGATCCAGCGCCGGCGCCTGAGGCGCTTCTTCCTGACCGACGACAACTTCGGCCTAAACTTTCGGCTCTACCCGGCCTACATGGAGCAGCTCTTCCGCAGCCTGGCGAAGCTGCCCCTGGCCGGCTGGACCTGCCAGGCCGAGCAGATGGTCGCCGAATATCCCGACCTCCTCGACCTGGCCCACGAAGCCCATCTGGAGAAGTTGTTCATCGGCTTCGAATCCATCAACCCCGGCAATCGCCGGGAGCTGGGCGGCAAGGCGCGCGGGGACGCCAACCGTTCGCGCGAGGTGATCCGCAAGGTGCACGCACATGGGATCGGGGTGGTGGGGCTGTTCGTCGTCGGCTTTGACAGCGATACCCCCGCTACCTTTGGTGCCCTGTGGGACTTCGTGCGCACCAGCGAGCTGGACGGGGTGAGCGTGACGATCCTGACGCCCTATCCGGGCACGGTGCAACGCCGCGAGCTGCTGGCCGCGGGCCGCATTCTGCCACACGATACCTGGGAAAAGTACAACACAAACCACGTGACCTATATCCCGGCGCAGATGACCGTGGAACAACTCCAGGCCGGCTACGACTGGCTGTGTCGCAAGATCTACAGCGCGCCCCAGATCGGCCGCCGCGGCATGCGTGCCCTGCGCCGTAATTCGTTCGGCCGGGCGCGCCAGCGGCTCTTCTCCAGCTTCAGCACCGACCTGGGCTATCGCTGGGAGACCGCGCATCGGCATGATTGATGAGAGAAGGCTTTCATGAAAGTTCTACTGGCAAGTCCTGAATCGGAGCTCTGGACATCGCGCAAGCACATCCCGCTCGGCCTGGGCTACCTGGCCGCGGTCTTGCGCGAGCATGGCCACCAGGTGGGCATTTACGATGCGGCCGTCGAAGACGAACCGCTGGAGACGGTCGTGCGCCGCGACGGCTACGAGCTGCTCGGCATCAGCGCGGTGACGCCCCTCATCGTGGACGCCTGGAACATGGCGCGCGAGGGCAAGCGCCTGGGCATGATCACCCTGCTGGGCGGCCCCCATCTGACCTTGCTGCCCGAAGAATCCATCGGCCCGGAACATCCGGAGGTGGATTACGTCATCAAGGGGGAAGCCGAGGAGAGCATCATCGAGTTCGTGGACGCGCTCGAAGGCCGGCGGCCGCTGGAGACCGTGCACGGCCTCTACTGGCGGCGCAAGGGCGAGATGGTCGTCAACCCTCCGGCGCGGCTGGTGCCCAACCTGGACGAGATCCCTTATCCCGCGCACGACCTGTACAAGATCCGGCGCTACACCAACCTGAATCCGCTGACCGACGGGCTCGACAAAAACGCCCGCGCTTACACCATCATGACCAGCCGCGGCTGTCCGTACAAGTGCACCTATTGCTCGAAGCCGATCACCGGCGACACCTGGCGGCCGCGCTCGGTCGAAAACGTGATCGGCGAATGGCGCTGGCTGGTGCGCGACCTCAAGGCGACCGAGATCGGTCTGACGGATGACATCTGGAACCTGAAGCTGGACCGGGCCAAGGAGCTGTGTCGGCGGTTGATCGCCGAGGGGCTGAATACCGTGCCCTGGACGACCGTACACGGCATGAAGGTGAACCATACCGATCCGGAGCTGTTTCAGTTGATGAAGGCGGCCGGCTGTCGCCGCGTCGGCTTCGGGGTGGAGAGCGGCGATCCGTTGATCCTGCGCAACGTGATCAAGAAGAGCCAGAGCATGGACATGGTGCGCAACGCGTTTCGTTGGGCGCGCGAGGCGGGGCTCGAAACGATGGGGTTTTTCATCTACGGCATGCCGGGAGAAACCGAAGAGACCATGGAAAAGACCACGCGCTTTGCCCTGGAGCTCGATCCTGACTTGGCGCACTTCATGCTGGCGACCCCCTATCCCGGCACCGAGATGTACGACGTGATCCAGAAGTACGGCAACATCTTCGCCCACGAGTGGCAGGATTACGCGATTCAGTCGGACAAGGCGCGCTTCACCATGCCGAACTACGATCCAGACCTGGTGGTGCGCAAGTGGAAAGAGGCGTATCGGCGCTTCTATCTGTATCGGCCGAAGCGCGTGTGGGAGAAGATGTCGAAAAAAAGCTTCTGGACCGAGCTGCCGAGTACCATCAATAACGCGATAAGGTTCTTCGTGCCCGTAGGGCGCGCTTGAGTGTACGGGGTTCCCTCACCTCTCCCCCCACCCCCTCCCCTCTCCCAAATTTGGGAGAGGGGAGGGGGCCACCTAACCCCCCGACCCCCTTCCCGGCGAGGGAAGGGGGAGAATAGCTCCCCTCCCCGTGTAGGGGAGGGGCCGGAGGAGGGGTCTTTTCACGGGACGGAGGCAGCTGTGGCGGCTGCGCCACATGGCGCCCTACTGGCCCAACCACCACGTAAACATCGCGCGCAGATCCCGGCCCGCCACCTCGCCAGCGAGCGCCTGGAAATCCTGCGGCGAGGCGATGCGCCAGCGATAGCGCAACAGATACTCTCGCAACAGTCGCTGAAACGCCGGAGCGCCGATCTCGTCCCGCAAGGCCGCAAAGAACAGCGCGCCTTTGGCGTAAACCGTCCGCTCGTAATCCTCGCGACCGTAAGCCTTCACCGGCAAGCCGATAGGCCGGTCGGTGTTGCTCTGCACCGCGTAACGCACCGGCGCCTGCCAGCGCTGCTCGCGCAGCCGCTCGGCCGCGAAATAGCCGTAGCGCGCCAGATAATACGCGTACATCGTCCATTCGGCCAGCCCCTCATCCAGCCACGGGTGCAGCGTCTGATCGCTGCCCACCTGGTTGTACCACCACTGATGCGCCACCTCGTGCACGACAAGGTTCTCCAGGTCTTGCCGATATCGGTTATAGGTCTGGCTGCCGATCAGGCTCAGGCCGGGGAACTCCATGCCGCGAAACGTCAAAGGCGCCTCGACGACCGCCATGGTCCGGTAAGGATAAGGACCGAACTGATCGCTGTAGATCTGCAACGCGGCAACGGCATAATGCAACGCCAGCCGGCCGGCCTCGGCATCCTCGGGCAGAAAGTAGGAGCGCACGGTCGCGCCATACGCATCCTGCTCCAGCCACCGAAACCGCCGACTCATCATAAAGGTGAACTCGCGGGCCGGACCGTGCACATACCGTCGAACGGCCCAACCATCGCGCACCGCTTCGGTCACGGTGACTCCCGTGGATGCCACGACCTGATCGGCCGGAATCGTAGCATCCACCCGATAAAGGGCCGCGGCGTGAAAGCCCACATCGCCCAACGGGCTGGCCACATCGAGCGCCCAGGCATTCTCCCGGCGGCCGGCCAGGATCGGATAGAAATTGGTGAGGCTGAGGATCTCCTCATTGACGCCGAAGATGGTGTAAGTGCCGGGCTTGCGCGTCTGCACCTTGCCGACGAAACCCATCCAGACGCGCACCTCCTGGCCGGGGAGCAGCGGCCTGGGCAACACCAGATGTACGGCGGTGCCCTCCGCCTCATACCCGTAATTGACCACCAGATCGTTCACCCGCGCGCCGCGCACCTCCAGGCCGCCGCCGAACTGAGGCAGATTGGGATACAGGCGAAAGTAGAGATCGTTCCAGGTCGTGGTGCCGGTCACGGGAATGATGACCTCTTGGGTGCCGGTATAGGCATTCGAGGACGGATCAATCGTGACCGTGATGCTGTAGAGCGGCATCGCGGCAAGCAAAGCCGGCTCCACCACCAGGTCGGGCCGCAAAGAGGGCCGATAATCGGACAAGGGATCGGCCGGTCGCGGGGGTTGCACCAAAACGCAGCCGGCCAACAGAAGCGCGGCGCTCACCAGACCAAAGGCCAACGCCGCAACAACGCGACCCCACGAACGGGCCATCCAGACCTCCGCAAGAATCGTGCTGGAGCGGATTATACCACGTTTGCCGGCGCGGCCAATTGGCAGAGTGGCTCGCTGATGCTATAATGGCGTTAGCTTCTTCGATGGCCGACCGTGCGACGATGAATACCCTACCCAGGCCGGCAATGGCCGGCAACGCGCCGATCTCGCTGCTGACGAGCAGGGCCAACCTGAGTTTGCCCTGCTGGCGGATCGCCGGCGTGTTGATCTTAACATTGGCCCTCTGGGCCGGCTGCACGGCCCCACGCGAGTCGCGCCTCTCGAGCGGCCTCACCGATGTGCCGGCAGAAGCCGAGGCCCGCGCCGTGCTGGCCATCCGAGACGCCGGCTTCATCCTCCTCGGCCGGCCGGCCTGGACCGGCGCCGAACCGACATGGCAAACCCCGGCCACCTATCGGCTCTTCTTCACCGCGGCCGGGGTTGGGGGCCAGGCCGATCTCTTTGCCGCCGACCTCTCCTTCGATTCGAGCGGCCGGCCGGTGGGAGGCGCTGTCGTGCGCCGTCTCACCGATACGCCGGCCGGCGACGAACAGATGCCCGTAGCCGCCGACGGCTGGCTCGCCTACCTCACGCGCGTCGGCGACCGCTACCAGAGCGTCACCGGCATCCCCCTGGATGATCTCGCGCGGCGCCAGGTGTTCGCCTTCGACCGGCCGCCGGCAGAGGTGAGCCTGGGCTGGCGCACGACGGCCAATGCCCGGCGGCTGGTGGTCACCGTGCGCGCGGCCGGCCGCGCAGAGGAGCTGCTGGTGGATCTGGCCGCCGCAACGGTCGAGCCGGCCGATGGCGGCCTGGTCTACATCCCGGCCGTGCGCGGTGAGCAGGCATGGCTGCCGAACCTGGTAAGCCGCGTACGCGAGCTGCCGTTCGTCGGCCCGGAAAAGATCGCCTTTCTGGAAAACGTCTTCTTCACGCTGGTAGACCAGGTCGAGCAACTCGCCTATCGCATCGCCGGCCGGCCGGCAGCCGCGCCGGCGACCCCGGCGGCCGCCGACGTGGCGCGCGGCGAAGCCGATGAAGCCGCGGGAACGCCGACCGAAGCAGCTACGGCGACCGCGCTTCCGACCGCCACCGCCGCGGCCACCACGGCGACCGATCGCCCCACCGCGACAACGACGGCGGCCGCGACGAGTACATCACCGACCACTCAGCCCGAGCCCACGGCCACCGGCACCGCCACGGCCTCGCCCACCCCGGCCGGCATCCGTCTGGCCGACGGGGTGCGCCATCTGGGCAAGGTGCGGCCCGATCCGCAGCGCCCTTACGCCGAGGCCGAGATCATCGAGCTCGATCCGGCCCTGCTCCAGATCAAAATGGTGCCCGGCACGATCGAGCCGCAACCGACCACCGGCCTGATCGGCACCGGCGTGATTCCGCGCGAGGACTGGCCCGCACTGGTCGCCGCGTTCAACGGCGGCTTTGCAGCCATGCACGGCAAATTCGGCATGATGGTGGATCGCAAGGTGTATCTCCCCCCGCGCGACGGGATCGCCACGCTGGCGGTCTACGAGGATGGCTCTCTGCGCATGGGCACCTGGGGCGCCGACCTGAAGCCGACGGCCGACCTGATCTCCTATCGCCAGAACTGTCCGCCGCTGATCGAAAACGGCCGGATCACGGCCGAAACCGGCAAGCTGACCCTCTGGGGGCTTTCGGTGGCCAACGAGGTGTATCTCTATCGTTCGGGCCTGGGCATTACGGCCGACGGCCGGTTGCTTTACGTGGCAGGAAAGCCCCTCTCGGCCTATACGCTGGCCCGCGCGTTGCAACAGGCGGGCGCGTGCTACGCCATGCAACTGGACGTGGACGAGTTTCACGTTGCGTTCATCACCTACACCGTGAAGCCCGGCAAGGCCGGAGAGGCGCCCATCGTCGAAGGCAAGAAGCTGCGCGACGACATGCGCGGCTTCGATGGCCTCTTCCTGCGGCCGTTCCAGCTCGATTTCTTCTACCTGGTGCGCCGACCGCAGCCCCTGGCCCAACCGGTGCGGCCGGCCGGCGTAGCCGCCGCGACCTTGACCCCCGCCGCGCCGGCCCAACCGACGCCCGCAACCGCCGATCTGTCGGGCCGATTGGCGTTCGCCTCGAATCGCGACGGCAACTGGGAGATCTACCTCATGTCCGCCGATCGCCCCGACGCGGCCCGGCGTCTGACCGCTCACGCGGCCGACGACCTCTATCCGGCCTGGTCACCCGACGGCACGCAGATCGCCTTTGCCTCGCGCCGCGACGGCAACGCGGAGATCTATGTGTTGCGCCTGGCCGATGGCGCCTTGAGCCGGATCACCCATCGGCCGAGCGAAGAGTGGGCGCCGGCCTGGTCGCCCGACGGCACACGCCTGGCGTACCAGTCGGATCGCAACGGCCAATCGGACATCTATGTCAGCACGCTGGCCGCCACGGTCACCGGCACGTTGGCCCTCGGCGAGGTGCGATTGACCCCCTGGCAGGGCAATCACGAGACGCCGAAGTGGTCGCCCGACGGCCGGCTGATCGCCTTCGACTCCGACCTGGACGTGGATGCGCCCGTCCACGCATCCATCAACCTGTACCTGATGAACGCCGACGGCACCAACCCGCGGCGCATCTTCTCCCACGCGGAATCGCCGGCCTGGTCGGCCGACGGCAAGGCGCTCGCGTTCAACGGCCTGCGCGGGGGCCGCTGGCAGATCATGGTGATGAACGCCGACGGCTCGGGCTATCGGACGCTGGTCAGCGGCCCGGCCGATGCGCGCTATCCGACCTGGTCGGCCGACGGTCGCTGGCTGGCTTTCGCGGGAAACGCGACGGGCCACTGGGAGATCTACGCGGTGCCGACGGCCGGCGGCGAACCGATCCGCCTGACGCACGGCGCGGCCGACAATACGCATCCGGCCTGGAGCAAGTAGAAGGCCACCGGCGTGTCCGGCACGCACAGACGTATCGGACACAAGCACGTCAGTATGGGGAGCAAAAGATGCCTTTGACCCTGGCACAAGTCGAACACATTGCCGAGCTGGCGCGGCTGGAGCTGACCGCCGAAGAAAAAGCCCTTTACCGCGAGCAGCTTTCCGCCATCCTCGATTACGCGGCCATCCTGCAACGCGTGGATACCTCGGCCATCCCGCCGACGGCCACCGTGTTGCCGCTGCGCAATGTCATGCGCGAAGATCGCGTGGAGCCGTCGTTGCCCCTGGAAGATGTGCTGGCGAACGCGCCCGATGTGGCAGACGGCTGCTTCCGCGTCACGGCGATCCTGGACGCCGATGACGGCATGCGGCCGGCGGAAACCTGGACACCTACGCCGCCTCGCACCGCACAAAGCGCAGACGACATCCGGTCGCCGGCCGCCGGCCCGCGGCCGCCGGCGTCCGGCGTCCAGTTGCCGGCCTCCATCCACGCGGCGGCCGAACTGCTGCGGGCGGGCGAGATCTCGGCGGTCGAGCTGACCGAGGCCGTGCTCGACCGCATCTGCGCCGTAGACAACGAGGTCAAGGCGTATCTCACCCTAACGCCCGAAGCCGCGCTCGAGCAAGCCGCGGCCGCCGACCGCCGGCTGGCCGCCGCGCGCGCCGCGGGCGATCTGGACCGGCTATCGCCCTTGCTCGGCATCCCCCTGGCCATCAAGGACGTGATCTCCGTCGAGGGCGTGCGCACCACCTGCGGCTCCAAGATCCTGGAGAACTACCTCCCGCCCTTCGACGCCACCGCGATCGCCAGGCTAAACGAGGCCGGCGCGGTGATCCTGGGCAAGACCAACACCGACGAGTTCGCCATGGGCTCTTCCACCGAGAACTCGGCCTATTTCACCACGCACAACCCGTGGAGCCTCGATCGGGTGCCGGGCGGATCGAGCGGCGGCAGCGCGGCCGCGGTCGCCGCGGCCGAATGCCTGGCCGCGCTCGGCACCGACACGGGCGGCAGCGTGCGCCAGCCCGCCGCGCTGTGCGGCGTGGTCGGCCTCAAGCCCACCTATGGCCGGGTGAGCCGCTACGGGCTGATCGCCTACGGCTCGTCGCTCGATCAGATCGGCGTGCTGACCGCAGACGTCACCGATGCTGCGCTGCTGCTGGAAGCCATCGCCGGCCACGACCCGCGCGACAGCACCAGCGTGGCTCTGCCGGTGCCCGATTATGCCGCCGAACTCAGCAGGCCGGGGCCAGAGATCCGCGGGCTGCGCGTCGGCGTACCGAAGGAGTATTTCATCGGCGGCATCCAGCCCGCCGTCGAGACGGCCGTGCGCCGCGCGATCGGTGTCTTGGCCGACCTGGGCGCCGAAGTGCAAGAAATCAGCTTGCCTCACACCGACCTGGCGCTTCCGGTTTATTATCTCATCGCGCCGGCCGAGGCCTCGGCCAACCTGGCCCGCTACGACGGCATCCGCTACGGGCTATCGGTGCCCGGCGCGACCCTGTGGGACGGCTACTGCAAGACCCGCGGCCAGGGCTTCGGCCCGGAAGTCAAACGGCGGATCATGTTGGGCACCTATGCCCTGAGCGCCGGCTACTACGATGCCTACTATCTCAAGGCGCAGCAGGTGCGCACGCTCATCAAGCAGGACTTCGAGAATGCGTTACGTCAAATAGACGTGATTGCGTGCCCCACCTCGCCGACGACGGCCTTCCGCATCGGCGAGAGGATCAACGACCCGCTGAGCATGTACCTGGCCGACATCTTTACCCTGTCGCTCAACTTGGCCGGACTATGCGGCATTTCGGTGCCCTGCGGTTTCGACGACCACGGCTTGCCGATCGGCCTGCAACTGATGGCCGGCGCATTTCAGGAGGGAATCCTGTTGCGCGTCGCGCACGCCTACGAGCAGGCCACTGCATGGAACAGGCGCAAGTCCGAGCCGGTGATCTCCTGAGGAAATCCATGACCAGAGTCAACGCCGACTTCACGCCGTTCGCCGAGCGCATGCGGGCCGAAAAACTGCCCGACATCGTCATCCGCACTTTCGAGTACTATTACAACCAGCTCGTCGAGGGCCGTACCGGGCTTCTCCCCGAGGCCGACATCTTGCCGGTGGAATCGTTGCCCGACGCGGAACACCTCACGGCGGACCTGGCCGCCGTGGGCCGGGCCGCGCTGCCGCAGACGATCCTGCTCAAGCTGAACGGCGGCCTGGGCACCGGCATGGGACTGGAGCGGGCCAAATCGCTGCTGGTGGTGAAGAACGGACTGACCTTCCTGGACATCATCGCCCGCCAGGCGCTGCTCAGCGGCGCGCCGCTGGTGCTGATGAACAGCTTCTCTACCCGCGAGGATTCGCTGGCCATCTTGGCCCGCTACGGCGAACTGACGCGCTTCGGCCTGCCGCTGGACTTCCTCCAGCACAAGGTGCCGAAGGTTGTCCAGGCCGATCTGACGCCCGCCATCTGGCCGGCCGACCCGGAACTGGAATGGTGTCCGCCCGGACACGGTGACATCTACACCGCGCTGTGGACCAGCGGCATGCTCACCGCGTTGCTGGCGCGCGGGTACAGGTACGCGTTCGTGTCCAACGCCGACAACCTGGGCGCGGTGTTGGAGCCGGCCATTCTGGGCTATTTCGTGGCCCATCGGCTGCCCTTCCTGATGGAAGTGGCCGATCGCACCGAAGCCGATCGCAAGGGCGGCCATCTGGCCCGGCGCCGCGATGGTCGCCTGATCTTGCGCGAATCGGCCCAATGCCCGGCCGAAGACATGCCGGCCTTCCAGGACATCAGCCGACATCGCTACTTCAACACCAACAACCTGTGGTTGAATCTGCCAGCATTGCAGGCCTTACTACAGGAACGCGGGGGCCTCCTGGGCCTGCCGATGATCCGCAACCGCAAGCCGATTGATCCGCGCGATCCGACTTCGCTGCCGGTCTATCAACTGGAGACGGCCATGGGCGCGGCGATCGAGCTGTTCGAGGATGCCGCCGCGCTACGGGTGCCGCGCACGCGCTTCGCGCCGGTCAAAACCACCGACGACCTGTTGGCCGTGCGCTCGGACGCCTATCTGTTGACCGAGACATTTCAGATCATCCCGAATCCGGCCCGGCGGCTGCCGGCCCCGCCCGTGGTGTGCCTGGATGCGCGCTTCTATCGGCTGATTGACGACCTGGAAGCGCGCTTCCCCTACGGTCCGCCCTCGCTGGTGGAATGCGAACGCCTGATCGTGCGGGGCGATGTGCGCTTCGGCCGGGGGGTGGTGTGTTGTCGGGCCGTCGAGGTGATCAACGAGTCGGCCGCGCAGGCCACGATCGCCGACCGCGCCGCCCTGTGCGGCGTGCAGCGCCTGCCGGGTGGGCCATGACCCGCGTGCGCTGCTACGCCGGCACCCATTACCCCGAACGGCCGATCGCCTTCGAGTGGGAAGGCCGCTGGCTGGACGTGATCGCTGTATTGCGCCAAAGCCGCCATCCCGCCGGCCTGACGTTCGACGTGCGGGCCGCCGATGGCGGTCGCTATCGGCTGGAATGGCAGGAAGCCGAAGACCATTGGATCATCGTGCCTGATGATCAACCTGAAAGGGGGACATTCATGTCTGATCGCATCGCGCGGCGGGTGGCCGCCGTGCCGCCCTCCGGCATTCGCAAATTCTTCGACATCGCAGCCACGATGCCAAACGTTATCTCGCTGAGCATCGGCGAGCCGGACTTCGTCACGCCCGAGGTGATTCGCCAGGCCGGCATCGCCTCGCTCCAGCGCGGGGAAACGCGCTACACGTCCAATTCGGGCATCGCGGCCCTGCGCCAGGCGGTCGTTGCCAAATGGGCGCAACTGTATGGGGTGCTCTATGACCCGGAGGCGGAATGCCTGATCACCGTCGGCGGCTCGGAGGCGCTCTATCTGGCGCTCACCGCCATCCTCAACCCCGGCGACGAGGTCATCATCCCGGAGCCGTGCTTCGTCTCCTACGAGGCCGAGGTGATCTTCGCCGGCGGAACGCCGGTGCCCGTCGCCACGCGCGTCGAGAACGATTTTCAGGTCACCGCCGCGCAGATCGAGGCCGCGCTCACGCCCCGCACCAGGGCCATCCTGATCAACTATCCGAACAACCCGACCGGCGCCGTCCTCGGCCGGGAGCTCATGGCCGAGATCGCCGCGCTGGCCGAGCGCCACGACCTGTTAGTCGTCTCCGACGAGATCTACGACCGGCTGATCTACGGCGGCGGCCGCCACATCACCTTCAGCAGCCTGCCGGGGATGCGCGACCGCACGATCATTATCGGCGGCTTTTCGAAGGACTATGCCATGACCGGCTGGCGGCTGGGCTTCGCGTTGGCGCCGGCCGACATCCTGGCCGCCATGCGCAAGGTCCATCAGTACACCATCATGTCCGCGCCGACCACGGCGCAGGTGGCCGCGATCGTGGCGCTCACCGATCCGCGCGCCGAAGAGGCCGTCCAGGCGATGGTTGAGTCGTATGATGCCCGGCGTCGGCTGCTGCTGGCGGGGCTGAACAGCATCGGCCTGCGCGCGTTCGAGCCGCGCGGGGCCTTCTACGCCTTCCCCGATATCCGGCCGAGCGGCCTGACCTCGGAGCGGTTCGCGTGGGCGCTCCTGGAAGAGGAACAGGTGGCCGTGGTGCCCGGTCCGGCCTTCGGCCTGGGCGGCGAGGGCTACGTGCGCATCTGTTATGCGACGGCCCGAGAACAGATCGAAGAGGCCCTGGAACGGATGCACCGCTTCATGCGCCGACATGGCTAAAAGGAGGCGTCCATGCTGTTGAATTTGCGCGAATATCATCGGCCGGCCCGCGAGGCGCCGCAGCGCGGCCTGGCCCGCGCCATCGAGCTCCTGGCCCGGCCCGATATCCGCACCGTGCCGCTCGCCGGCGGCGATACGCTGCTCGCCGCGGCCCATTTCGCAAGCAGGACGAACTTCAGTGCGTCCCCCGCCGACACCGCCTCAACGATCGAAGCGGTGGTGGATCTGCAAGGGCTGGGGCTCGACGCGATCCAGCTGGAAGAGACGACCGGCACATTGCGCATCGGCGCGATGGTCACGCGCGCGGCCCTGGCCAACCACCTGGCCGCGCGCGATCTTTGCTCGGGCATCTTGGCCGAAGGGGCGCGCAGCGGGATCGGCAGCGTGCAGCGCAATCGGGCCACGGTGGGCGGTGCGCTGGCGGTTGCCGCGGCCAACGACCTCCTGGTCGCTGCGCTTTTGGCCTGCGACGCCCGCGTGGTCCTTTTCGGCCGCGCGGGGGAGCATGAGCGATCTCTGCGTGCCTTCCTGCCCCGGCGCGCCGAATTGCTTGCCGCGCCCGCGTTGATCACCGAGGTGCGCGTCGGCCGGCCGGCGGGGTCGGCCGGCGCCGCGCTGGCGCGCGTGGCGCGCACCCCCGCCGAT
>JBBIKA010000072.1:0-17646 GCA_037445695.1 Chloroflexota bacterium
CTCTCCCCTTTCAGGGGAGAGCGGGGGCCGGGGGGTGAGAGAGGTAAGGCGGCCAAAAAATAAATTCTTGGCTAACAAAGCACTAGCGCTTGGTGTATTGCGGCGCCTTGCGCGCTCGCTTGAGGCCGTACTTCTTGCGCTCTTTCGCGCGCGCATCGCGCGCCAGGAGGCCGTTCGCTTTGAGCACCGAACGCAGGTTCTCATCGGCGAGACAGAGCGCCCGCGCGATCCCCAACGCCGTCGCGCCCGCCTGGCCCGAAAGACCGCCCCCCTCCACGTGCACGCTGATGTTGTAGCTGTTCAACGTGTCGGTCACCTGCAGGGGCCGATGGATCGCGATCACATCGGTGCTGCGCGGGAAGTACTCCTGCAAGGGGCGCTCGTTCACCAGAATGGTACCCGTGCCGGGATACAGGCGCACCCGAGCCGAGGCCGTCTTGCGACGTCCCACTGCTTCGTAATACTTGACTGTCATCTACCTTCGATCCTCCTCATGCGAACGGAAACGGCTTCGGCTGCTGGGCCTGATGCGGATGCTCCGGCCCCGCGTAAACCTTCAGCTTCGCCATCAACTGCCGGCGCTGGCGATTCCGATTGAGCATGCCCTTGACGGCCGCCTGGATCACCCGCTCGGGGTGGGTCGCCAGTTGCTCGCGCAGCGGGATCTCCCGCAAGCCGCTCGGATAGCCCGACCAGCGATAGTACATTTTCTGTTCCAGCTTGCGGCCGGTGACCTGGACCTTCTCCGCATTGATCACGATGACGTAATCGCCGCAGTCCATGCCAGGGGTATAGATCGGCTTGTGCTTGCCTTTGAGCACCGCCGCGATCTGCGTGGCGAGCCGGCCCAGGGTCTTCCCCGTGGCATCCACCACATACCACTGGCGTTCCTTCTCGGCATCGCTGGCTGTCGCACTATAAGTTCTCACGTTGCTTACTCCTGTACTGATTCGTACTCCACTCTCATCAGGCAGAGGCCACAGGCCGGCGCGGGCGCGGCCGCCAGGGCCCGCGCGCGGCCGGCCAGGATCTCGCTCACCCGGGCCACGGGCCAACGACCGGCGCCCACCTGCAACAGCGTGCCCACGATGCTGCGCACCATGCCGCGCAGGAAGGCGTTTCCCGTGATGTCAAAGGTGAACCGGTCACCCTCTTGGCGCCAGTCGGCCGCGTACACCACCCGCACCGTGCTCTCGCCCTGGGTCGGCCGGCCGAAGCTGGCGAAGTCGTGTTCGCCCACCAACAGCCCGGCCGCGGCGCGCAACGCCGCCAGGTCGAGCGGCTCGGTGACCAGACAAGCGTAGCGTCGGGCCAGCGGCGAACGCACCGGCCGGTTCAGCACCGTATAGCGGTAGGAGCGCCGCCGAGCGCTGAACCGGGGATGCCAGTCGGCCTCGGCCAGGCCCAGCTCCACGATCGCCACATCTTGGGGCAGCACTGCATTGAGCGCCCGCTGCAGATCGGCCAGGGCATGACGCCACGCGACCCGAAAGCCGATCACCTGCCCCTGCGCATGGACCCCGGCATCGGTGCGGCCGGCGCCGATCACGCGCACTGGCTGCTGCGCCACCTGCGCCACGGCCGCCTCCAACACCCCCTGCACCGTTCGGCCCCGCGGCTGCCATTGGAACCCCAGAAAATCGGTTCCATCATAGGCCACCGTGGCACGCACATAAAGCCCCTGTAAGCCGAAACTCATTGCGGCCCTGCTGGCGTCAGCCGAAATTCATTTCGGCCCTCAGGTAAGCCGAAATAAATTTCGACTTACCTGCTTGTCATGCGCGCTCCACCAATTCCAGGATCGCCATCTGCGCGCCGTCGCCCAGCCGCGGCCCCACCTTGACGATGCGGGTATAGCCGCCCGGCCGGTCCGCAAAGCGCGGGGCCACCACATCGAACAGGCGCTTCGTCACCTCGGGATCGGTGATCACGCGCGCGGCCTGGCGTCGGGCATGCACGGGATTGCCGCCCGCCGCGATCCCCCGCCGGGCCACGGTGATCAGATGTTCGACATCGCCCTGCACCGAGCGCGCCTTTGCCTCGGTCGTGCTGATCCGCTCGTAGCGCAACAGATCGGTGATGAGATTGCGCCACAGAGCCTTGCGTTGGCTGGTGTTCCGCCCCAGCTTACGTCCTGCCACTCGATGTTTCATCGCGACATTACTCCGTTCACAGGTCCTCGTCCTCGTCATCGCCCTCTTCGAGCGCGGCCGGTTCGCCGGGCTGATAGGCGATGGCGGAGAGATAACCCTTCGCCTCTAGTTTGTTCACCAACTCGATCAGCGACTTGCGGCCGAAGTTACGGATGGCCAAGATCTCCGACTCACCCTTTTCCAGCCGCTCCAACACCTCGCCGACCTTCGCGATGCCGGCGCGCTTCAAACAATTGTAAGCGCGCACGCTCAGTTCCAGCTCTTCGATCGGCACTTCGTAGATCCGGCTCGGGATGGTGCGCACCTCGCCGGCCAATTCCTCGGCCGGCAGGGCCTCCGCGCCGGCGATCAGCGTGAAATGCCGGATCAACAGACGCGCGGCCTCGCGCAACGCCGCCTCGGGCGTGATGGTGCCGTCGGTCCAGATCTCCAGCGTCAGCCGATCGTAGTTCGTCTGCTGACCGATGCGGGCGCGCGTCACGCTATAGCTGGCCTTGCGCACCGGGCTGAAGATGGCATCCACCGGGATCTCGCCGAGCGGCAGCTTGCCCCGCTCTTCGGCCGGGGAATAGCCGCGGCCGCGCTGCACCACCAACTCCAGATCCAGGTCCACCTCCGACGAATCGGCCGTCAACAACAATAGCTCGGGGTTGACCACCTGCACTTCGGGCGGACAAATCAGGTCGCCGGCAATGACCGGCCCCTCGCTATGCACTTCGACGTGCAGGCGCACCGGCTCATCCACCTCGCACTTCAGGCGCAACTGCTTCAGGTTGAGCAGCAGCGCAGTCGTGTCTTCTTTGACGTGCGGAATGGCCGAGAACTCATGATGCACGCCGCTGATCCGCACCGACGTCACCGCGGCGCCGGGCAACGATGAAAGCAACACACGGCGCAGCGCATTGCCCAGGGTAACACCATAGCCACTTTCCAACGGGCCGATGATAAACCGCCCGTAGTTGCGCGCACCGGCGTCGCGCTCAATCTTGGGCAGCACGAAATTCAACAAGACGCCCCCCTTTCAAATGCAGAATCCGCTCCCTGCGTTCTGCATTCTGCATTTTTTAGCGGCTATAGTACTCGACGATCAACTGTTCCTGCAACGGCAGATCCACCGACTGGCGATCGGGCAGGCTCAGCACGCGACCGGCCATGCGATTGACATCGAACTCCAGCCAGGGCGGCGTCGCCCGTTGGCCCGAGCGCTCGGCCACGACCTTGAAGAAACCGTTGCCGCGGCTGGTCGGCCGCACCTCGATCACGTCGCCCACCTCGACCAGATAGGACGGGATGTCGTGATTGTGACCGTTGAGCAGAAAATGACCATGCCGCACCAGTTGCCGCGCCTGAGCGCGCGAATCGGCCAGGCCCAGGCGATACACCACGTTATCCAGCCGGCGCTCCAGCATCTGCAAGAGGGTGACGCCGGTCATGCCCTTCACCCGCAAGGCGGTACGGAAATAGCGGCGGAACTGCCGTTCCTGCACGCCGTAGATGCGCCGGGCCTTCTGCTTCTCGCGCAACTGGAGGGCAAAATCGGACTCCTTGCGCCTGAACGCGGCCTTCTTGCCGTGCATGCCCGGACCATAGTTGCGCTTCTCGAACGAACACTTGGGCGAGAAACAACGTTCGCCCTTCAAGAACAGCTTCATTCCCTCGCGGCGACAAAGCCGACAAACGGGATCAGTACGTCGTGCCAATGGAATCCTCCTATACAGTCTTTCGATGATGAGGGGTTTACGGCTTGGCGACCTTCATCCCCCTCCACCAAGAGCTCATTAGACCCGGCGGCGCTTGGGCGGCCGGCAACCGTTGTGCGGAATGGGCGTCACATCGGTGATCGAGCGCACCTTCAGGCCGGTGGCCTGAATGGCCCGAATGGCCGATTCGCGGCCCGGGCCGGGGCCCTTCAGGAACACATCGGCCTCGCGCATGCCCTGGTCCATCGCCGTGCGCGCCGCCTGTTGCGCGGCCATCTGCGCGGCATAGGGCGTGCTCTTGCGCGAACCCTTGAAGCCCACCGACCCCGTGCTCGTCCAGGCCAGGGTGTTGCCCTGGTTGTCGGTCACCGTCACGATCGTGTTGTTGAAGGTGGACTGGATATGGATCTGTCCCTGCGGCACCATCCGCTTTTCACGACGCGGGCCGGTGCGCCGGCCGCGCCTGGCAGGAGTTCCCGCTGCTGTTGGTTTTGCCATTCCTCAACTCCTCATTACTTGCGGGCGCGCTTCTTCCCGGGCACCGTCTTGCGGGCACCACGCTTCGTGCGGGCGTTCGTCCGGGTGCGCTGACCGTGGACCGGCAGGTTGTGGCGATGCCGCAACCCGCGATAGCTCCCGATCTCCTGCAAGCGCTTGATGTTCATGCTGATCTCGCGGCGCAGATCGCCCTCTACTTTGTAGTTGCGCTCGATCACCTCGCGCAACTTAGCCACCTGGGCTTCGTCCAGATCGCGAACCCGCGTGTCGGGATTGATCCCGGTCATCTGCAAGATCTCCCGGCTGGACGTGAGGCCGATCCCAAAAATGTACGTCAGGCCGATTTCGACCCGCTTATCGCGCGGCAGGTCTACACCAGCAATACGAGCCATGCGCTCCTCCCACTTTTACCCTTGTCGTTGCTTATGTTTCGGGTTATCGCAAATCACATGAATCACGCCGTGGCGCCGGATGATCCGGCACTTGGCGCAGATCCGCTTGACCGACGGTCGTACTTTCATGACTGTCTCCTCTGTTTACAACTGCGTCAAAACCAGCGGCCCCTCTTCGGTAATCGCAATCGAATGCTCGAAGTGGGCGCTGCGCTTGCCGTCGAGCGTGACGACGGTCCAGCCGTCTTCCAGGGTGCGGGTGCGCCAGGTGCCGGCGTTGACCATCGGTTCGATGGCCAGCGTCATGCCCGGCCGCAGCCGCGGCCCCCGGCCCGCGCCCTTCGGCACATAATTCAGCACCTGCGGGTCCTCATGCATCTTGCGGCCCACGCCGTGGCCGGTATATTCCCGCACCACGGCAAACCCGTGCCGCGTCACGTACTCCTCCACGGCCGCCGAAATATCGGTCAGATAGTTGCCCGGTCGGGCCTTGGCGATGCCGGCCCACAGCCCGCCTTCGGTGGCGGCCAACAGGCGCTTGCTCTCCTCATCTATCTCGCCGACCGGATACGTCCACGCCGAATCGCCCACCCAGCCGCGATAGGTAGCCCCCACATCAATGCTGATGATGTCGCCGGCCTCCAACCAACGCTCGTGGCTCGGAATGCCGTGCACCAGCACTTCGTTGATCGAAGTGCAGATGCTCGCCGGGAAATCGTTCTGGCCGGTATGCGGATAGCCGAGAAACGTCGGAATCGCACCATGCGCCCGAATGATCTCATCGGCTCGCCGGTTCAGGGCCGCCGTGGTCACCCCCGGCTTGATCATCTCGCGCAACGCATCGTGCACCCGGGCTACGATGCGGCCGGCCTCGCGCATCAGCGCGATCTCGGCTTTGGTCTTGAGGATGATCATGCCCAAAGCCGCCGCCCGCTACAGCGCGGCCACGGCCGCCAGCAGATCGGCCTGCACCGCCTCGATCAGCCGGTCGCCGTCCAACGGCTTCAACACGCCGTGGGCAAAGTAATACCCTACCAGCGGCGCGGTCTGTTTGTAATACACGAAAAGCCGGTTGCGCACCGTCTCCGGGTCATCGTCGGCCCGGCGATACAGCTCGCCGCCGCACTTGTCGCAGCGGTTCGGATCCGTCGGCGGGTTGAATGCCACGTGATACATGGCCCCGCACTCGCGACACACGCGGCGGCCGGCCAGCCGATTGATCACCGCTTCGTCGCTCACTTCCAACAGCGGCACCAGGCGCACGCGGCGGCCCTGGTCGGCCAACGCCCGATCGAGCGCCGCGGCCTGGGCCAACGTGCGCGGAAAGCCATCCAGGATTGCCCCGCGGCCGCAATCGGGCCGGCCCAGGCGCTCCATCACCATGTTGATCGTCACGTCGTCGGGCACCAGCTCCCCGCGGTCCATGTACTGTTTGGCCAACAGGCCCAACGGCGTCTGGTTCTTCAGGTTCTCCCGAAAGATATCGCCGGAAGAGATCTGCGGCAGGCCCAACGCCTCGCTCAGCAGGCGGGCTTGCGTGCCCTTGCCCGCGCCGGGCGCGCCCAACATCACGATGAAAAGGCCATCGGATGGTATGACCATGTCCCGCCCCCTACGACATCCGGCGGATGAAGCCTTCGTAGTGCCGCATGAGCAACTGCGCTTCGAGCTGCTTCATCGTATCCAGCACCACGCCCACCACGATCAGCAGGCCCGTGCTGGAGATCAGCAACGTGCTGGTCGAAGCCCGGCTGGCGGCCGTACTGCCGAAGCCCAGGTGCACCAGCCACGGCAGGATCGCCACGAAGCCCAGAAAGAGCGCGCCGACCAGCGTGATGCGGGTCATGACTGCGTTCAGGTAGCGCTCGGTGTTGGGCCCAGGCCGGATGCCCGGGATGAAGCCGCCTTGCTTCTGCAACGTCTCGGGCAGGTTCTGCTGTCGGAACACGACATCCGTATAAAAGTACGTAAAGGCAATGACCAGCAGGAAATACAGGATCCAGTAGCCGTTATATTGCGGGCTGAAGATCCGATAGATGAAATTCGCCACCGCCGCCACCCAGGCCGTGCCCGAGTTCACGAAATAGCTCGCGATCGTGCTCGGAAAGATCAGGAAGCTGGAGGCGAAGATCAACGGGATCATGCCCGCCGAGTTGACCCGCAACGGCACATGCGTGCTCTGCCCGCCGACCACCACCAGGCGATTGCCGCGCACCGCGCGCACCCGCTTGCCGTACTGCACCGGGATGCGGCGTTGGCCCTCCTGCACCACGACGATCAGCGCCACGGTGAAAACCGTCACCAGCACGAAGACCAGCAGCTCGATAAAGCCGCCCTGAATGGCCGTCCGCTGCACGTTCTGCGGCATGGCCGCAATGATCCCGCCGAAGATGATGATCGAGATGCCGTTGCCGATCCCCTCTTCGGTGATGATCTGGCCGAGCCACATGGCCAACATCGTGCCGGCCGTCAACGTTGCAATGATGGCGAGCGTGGCGAGCGGCGCAGAGGCAAAGCCGAACTCGGCCAAAATGCCCGCGCCGCCGACCGTGGTCGGCTGGGCCAACAGGGACGACTGGCCGAAAGCTTGCAGCGCGGCCAACGGGATCGTCAGATAGACGGTATAGCGGTTCAGCTTCTGGCGACCTGCATCGCCCTCCTTCGTCAGCGCTTCCAGTTGCGGGATGATCGGCTGCAACAACTGCAAAATGATGGAGGCCGTGATGTAGGGATACACCCCCATGGCCATCACCGAGAAGTTCTGCAGCGCGCCGCCCGAAAGCAGGTTGAGCATGCCCAGGAGCGCGTTCGACTCGAAGATCTGGGCCAACGCCACCCGGTCTACGCCGGGCACCGGCACATGCGAAATGAACCGGTAGATCACCAGGATGCCGAGCGTGACCAGGAGCTTGCGCCGCAGGTCGGGCAGCCGAAACGCATTGCGAACGGCTTCAAGCATTGTCCAGTTCTCCTCTTCCCCTGCCGCCGGACGGAAGGGATGCACGGCGTTGTGCTCTTCCCGCCCGGCGGTCCCCAAACGGGCCTTGTCGGCCGACGCCTACAAGGCCAACTCCTCGACCGTTCCGCCCGCGGCCACGATCTTCGCGCGCGCCGAGTGCGAGAACTTGTGCGCCTTGACCGTCAGCGGCCGATCCACCGAGCCGTTGCCGAGCACCTTGATGGGCAGCGACAACGAGCGCACCAGGCCGGCCATGAGCAGCATCTCGGGCGTCACCTCGGTGCCGGCCTCGAAGACGTTGAGCCGTTCGACGTTCACCGGCGTGTACTCGATCCGCCAGATATTGGTGAAGCCGGGCAGGTGCGGCAGCCGACGCACCAGCGGCAACTGCCCGCCCTCGAAATAGGGGCGCTTGGTGCCGCCGGAACGCGCGTTCTGGCCCTTCTGGCCGCGGCCGGCCGTCTTGCCGCGGCCGGCCGAGATGCCGCGGCCGGCCCGCACGCGTTTCTTATGAGCGCCCTCAGCGGGCCACAATTCGTTCAATTTCATGGTTCCTCCGACGACGGACGAAGGACGAGCGGCCAACGACGCAGCGCGCTGCGTCGGCCGGCATCCGTCATTCATCAATTTCCTGCACCGTCACCAGATGGCGCACCTTGTGGAGCATGCCCCGAATGACCGGCGTATCGGGATGTTCGACCGTCTGTCCGAGCCGGGTGAAGCCCAGGCGCCGGATGGTGTCCTTCTGATCCGCCTTCACGCCGATAAAACTGGTGCAATAGGTGATGCGCAACTTCTTCGCCTCATTCGACATCCTGGCCTCCTCGGCCACCGCGCAGCCAGAAGGGGGTCACCGCTTCCACCGGCTTGCCGCGGCGTCGGGCCTCTTCTTCGGGATCCTTGAGCGATTCGAGGGCCTTGAAAGTGGCGGCCACGACGTTCAAGATGTTGGAGCTGCCCTGCGACTTGGTCAAGATATCGCGGATGCCCGCGGCCTCCAAGACGGCGCGCACGCCGCCGCCCGCGATGACGCCCGTGCCCGGGGAAGCGGGCCGCAACAACACGCGCGCCGCGCTGGCGGTGCCGATCGCCGGGTGGGGGATCGTCGAGCCCACCAGCGGGATCGGCCGCATCATCTTGCGGGCCCGATCGGAGGCCTTGCGCACGGCATCGGGCACCTCGCGCGCCTTGCCCACGCCGAAGCCCACCTGGCCATGGTTATCGCCGACCACCACGACCGCGCGGAAGGCGAAGCGCCGGCCGCCCTTCAACACCTTAGCGGTGCGGGCGATGTGCACGACCCGCTCGTCAAGCTGTTCGCGCTCTTCGGCGCGTTGCTCTTGCTCGCGCGGCTTGCGCGACTTATCCTTGCTCTGCTCGCGCTCTTTCTTCTCTTTGCCAGGCATCCGTCCTCCTAGAATTCCAGTCCGGCCTCGCGTGCGCTCTCGGCCAACGCCTTGACCCGGCCATGGTAGGGATAGCCGCCCCGGTCGAAAACGACCTGCTTCAGCCCCTGAGCCAGGGCGCGTTCCGCAATCAACTGGCCTACCCGCGCCGCCTCTTGGGACTTCGAGAGGCCGTCCAGCTTTCCGCGCAATTCGGGATCGAGGGTCGAGGCCGAAACCAGCGTATGGCCTCGATCATCGTCAATGACCTGCGCGTAGATGTGTTGCAGGCTGCGAAATACATTCAAACGAGGGCGCTCGGCCGTGCCGTGAATGCGCTTGCGGATGCGCTCATGCCGGCGTTCGCGAGCTTCCCGACTCGTGTCTTTGGCCATTGCCTGTCATCCTCCTATCCGGTTGGGGGGCTTGCTCGCTGACAAGATCGGGCAGTCCATGCCACCCGCAGCCCCAACTCGGAGATAACCCCGCGGCGCCTGGCCGCCGGGGAAAAACCTACTTCTTGCCACCCTTGCCGCCGACCTTGCCGCTCTTGCCAGCCTTCTGGCGGACCTTCTCGCCGTGATAGCGCACGCCCTTGCCCTTGTACGGCTCCGGCGGACGCAGCGCGCGCACCTGGGCGGCCATCTCGCCGACGAGCTGCTTGTCAATGCCGGCGATCGTGATCTGGCGGCCGGTCTTGTCCACGTCGAACGTGATGCCCGGCGGCGGGACGATCTCGACCGGATGGGAATAGCCGACGAACACGACCAGGTTCTTGCCCAGCATCCCCGCGCGGTAGCCCACCCCTTCGACATCCAACAGCCGCGTGAAGCCGCTGCTCACGCCGATCACCATGTTGTTCAACAACGCCCGCGTGAGGCCATGCAGCGCCCGATGACGGTCGGTATCGGTCGGTCGCGTCACCCGCACCGTGCTGCCGGTCACCTCCACGCCGATATCCGGCGGGAGTTGCTGCACGAGCTGGCCCTTCGGCCCCTTGACCGTGACCATATTCCCCGCCTCGACCGCCACACTGACGCCCTTCGGCAGCAAAATGGGCATTTTTCCTATACGAGACACCTTATTCTACCTCCTGCCGGATACCGAAAACCGAAGACCGGCCTGCGGCACGCGCATCCGGCTTCCAGCCTCCGGCCCCTCAGCTCACCAGATATAGCAGAGCACCTCGCCGCCGAGGCCCAGGCGCCGCGCCTTTTGGCCGGTCATGATCCCTTGCGGCGTGCTCAACACGGCCGTGCCCAGGCCGCTGAGGACCCAGGGGATCTCGTCGCGCTTGACATACACCCGGCGGCCCGGCTTGCTGATGCGCTGCAGGCCCGTGATCACCGACTTGCGGTCCCGATCGTACTTCAAGATGAGGCGCAGTTGTGGCTGCGGCACATCGCGGGTGACCTCGAAGTCCTTGATATAGCCTTCTTCCTTCAAGATGCGCGCCAGCGCGATCTTCACCTGCGACCCCGGCACGACCACCTGCTTCTGGCGCACCATACAGGCGTTGCGGATCCGCGTCAGCATGTCGGCAATTGGATCGTTGATCATCTCGTCTCTCGCTCCTCTTACCAGCTCGACTTCACGACACCCGGCAAATTGCCCTTGAGCGCCTGATCGCGGAAGCAGATGCGGCACAGATCGAACCGGCGCATATACCCGCGCGGCCGGCCGCAGATGCTGCACCGGTTGCGCACACGCACGGCATACTTGCGACGTTGTTCGCGATACTTCATACAAGTCTTGGCCACAGATTTCCTCCCATCGTTCGTCTGGCCGCTATCCTACTTGCGGAACGGCATACCCAACAACGCCAACAAGCGCCGACCTTCCTCATCGGTCTTGGCCGTGGTGACGATCGTGACCGCCATGCCCCGCACTTTGTCTATCTTATCATAATTGATTTCGGGCCAGATCAGTTGCTCGCGCAGGCCCAGGCTATAATTCCCCCGGCCGTCGAATGAGTCCGGCGAAACGCCGTGAAAGTCACGTTGCCGCGGCAGAGCAATGTTCATCAAGCGATCCAGAAAGCTCCACATCCGTTCGCTGCGCAACGTCACCGTCACGCCGATCGTATTGCCCTCACGCAGCTTGAACGCCGCGATGGAGCGCTTCGCCTTCGTAAAGACGGGCTTCTGGCCGGTGATGGCCGCCAGATCGTTCGCCGCCGCGTCCAGCGCCTTGGCGTTCTGCAGCGCCTCGCCCATCCCGATGTTCAAGACCACCTTCTCGATGCGCGGCACCTGCATGATGTTCCGGTACCCGAATTCCTTCTGCAGCGCCGGCACCACTTCCTTGCGATACCGTTCCAACAATCTCGGAATTGCCATTCTCTCAGCTCCTATCCGTGTACAGGGTCGCCTCGGCGCCCTGAGCGGCGGACTGATAAACGTAAGAAGCCCTTGCCATACCGTGCGTATTTAAGGTATTGTATGGGCTTTACTCGTCAATAGACTCGCCGCACTTCTTGCACATGCGCGCCCGGGTGCCATCGGCATGTTGCTTATGCGCCACCCGGGTGGGCTGGCCGCAGCGCGGACAGATCAACATCACGTTGGAGATGTGGATCGGCGCCTCGCGCTCGATGATGCCGAACTGGGTGCGGACATCGCCCGTGCGACGCTGATGCTTCTTGACAAGGTTCACGCCGGACACGATGACGCGATCGCCTTCGGGCTTGCGCTCGCCGGCGCGGCGGCCCTTGCCCCACTTGGCCCGCAGCACGCGATGCACCTCGCCCTGGGCGCCCCGGTCGTCGCCCGCGATGATCATCACCTTATCGCCCTTGCGAATATTCATGCTCTCACTCCCGCAGCAGATCAGCAGCCGGTTGCGCCCTTTGGCCGGGCCCTCTTCGGACTGCGCTCCGCTCCTCTTACAACACTTCCGGCGCCAGCGAAACAATGCGCATGAAGCCGCGGTCGCGCAGCTCGCGCGCCACCGGGCCGAAGATGCGCGTGCCGCGCGGGGCCCGGCCCTGATCAATGATCACGGCCGCGTTATCGTCGAAACGAATGTGCGAGCCATCGGGCCGCGCCTGCGGATAGGTCGTGCGCACCACCACCGCCCGCACGATCTCGCCTTCCTTCACGGCGCCGTTCGGCGCCGCCTGCTTCACCGACGCGATGATGATATCGCCCAAATGCGCATACCGGCGAGTGGAGCCGCCCATCACGCGAATGCACAGGATCTCCTTGGCGCCCGTGTTATCGGCCACCTTCAGCCTGGTTTCCTGTTGGATCATGGCTACACCTCATTCGGCCTGCAACGGCGTGACATCCACCGGCGTGGCCCGCTGAAGGATCGCCTCGACCCGCCAGTGCTTTTCCTTGCTATACGGCCGCGACTCGACGATGCGCACCTGGTCGCCGGGCTGACATTCGTTGTTCTCGTCATGCGCCTTGTAGCGCTTGGTCACCCGGACGACCTTCCCGTACAGCGGATGCCGACGAGTGCGGCGCACGGCCACGACCACGGTCTTGTCCATCTTGTTGCTCACCACCTGGCCGATCAGCCGTTTGCGTTGTGCTTCCATCTCATTCCTCCTTCGCCGCCGCCAGCTCGCGCTCGCGCAGGATCGTCCGCAGGCGGGCGATCTCGCGTCGGACCTGGCCCAAACGGGCCGTATTCTTCAGTTGGCCGGTTGCATACTGGAAGCGCAGATTGAACAGCTCATGGTGCGCTTCGTCCAGATGCCGGCTCAGTTCTGCCTGTGACAGGTGACGAATCTCTTCTGGCCGCATCAGCCTTCCTCCCCGGCGCCGATCTCCCGGCGCACAAACTGCGTCGCAATCGGCAATTTGTGGGAGGCCAGCCGCATGGCAGCCCTGGCCTCTTCTTCGGACACGCCGGCGACCTCAAACAACATGAGCCCCGGCCGCACGACCGCCGCCCAGTATTCGACCGCGCCCTTGCCGCCGCCCATGCGGGTCTCGGCCGGCCGCTTGGTCACGGCGTGATCCGGAAAGACGCGGATCCACAACTTGCCGCCCCGCCGCAAGTAACGCACGATGGCGCGCCGCGCGGCCTCGATCTGTCGGCTGCTCAACCAGGCCGGTGCCAGCGCCTGCAACCCGTAATCGCCGAACGATACCTGATTGCCGCGGCTGGCGAGCCCCCGCCGGCGCCCACGATGGACCTTGCGATACTTCACGCGTTTTGGCATCAACATACTCGCTCACTCCTTGTCACCTAGTCCGGTTGTCGTAGAGCCTGCCGGCCGCCCGTTGCGCCGTGCCCACCGCGGGCATCCGGCCGCGGCGACCGCCCGGCTGCTCCGACCACCCGACTATTCGACCATCCCACTTTCGCGAAATTCCGCGAAATTCGCCGATTATTCGGCGCCCGGCAGATGCTCGCCCTTGTAGATCCAGACCTTGATGCCGATGCGGCCATAAGTCGTCAGCGCTTCGCTGCGCGCGTAGTCAATTTCGGCGCGCAACGTATGCCGCGGCACCTGGCCTTCGCGCACCGTTTCCACGCGGGCCATCTCGGCCCCGGCCAGGCGGCCGCCGCACCGGATCATGCACCCCTTCGCGCCGCTCTTGAGCGCCCGCTGCACCGCCTGCTTCATGGCCCGCTTGTGCGAAATGCGGCGCTCGATCTGTTCGGCGATGCTCTCGGCCACCAGGAAAGCATCCATCTCCGGATGCTCGATCTCGGCGATGTCCAGCTTCACCTTCTTGTTGGTGATCTGTTGCAGGCGATTGCGCAGCTCGTTCACCGTCGCGCCCTTGCGGCCGATGATCACGCCCGGCTTGGCCGAATGCACGGTCACGCGCACCTGGTTGGGCGGAAAGCGCTCGATCTCGACCTTCGAGATCGCGGCCTCCGGCAGTTCCTTCAGGACGAGCTCGCGGATTTGGCGATCTTCGCCGACCAGGTTCTTGTACTCATCGCCCTCGGCAAACCAGCGCGAGCGATGCTGCTCCACCAAACCCAGACGAAAACCAATGGGATGAACTTTTCGGCCCAAAGCAGCCTCCTGACTAGCGTTCCTCTAACTCGACCGTGATGTGCGAAGACCGCCGGATGATCGGCTTGAACCGGCCGCGGGCGCCGAACCGACGCCACTTGCGCAAGGGCGCAGGATCGGCCGTGATCTTGGCGATGAACATATCTTCGCGGGCCAGGCCCTCGTTCTCATCGGCGTTCGCCAGGGCCGACGCGATCGTCTTAGCCACCGGCTGCGCGGCCGCCTGCGGCATGTGGCGCAACAACGCCAGCGCCTGCTCGGCCTGCATGCCGCGCACCTGATCAATCACCTGGCGAACTTTCTGAGGCGAGACGCCTACAAACTTTGTTACCGCCCGAGTTGCCATTCTCTCACCTCTCGACTAGCGCGAGCTCTTCTTCTCGCTCTTGACATGCCCGCGGAAGAAACGGGTCGGCGCAAACTCGCCCAGCTTGTGGCCCACCATATTCTCGGCGATGTAGATCGGCACGTGACGACGACCATCGTGCACGGCGATCGTGTGGCCGACCATCTGCGGGAAGATCGTCGAAGCGCGCGACCAGGTCTTGATCACCTGCTTCTTGCCCGAGCGATTCATGGCTTCGATCTTCTTCAGCAGCTTCGGCTGCACATACGGGCCTTTCTTCAAAGATCGCGACATACCTCATCCCCCATCACTTGCTGCGGCGCCGCACGATGAACTTCTCGGTGCGTTTGTTCTTGCGCGTCTTATATCCCAGAGCCGGCTTGCCCCACGGCGTCTTGGGACCGGGCATGCCCACCGGCGTGCGGCCCTCGCCGCCGCCGTGCGGATGCGAATTCGGGTCCATGGCCACCCCGCGCACGGCCGGCCGCCAGCCCAACCACCGCTTGCGGCCTGCCTTGCCGAGGCTGATGTTGCTGTGCTCGACATTGCCCACCTGGCCGATGGTCGCCATGCACAACAGCGGCACGCGGCGCAGCTCGCCGCTCGGCAGGCGCAAGAGGGCATAGTCGCCCTCCTTCGCCATCAGTTGGGCGCCGACCCCCGCGGAACGGGCCAGTTGCCCCCCGCGGCCCGGCTGCAGCTCGACGTTGTGCACGACCGTGCCCAACGGGATGTTCTTCAGCGGCAGAGCATTGCCGACGCGCACCTCGGCCTCGGGCCCCGACATCACCTGATGGTTCACCTGAAGGCCTAGCGGCGCCAAAATGTAGCGCTTCTCGCCGTCGGCATACACCACCAGGGCGATGCGGGCCGAGCGGTTGGGATCGTACTCGATGGAAGCCACCCGGCCGGGCACGCCCACCTTATCGCGGCGAAAGTCTATCACGCGATATTGTCGTTTATGCCCACCCCCGCGATGCCGCACCGTGACGCGGCCCTGATTGTTGCGGCCCGAGATCCGCCGCGTCGGCCGCAAGAGCGAACGCTCGGGCCGCTCGCGCGTGATTTCCTCGAACGTATAGCCTGACATTCCGCGCCGGCCGGGACTGGTAGGCTTGTAAATCTTGATCGCCATGCCACAAACTCCTCAGTCGTATCAGACGCCCTCGAAGAGCTGGATCGAGTTGCCCGGCGCCAGGGTCACCACCGCCTTCTTGAACGCCGGCTTCTTCACCACCGTCGCGCGGCCGTAACGGCCATGCTTGGCCGGAATGTGCACCATGCGCACATCGGTCACGGTCACGTTGAAGGCGGTCTCCACCGCATCCTTCACCTGGATCTTGTTGGCGCGCGGATCCACTTCAAAGGTATATTGACGCGCTTCCGCCTGGAGGCCGGTCTTCTCGGTCACGATCGGGCGCTTCAAAACATCGTATACGTGCATCTTGGCTCCTCCCGTCCCTAGCCCAGGATCGTCTCGATCACCGCGAGCGCGTCCTGCGGAATGACCAGGTAATCGTAGGTCAACAGATCGCGCACGTTGACGTATGCCGCGCGCAACAGCTTGACGTCCGGCAGGTTGCTGCTGGCGCGGCGGATCGTCTCGTCGGCCTCGGCCATCAGGATCAGGGCGCTGGCATCTCCGGCCAGGCGGTTCAACGCCGTAGCCAGCTCGCGCGTCTTGGGCTGCTCGAGCGCCAGCTTGTCGAGCACCACCACCTTGTTCTCGGCCGCCTTGACCGAGAGCGCCGAGCAGACGGCCGCACGACGCATCTTGCGCGGCATCTTTTGCTCATAAGAGCGCGGGCTGGGGCCGAAGATGATGCCGCCCCCGCGCCACTGCGCGGCGCGGATCGAGCCCTGCCGCGCCCGGCCGGTACCCTTCTGCTTCCAGGGCTTGCGGCCGCCGCCCGAAACCTCGCTGCGGCCCTTGACCTTGGCCGTGCCCAGGCGGGCATTGGCCAACTGGCGCACCACGGCCTGATGCATCAACGGGATGTTGATCGGCGCAGCAAAGATGGTATCGGCCAGCTCGATCTCGCCGACTTTCTCGCCGGCCATGTTCATCAATGAAACTTGCATGGTCACTACCCCTGCTTCCGAGCTTCCGTGACGAGCACCAGCCCGCCCCGTGCCCCGGGCACCGCCCCGCGCACGGCCAGCAGATTGCGCTCCGCATCCACCAGGACCACCCGCAGGTTCGCCACGGTCACCGGCACGTTGCCCATGTGCCCGGCCATGCGCTTGCCCTTGTAGAGCCGGCCCGGCGTGGTGCCCGAACTGCTGGCGCCCGGCGCGCGCAACCGGTCCGACTGGCCATGCGTGCGCGGCCCCCCGCGGAAGCCATAGCGCTTCACGCCGCCCTGAAAGCCGCGGCCCTTGGAGATGCCCTTGACGTCCACCCGCTCGCTCGTGGTGAAGATGTCGGCCAGGATCTTTTGCCCCAGCGTGTAATTTTCCACATCCTTCACCCGAATCTCGCGCAAGATCCGCAACACGGGCAGATCGCGCGGCATGCCCTTGCGCTTGAGATGGCCGACCTGGCCCTTGGTGAGCCGACGCGGCTGCGTCGGTTCAAAGCCCAACTGGATCGCCGTGTAACCATCCCGCTCGGCCGTTTTGATCTGCGTTACGTAGCACGGCCCGGCTTCGATGATCGTCACCGGCACCACTTCGCCCCTCGCGGTGAGCAACTGGGTCATGCCCACCTTGCGGCCCAAGATACCCTTCATGCATCCTCCCTGGGACTGTCGTGATCCCGCCGTGCCGACGGGACCGCATCATCCCCACTGACCATTACAGTTTGATCTCGATATCCACGCCCGCCGGCAAGTCCAGCTTGGTCAGGTTCTCGATCGTCTTCGCGCCGGGGTCCACCACGTCAATCAGGCGTTTATGCGTGCGAATCTCGAATTGCTCGCGGCTATCCTTGTCAATGAAAGTCGCCCGATTCACGGTGAAACGCTCGATCCTGGTCGGCAGTGGCACAGGCCCCACCACGGCCGCGCCGGTCTGCTCCGCGGCGTGCACGATCTTGCGGACCGAATCATCCAGGACCCGATGATCAAATGCCTTCAGCCGGATGCGGATTCTGTTTTTTGCCATCGCGCACAAACTCCATTCGGGAGGCGGCGTTTGACGCGCGCCAAGCGCCGCCTATCATGCTGTTATTCAAGGATCTTGGTGATGACACCGGCGCCGACGGTGCGGCCGCCCTCGCGGATGGCGA
>JBBIKA010000073.1:0-2846 GCA_037445695.1 Chloroflexota bacterium
GGCCCGGTTGCCCGCGGGCGCGGCCGCAGCCCAGGTGACCGCCTTGTACGCAGTGTCGTAGAGCGGGGTCCAGCCGACCGCCTGCAAATTCGCGATGATCCCATAGACCTCGGCCCGATTCTTGCCGAAGCGGATCTCGCGGGCGGGATCGATCTGATCCAGGCCTATCCGGTTCGAGAAGGCGATGAACGCCACGGTATCCCGGTCGGTCAGGCTGTCCAGGAAGCGCCGTGCGGCCTCCTGTGCATCGCGCAGCTTGGCGCCGGCCATGCTGCCGCTGACATCCAGCGCCATCACCACCGAGAGCTGCACGTCGGGGTTAGTGAACGGCTCGGCCGCGGCGATGGGCCGCGACTTGAGGGTGCGATCCTCGCTGACGTCGAAGTTCGCCGCAGTCAGGCCGGTGATAGGGCCGCCGTACTCGTTGCGGACGGTGACTTCGATAACCGCTTGCGGGTAGCCGGCCGCGTCTGCCCGGTCAATGCGGATGATAATAGGCGCCTCGGCCGCGGCGGGAAGGGCGGCGGATAGGAGCAGGATCAGGAACAAGAGCAGCCTGGTTTTCATAGGAGACCTCCTCGCTAAACAAGAAACCCGCGTGCAAGATGGTGTTCCGCCGCGCGGTAGGCTTTGCAGAGATATCACGACCCTCGATCCGCCTCCTCCAACACCGGCGGCAACAGCCATTCCGGCGTCTTTTCGGGCAAACGATCGGTCAAGAAGGCATACCCCTGGTGCCAGACGCGGCCGGCACTGGTCAAGGCGCGATCCACTGCCGGCGGATACTCAGCTACCTGGTCACTTGCCCAGAAATTGACGGCCAGCGCCAGGAACAGGATCACCCAGAGGATCAGCAGGCCGCGGGAGACACGGATCACCCAGCCGAAAACCAGGCTGATCTGAGGGAACAACGGCACGGGCCGGCGCCAGAACGGCAACGCGCGGGCCAGCCGCGTGGTTTGATACTCGAACCAGAGCCAGACGAAGCCAAGCAGGATAAGCGCCACAAGCGGCCAGGGTAATGGCACGTAGTTCCACGCTTGCCGAAGGGCGCTCCAGAAAACATCAAAGAACATGATGCACCTCGCTCACGCCGGTGAAGAAATCGTCAACGGTCTTATTTGTCTGGAGCAGTCTCGTTGGCGGGGCCGGCAGATCCCTGGGCCGTTGCGCTTTTGTCGGGCAGTTGGCGGGCATTGGCCGGCGCGCCGACCCCCAGCGCCGGCGCGCCGCGCAGGTTCTGCTCCAGGTTGCGCACCAGGCTGGCCGTGACATCCTTCAAGTGCCGGTCCTCGATGGCATCGCTGTCCAGCAGCGCCTTCAGCATCAGCAGATCGGACTGGACTTTCTGGTTGTGCATCTGCACGATCATCTCGGTCACGCGGCCGATGTCGTCAGGGTTCTGCGCCAACTGCTGGACCAACATGCTCATCATGCCGCCTTCTACCATCGGCTTGTAGACTTCAACGCGCAGCTTTTGGAGCGCGAGCGGCCAGAAACTCGTTACGCCGGATGGCGGCCAGGACCTGATCGGCCGAAACGGCGTCGAGTCCGGCGGCCTCGGGTTCGGCCTTGTCCTTGCCCTTCGCTCGTTCCCTGCCCTCATCCGCGCCGCCGGAGGCGTCCTTGATCACATCGTCTGCAGGGTTTGTCATCCTACCCCCTTTCGTTTACACCACCTCCACCTTGACCATGCCGGCCATTCCGCCCACCTTCACGCGCGGCAACGGCGCGCCCTCCGGCACGCGGACGATCACTGCGCCGGCGTCGTCGCGAATCGTGATCGCGCCCGGCGGCGGCTCGGCCACGTCGAACTCGAAGCTGGCGTCGGCGCGCACGGCCGGGCCACACTCGCCCCCGCACGTCACGCTGACGGTCAGCCGCTCGCGACCGCTGGCGGTGGGGATCAGGTCTACGAACTCCAGCACTTCACCGGCCCCGGCCGGCAGCGAAAAGGCCAGTTCACCCGCCACGCTGCGCGCCAGCCGGCCGCCCAGGCGGAACCGTACCTGTTCCGCGGCCGCGTTGCCCAGATTGCGCACCTCGATCGCCGCGCTCATCGGTTCGCCGGCTTCGGCCACGCTGATGTTGACCAGCGCCAGCCGCAGGTGCGGGAAGCGCCCCATGCGGCCAGCCTGCTGGCGGCATGCGGCCGCCTCGGCTGTCGCATCGCAGCGCTCCAGGCAGTCGGCGGCCTGGTTCAGGTAGGCTGCGGCCAGGGCGGGTTGGCGCGTGCGTTCGGCCTCGGCCGCGCGGCGGAACGCCTCGGCGGCGCGGCGGTCTTCGCCCAGGCCCACCCACAGCCAGGCCGCGCGCTCGGCCGCGCCGGTGGCCAGCCAGATCTGCTCGGCCGCGTCCGGTTCGTTCGCCAGCGCCAGCCAGGCAGCGGCCGCCTCCATGGCGCCGTGGGCCCGGCAATGCTCCGCCGCCCAACGCCACTGCCCCAGATTCCAGGGCAACGCAATCCAACCCGCCTCGCCGCCGACCAGGACCGCGTCCCCCACGACCGCCGGCCCCGCGGTGAGCGGTCCGTGGGCGTCCCACTGTCCGTGCTCTGCGCCTTCCGCCGCGTCGAGCAGGTGGAGCCTGCCCTCGCGCGTGGCGACATAGAGCAACCCTGCCGCAGCCGCCAGGCCGATGACCGGCCCATCGAAGTCGGCCAGGGGGCGCACGGCACCCGTCGCCGGGTCGAGCGCGACAACTGTGCCCGCTCCACCGCCCAGGTAGATCAGGCCATCGTCTCCTGCGGCCGCCACCGGCGCGCCGCCCGCCACCTGGTACGTCCAGTCACTCGGCTCGCCGTCGGGCAGGTGGAACGCGCGTGCCAGGCCGCGGTCGGTGAGGAC
>JBBIKA010000073.1:2946-17644 GCA_037445695.1 Chloroflexota bacterium
TCACCCGGCCAGCGCCAGCGGAGCGCGCCATCGGCCAACGATACCGCGGTCAGCGCGCCGGATCGGTCGGCCAGCAGGACACCATCGCCTGCCGGAAGCGGCCGGCCATCCGCCGGCGCGGCCGTGGGCAGCCGCCAGAGGGACGCACCCGCCGGAGGGATGTGCAGCCCCGCGGGCCGTTCCCAGCCGCAGAAGATGCATAATGCCGCTGCGCCCAGGTAGCGGCCGCAGGTCGGGCAGAAGATGGTCGGAGCTTGCATGGGTTACCCTTTTCAAGCCTTCAGCGCATCGAGAGTGGGGCTATTTTCAGAGCAGAGTTCAGAGGCCGGGGGATGCCACCCGAAAACCGAGAAGGTCATACCGATATTCAGGCACGAACCCGTAACGGCAAGCGCAACGCACGGGCCGCGCAACATTAAGGAACGACCCGCCACGCACCACGCGCCTCATATCATTTCCGGCGGTCTGATCTTCGCGTCCGTCGCTCGCGACATACGGATAACCAAATGTCGGCTTCTCCCCCTCCCTGCCCCACAGGCTGAGCGTCCACTCCCACACATTGCCCGCCATGTCGGCGCAGCCGTAGGGACTATCCCCCTGTGGGCTATAGCGCCCCACCAGCGTCGTATCTTGCACGTTATTGAGGTTGCACAGCTCCTCCGTCGGCGCCGCGTTGCCCCACGGATACAGCCGACCACCCGCGCCGCGCGCCGCCTTCTCCCACTTCGCCTCGCTCGGTAGCCACACCTGGCGCCCCGTCACCCGAGAAGCCCACGCACAAAAGGCGATCGCATCGTACCAGGAAACAAGCGTCACCGGATGGCCGGCCTTTTGCGCCACGTCGCTCCCCGGGCCGCGCGGCTGCCGCCAGTTCGCCCCCTTGATCTCCTTCCCCCAGTTCCAGCCGCCGCCGCGTTGCTCGGCCGTGGTCTTGTAGCCGGTCGCCTTCACGAACGCGGCAAACTGCGCCACCGTCACCGGGTATTTGCCGATCCAGTACTCCGGCAGATGAAGCCGGTGCTGCGGCAACTCGTCGTCGAAAGCCAGAGGATCTTGCGCCTTGTCGCTGCCCATCAGGAACTCGCCCGCCGGCACGCACACCAGCTCCAGCGTCACCCCCGGCGCCAGCTCCAAAAGCAGATTTGAGCGTCGCCGTTCCCCAGCAGCCACCCGCCCGCCTTCCGCCGCCTCTGCCTTGACCCTAGCCTCAGCCTCGACCTTGACCTCGGCCGGACGGCGTTCCTCCGCTTGCTCGCGTCCCGCTCCGGCCGGCCGCACCTGCACCGCCGCTGTCACCTGCTGAGCCGCAACGATCCGCTGCCTCATCTCCTCAGCGTCGCTGAAACGCTCCTCAGCTTCCCGCGCCAGCGCCCGCGCCACGACCTCCGCCAGCCACTGCGGCACATCCGGCCGCAGGTCGGTCAAGCCCTGCTTGCGCCGCCGCGCCTGCTTGTAGATGACCCCCGTCAGCAGCTCAAACAGCACGCAACCCGCGCTGAACACGTCGCTGGCCGGATAGAGATAGGCGTTGGTCGTCTCCTGCTCCGGCGACATGTACATCGGCGAGCCGGGATGCGGTTGCCCCGCACCGGAGCGCATGCTCTCGTCCCCCACTTGCGCCAGGCCAAAGTCGGTCAGCTTGGCCTGGCCGGCCCTGGTCAGCAGCACGTTCGACGGCTTGATGTCCCGGTGCACGATGTCGCGCTCGTCTGCATGCACCGCAGCCAGCCCCGCCAGCAGGTCGAGCATGATGCGCACCGCCTCATCTACCGGCAAGGCGCCGCGACGCGCCAGATACTCGCGCAGGCTGCCACCGTCTACGTACTCCATGACCAGGTAGAGCCGGTCGTCGGCCGGTCGCAGCAGCTCGTAGACATGGACGATGTTGGGGTGGCTGAAGCGCGCCTGGACGCGCGCCTCGCGCTCGAAGCGGCGCACGTAATCGTTGAAGACGATGGAACCGAGGTCGTCCGCGCCCTTGTGCAGCTCTTTGATGGCGACCACCCGGTCCAGCGTTATGTCGCGCGTCCGATAGACGCGGCCAAACGCGCCGCGGCCGATCTCGGCCTCGATGCGGTATTTGTCGGCGAGCAGGTCGCCAGGGGAGAGGGGCATGGCCACCTCCTGATTTTACTTCTTCACCAACACCCACCCATAACACGCCGTATCCGCCAGCAGCAGCGCGACCACGGTGTAGCGCATCAGCGCTGAGCGATCGGCGGTGGCGCCGGGGAGGATGGTAGCCAGCGCAGGGAACGCGATGAACGCCAGGGCGATCAGAACGACGCCGATCTTGAACAGCGCAGCGTAGACGTAAATGGGCGAGCGCGAGCGCACCAGCTCATGGCGGTCGAGCAGGCTGCCGCCCTGCGCGCCCAACAGGAACCCCAGCATCGCATAGCCCAACGGCAGACCGATCAGCAGGTAGAGAAACAGGCCGATGACGAAGCTCCAGGCCGAGGCCAGGTTCAGGTCGCGCACACGGGCCACGCCCACCGGGATCGCCAGCGCCCCGAACGCCCAGGCGGTCATCACGGCCATGACGGCCATGAACGCCAATGTCTCTTGGAGCAGATGCCCCCGATGGTTCGGGTTGCGGATGCGCGCGACGACCTCGCTGCCCAGGTTGATCAGCAGCACGGCGGCCAGCGCGGCCGGGGAGAAGTCCTCAAGGATGTTGGCGACGACGTCAGAGATGAAATGATCCATGGAACCCTCCGGTAAAAGAGGTTAGAAATCAGGCATCAGTCACCGACTGGAGTCGCCTGGGTGCTCCCTGCCCCCTGTTGTTTGCCCCCTGCCCCCTGTCTCCCATTCACGCCTGATAGAAGTTGTACCCGCAGTTGCTGCAATACTTCTCTCCCACCGGCGACTTGACCCGGCAGCGCGGGCAGATCTGCACCTCGCCGGTCCCACCTGCCACCTGAGCGCCGCCGGGGCCGCCGGTCTGGATCACCTGCGGCTGGCCGGTCGCCGGGTTCATGATGACGATAGGGCCGGATTGAGCGGACGGCTGGCCGCTGGTGGCGCGGGCGATCTCTACCATGCCGGTACGCTGGCTCTCCAGGGCCTTCTCGAAGATTTCCTTGAAGCGCTCCTCGCTGCGCTCCCGCAGTTGATCGGCCTTCTCCCGGTCGCGCTGGATGTCGGCCAGCATCCGCTCATAGAGGGCGCGGGTCTGGGCATCCACTTCCTGCGGGTGGACGGCCGCGGCCTTGAACCGCTCGGCCAGCGCCTGCGCCACGGCGGGAGATTGGGCGGCCATCAACGCGTACACCTGCTCGTCGGTCATGCCCTTCATGACCTCGGCTTTCTTGAGATCGGCGATGGCGCGGGCCTGATCGGGCGCGGAGAGGGACATGAGGGCTTCGGCCGACATCTGGGCACGGGCCTGCAGCATGGCAAGTTCGTGCGCCTGCTTTTGGGCCTCGGCCCGCAACGCCTGATCGCGCAGTTCCAGTTCGCGCTGGTGCGCATCGCGGGCGCGGGCGAGCTCGTCCTCGCGTTGGATGCGACGGGTTTCTTCCTCATCCACGCGTTTGACCTTCTTCATCTCCCCCAACAGATTGATGCCCTCGCGGGCCAGTCGCAGGTCTTCGTCATCCTCAAGGCGCTCGATCTCTAGCTCAATGCGACGCTGCTCGGCCCAGAGCCGCTTCCGCGCCAGCTCCGCTTCCGCCCGTTTCTGTTCCGCGCTCAGGCTGGCATCAGTCTGAATGGCCAGCAGCTCCGCCTGGTGCAACGCCTGCGCCTTCTCAAGCTCCTGGCGCAACTGTTGTTCATCCCGTTGCCGCTGTCGGTCGAAGATCCACTGCTTCTGCTGCTCGGCGCGCTGCCAGTCGGCCTTCTCTCCGGCACGCAGCATGGCGGCCAGATCGTTTTGCCACCGCCGCTCGTCCAGCACTCCTTCGTCGGCCAGCCGTTGCTGCTCGATTCTCAGCGCGGCAGCCATCTGCTCGAGGGTGAGATCGGTCTGCCGGGCCAGTTCGGCCTGCTTGCGGTTGTAGTCGCGCTCCAGCTCGGCCAGGTAGGCGGCGTGAGCGCGTGCCCTGGCGCGATCTTCTTTGCGGTTGGCGAAATCCTCGGCCAGGATGTCCAACTCTTCCTGCCGCAAGACCTGGCGCTCGTTGATCTTGGCCAGAAAATCCCGAAAATCTTCGACGCTGCGGATCTGGTTCATCTCATCGGACAGGATAGCGCGTCGCGCCTGTTCCCACACCGCTGCGCGCTCCTCGTAGATGCGAACCTTCTGCCGTTGCTCGACGGTTTCCTGCTCTTCTCCCTGGAGCTGGGCTTCCCACAGCGCCTTGCGCTTCTCGACCTCGGCCAGCTTCGCGTTGCGCGCGGCGGTCCGGTCGGCCTCCGCCTCTTGTTCGAGGACCCGGATCTCCTCCCACTGCTGGCGGAGGGCATCTAGCCGGGGATGTCTGACCTCGACCGTGCGCACGCCGCCGAATTGCAGGCCGCTGGTGGCCAGTGTTTCGTTGAGATGCTGCTCCACCGCGGTCGCCATCCGGTCCTTGAGCGCCAGGCCGGTCGCCAGGCCCCGGAAATCGGCCCGGCCGACCACCTCTTGTACGGCATCGCGCACCTCGTCGAAGAGGAAGTTGCGCAGGTCGCTGACGGTGAGGGTGCGGCCGCTTTTCATGACGTTGGTGAAGAAGGCGGTCGGGTTGGCCACCTGGACGCCGATGACGCAGCGCACATCCACCTGATAGTTGTCCTGGGTGTAGATGCCGGGGACCTGGAATTCCAACGGCACATAGCCACCGTCAATCAGCAGCGCGGTGGTATGCCGACCTGCGCCCAGGGTCAGGATGCGATCGAAGAAAGAATCCATGGTATAGCGGCCGGGGCCCACGCGACCCTCTTCAGCGCGGCCATCTACCAGGATGATTACCTGCTGGCCGGGCTGCACCTCCAGGTCCTTGTAGAGCCCGCCGGCCAGGTCGGCCCGCTCGACGCGCACAGCAAACTCGTCGGAGCTCTTGCGCCACACGTTACCGCGCAGATCCGGCGCACGCGCGCCGCCGAGCTGGCGACCGCAGTTAGGACAGAAGTTCGCGTTGGCGGCGACCGGCTGGCCGCAATGGGGGCATGGGCCGAGGGTGGCCTCGGTGGGTTTCCCGCAGTAGGGGCAAAAGCGGGCGTTGACGTCAATCTCCTTGCGACAGCCGGTGCAGGTCTTGGTACGTGAGCCGAAGAATGGCATAAGATCCTCCTTCCCGTGAATGTCACGATCCCCCGATGAATGCGCTCCGCTCGCCGAGCACGCGGCGGAGCTGGTTGATGTCTTTGTCCAGGGCATCCCTGGCTCGGGCACAGGCTCCAATGTCGCCGTCAACGCCTGCCGCGTACAATGCTTCGGTGTCCAACGCCAGCTTCTGGGCCCGGCGCAGCAGGTCGTCGTCCAGGTCGAGCATGCGGGTCACCTGCTCGTCAGGTACCCATGTGTTGGCAAAATAGTGTGCGTCCCGATAGTGCACATCCCGGGTTTCCTCCTGCAATCTGGCCAGCGGGCCGGTGCGCAGCCGGCGTAGTTCGGTTGCCAGCTCCTGGCCGGCCGCGCTCAGGCGAAACAGCCTGGCCCCCGTCTCTTCCAGGTTGGTCTCAACACGCTTAAGATATTCGCTTACCCGACGACGCACCAGATCGTCGGCGGTGCGACGTTGGGGCAGGGTAGGCCGGACGGCCTGCACGACCAGCGCATCCACCTGGCGCCGAGCCGATTGCTCCCCGCGACGGGCTGCCAATACCAGGACAATGGCGATCAGGAACGCGGCGATCGGCAATGCCAGCAGGGCCGGCGGTTGACGGTTCAGCCAGAGCAGCGTGCCCGCAACCAGCGCCAGGAGGATCAGCGCATCGGCTGCCAGATAGATGCGGCGAGCGCGAGCGCGTGCAGCAGCCAACCGGACCCCGGCGGGCAAACCACTGATTTGGTCCTGCATGACTTTCCAGTAAGGTGCGGCCTGCATCTGGGCCTTCCGGTAGGTGACGGCCGCCGCCGCTACACCGACCGCCGCGACGGTCAGGCCCAGCCCTTCGAGCAAAAGGCCGGAGAGGTTGTCGGGGTCAAAGCCCTGCGAAAAGACCGCCCGCAGCGCCCATGCCACACCAACCGTCGCGGCGCCCAGACGGAGGCCGCGGTAGAGCCGATTGAGTCTGTCGGATGGCGTGTCGGGCAGGGGGACGGTCGGGGCTTCCAGGCGGGCCAACTGCTGCTCCAACCGCCGGCCGGCGGGCAATGGCTCCGGAGCTGTGGCCGTCGCTTTAATCTCTGCCGCAGCCTGCGCCAACGATTCCTGCACCGCCTCGGGCCGCTGGAGCGGCAGCCCATCGGGCGCCACCCGCCGCCACAGGAGCTCCAGGGTGGCGTCGTCCAGCGGCTCGCCCGTCTGTTCGGCCCAGGCCGCCATGCGGTCCAGAAACATATCGCGCGTCTCCAGTTGGCCCAGCGCCTCGGCGATGCGCGCATCCTGGGCCAGCTCCTGGACCCGGCGAGCCGCAGCGGCCATCGCCGCCCGTTGGGACTCGGTCAGACAACGGATGTTCAGCGCCGGGGTCGCGGCAGTCAGACCGTAGCGCGCCAGCTCGGCCGCCAGCGGCTGGCGCAGCTCGCGCGCCAGCTCGTCGTGCGCCGGGCGTCGGCTCAGGTCGGCGCCCGCGTAGCGCCCCGCCCATGTTGCGACCGCCTCATAAAGCCGGCCGGCCACGGCATCGGCCGGGAGGTTCCACTCCGGCCCCGGGCTTAGCCGTAACCACGCCTGCTGGAGCCGCAGGGGGTCGCTTACCATCACGTCCAGGTCCACCCGCAACGTGACCGGCTCCCCATCGCCCGCAGGCAGCGCGTCCCATTGCAGTTCCAACGGAAGCGGGCCGGTATCCACCAGGATCACCTCCGGCGCAGGCGCCGGCCAGTTGGGCAAGCTGTGCTCCCCCGGCCCGAGTGTGTACGGGCCGGCATCGGCCAGAACGATGGCAATGTGGCGGTCGGGCACGCGGAACTGCTTGCGCAGCCGGCCCGGAAGCGACAGGCGACGCGCGAGGATCGTCAAAGGTGATGGGACGGGAGTTGTGGATTGAGACATGTACCCTCCCCGAAATTCAGCGTCAAAATCGGCGTTGATTCCACGATATCACAAACGCCCTGACGCTGACTGACACAAGGCTGCCGGTCATCTGACAATGATACCCAAAATTTACCAGATCTACCAAATCCTCCAGAGCCGGGTTCCCTTCGCGTTCAGTGGGCTGCACCCGTGCATCGTACCGCCGGCAGTGTAGTATCCAGCGCTGGCACCGCCTTGTCGGTCTTGGATGAACGAGCGAGTCAGTATGATCTGAGCTGTTCTTACTCCTTTGTACCCTGGCTCCTGTCTATGGCCTCGGGCCGTCGGGTCTGCGCTTCTAGCCACCGGTCCAGATCGGCGCGGCGGAACCGCCAGCGGCCACCCAGCTTGATGGCCGGGAGTCGGCCCTGCTGCGCCCACTGGTAGACCGTGCTCAGATTAAGCTGCAAGTAATCGGCGACCTGGTGGATATTGAGCAATGGATCGGTGTCGCGCATGAGGCACCTCCCGGACAAACAAAGACCGCCCGGCGCGGGGACGCGGGGGCGGTCGGCCCTCCTGGATGACGAAGGTTCACGGCCAATACACCACACGACACCAGGGACGGTTCGAGCACAGCTCACCGAACCTTTCGGGTAATGGCAGGGAAAACGGACGGGACAAATGATTGTGCATAGAATAGCACAGAGAAGCGCAAATGTCAATAGATTCACACAAATGAAAACCGCCATCTAACACAAAATATCCGACGCAGAGCCATCTTGGACATAGAAATATCAGAAAGTCAGTTTCGCTCCGCAGCTTGCGCAGAAAGCGTGATCGGGTCCGACATGGGCTTTGCATTGGGGGCAGATTCGCCTGTCAAGCGTTGCTGCCGATAGGTCCCTTTAGGTCCCTTATTATTGAGTTCTTGGATTGTGTTCTGAATCTTCTGGGCCAGTCTACTATTGCTGTTTGGGGGCTTTATGCTTGCCCTTACCTCTCCCCCGCCCACATCTCGTACTTCTTCAACTCCTTCCCGCTCACACTCGACTTCACCTCCTCCATCGCGACCTCAAAATCCGCCGCCGTCACATCCCGCCGGGTCCCCACGGTCACCGCCTCCAGAAATGGGATCTCGCACGCGCGCTGGCAGATGCGGACGATGTCCGCGCCGCTGTAGCCGGCCAGCCGTTCGGCCAGGGCGGGGAGGTCTACGTCGGAGGCCAAGGGGCGATCTTTCAGGTTGAGCTGCAAGATCTTGAGCCGCGCGGCCAGGTCGGGCAGGGGGACGTAGATCTTCTCGTCGAAGCGGCCGGGCCGCATGGCCGCGTCGTCAATCAGCCACGGCAGGTTGGTGGCGCCGATCAGGAGCAGGCCCGAATGCCTGCCTGCCATGCCGTCCAATTCGGCCAGGAATTGCGGCACGACCCGATTCATCACCGTGGAGTTGCCCCCGCGCCGGGGCAAGAGCGATTCTACCTCATCAATGAAGATAATGGCCCGTTCGTAGCTGCGCGCGGCATTGAAAAGCGCGGCGACGTTCTGCTCGGCCTCGCCGACCCACTTGCTCATGATCTCCGATGGCTTGACCGTGAAAAACGCGGCGTCCAACTCGCCGGCCACCGCCTTTGCAATGAGCGTCTTGCCCGTGCCGGGCGGACCATAAAGCAGGATGCCGCCGCCGGAGCGGACGCCGAAGCGCCTGGCCTCCTCCGGATGGGTAAAAGGGTAGATCAACTTCAGGCGGATCTGCTGTTTGACGTCCTCCAGGCCGGCCACATCATCGAAACGCACGGCGGGCCGCTCGATCACCAGCCAGTCTTGGGGGTTGGCGCCGCCGGCCGGCTCGGGCAGGGCGCGTCGCGCTGCTTCGGCCGCGCGCTTCTGGGCTTCGATGCGGGGCTCCAGCGCCCTGGCGCGCGCCTCAAATTCTCTGGCATATGCGGCGCGCTGCTTTTTCACCGCCGGATTATCGGTGCGCTGCGCGGATTCTAGCATGTAACGCGCCGCCTGGAGCAGATGGGTACGCGCTTTGCTGTAGTCGCCCCTGGCGATGGCCTCGTCGCTGAGCTGCAGGTTTTCTTTGGCTCGATCGAGTTGGAGTTGCATGGCGACTCCCCGTTCGGGATTGCTGATTTCGGATGGTAGATTCCGACGGCTGCCGGCCGATTGCCGGCTTCCGGCTTCAAGCCTGCAGTTTCCAGAGCCCCCGTTTGTGCCGGCGGGCTTCTTGTTCGGCGGCCAGGAGGACCGCAGCATGGCGGTGGTTAGGGTAGCGGCCGATGTAACAGGCGACACCCTGGCGCAGGAGTTCGGCGTTGACCATGATGTCGTCCACGTAGACGTAACGCCACAACGCGCCATCCACGTCCGCGTCGAGCTGATCGGCCTCCAGCCGCACCCGCTTGTGGGCTACCAGCGCCCGGTTGGCATCGCGCGCTTCCAGGGCGCCCGCGTCCGGCCGGCCCAACGCGTTGCACATGAGCGGCGCATCCACGCCGATGTAGCGGACCCGCTGCCCGTTGGCCAGCTCGATGGTCGCGCCGTCGAACACGCGTACGACAAGCAGATCCGGCAGCCGGCCGGCAGCCGGGCTCCCCTCCTCCGGACGAAGGATGGTTACCGGCTGATCCGCGGCCGCCATTTGAGATGGCGGCCGCGGCGGTTCGCCATCGCCCGCGAGCTGAGATGCACGGCCTGTTTCCTGCCGCCTGTCCTCCGGCAAGCGCAATCTGCGGTCGGCCATCGCCAGCGCATCGTTGATTTGGTCGAGCCGCGCCTCGTCGTCGCCCAGCGGCGCAGTGGCCTCGACCAGATTCTGCCAATCGAAGGGGATGGCCGCCGGGGATTCCTGCTGCCAGCGCTCGATCAATGCCAGATTCTCGCGCAGCCAGATCAGGCGGTCGAGCAGAAGCCGCTGCTTGTGGGCGATGCGCAGAAGGCCGGCCAGCCGGCCGGCCTCTTCTTCGAGCACCGCGATCTGACCCGCACGCGCGGCCTGGCTCCGCCGATCGGCTCGACCCAGGCCGTCGGCGAAAAGGGCATCCTTGCGCGCCTCCACGGCAGCAAGCCGCGCCTCATAATCGCGCCGACTGTGCTCGAGTTGGGCGACCAGGTCGTGCAGCTCGGCGGGTTCGATGTTGGCCAGGGGACGGGAGACGCGACGCAGGAGGATGTAAGTGTTCATGGGTTCAGGTGCTCACACCCCTTCCCGTTTCAGCACCTCGTCAATCTGTTTCAGGCTGGCCTCGATCTCCGCGTCGAAGCCGGGCTCGCCGGCGGCCTCGGCCTCTTTGGCGATGGCGTCCATGATCTCCTTGAGCTCCTCCGGTCGCTCCTGCTCCACCGAGATGAGCTGCTCGTCCATGATGCCGATGAAGTCTTCCAGGCGATCTTGGAGCGCCTCGGCCATCATGGTGCTCCGTTCGACGCTGGCCTGGATGCGCGCCAGATCGGCCGGGTTGGCGTTCACCAGGATGGACCTGGACATGGCCTCGAATGCCTTGGCGAATTCGCTGCCGGCCGCAGCCTGGTCCGCGCGCGATTCCATGACGTCGAAGTAGAGCATCTGCCGCTCCCAGCGGTTGATTTCCTCGCGCGTCGCCGAGATGAGCGCGGCCAGCTTCTTGACCATAACGGTGTCGCCCAGCCGGGAAGCCTTGGTGGCCAGCTCCCAATAGCGGCGCATGATCTTCTTCTGGTTCATGATGTGCCGCTCGGCCTTGCGTCGCGCCTCTTTGATCTTGATGCGGCGCTCCATTTCCTGTTGTTGCCGGCGTTCCTCGAAAAAGCGCAATGGGCTCACGTGATCTCTCCTGTAGCGTGTCAGGCCTCCATCTGGCGGCGCCACGCGTCGTAGCGCTGGATGTCGCGCGCGTCGCTGATGGGCCGGATGGCCGCCAGCGCCGCATCGAAGTCGGCCGCCGAAAGCGGCTGTATTTTCAATGTATAGCCGGCGAGCGCCTCCCGGCCCTGGGCCGCTTGCTGAAGCAAGTCGGGGTTGGCGCGCCGCACCATGCGGGCGATGGCCTGACCGACGACCGCCTCGATCTCGCGGCCCGAGTAGCCTTCGGTGCGCGCCACCAGCTCATCCAACGGCACCTGCGATCTGTGCCCTTTGCGCTCGATGTGGATCTGCAGGATGGCACGTCGCGCGGCCAAATCGGGCAGCGGCACATAGATCAGCCGGGCGCCGAAGCGGCTGATCACCGCTTTGTCAATCTGCCAGGGCACGTTGGTCGCACCGATGGTGAGCACGTAGGGGCCATCGTCCCGGCGCTTGTCCTCCAGTCCGTCGAGCTCGGCCAGCAGGGTGCTGAGCACGCGGCGTTCGGCGCCGCTGTCCGAGGCATCGCGGCTGCCGGTCAGGGCATCAAACTCGTCCAGAAAAACAACGCTCGGGGCCTGGGCTACCGCTTCGGCATACAGCGCACTGACCAGCCTGGATGACTCGCCGAAGTACTTGCTCAGCATGTCGCTGACCTTGACGTTGAAGAAGGTGGCGTCCAGTTCCTGCGAGGTCGCGGCGGCCAGGAGCGTCTTGCCGGTGCCGGGGGGGCCGTAGAGCAGGATGTTGCGCGCCGCACTCATGCGGACTCCCGGCGGCTTGCGGGCCATAGCCAGCGCATACGCGGTCTGAATCTCCCGTTTGGTCTCTTCCAGGCCACCGATGTCGTCCCAGGCGATATCGGTTCGGGTGATCAGGCCGCGCACGGCCTCCCGGTAGTCCTCGGTCGCGGCCGGCTCGACAGTCGCCCGCGCCAGGTGGCCGCTCTCGACGCGCGCGGCCATCTCGTCGAACTTCGCCGCGCGCTCGTGCCATTGCCTGCGTACATCCTCGCTGATCGCGTAGCCCGCGTACTGGCGCAACAGGTCGGCGCAGCGGCGATAGGCGGCCGCGGCCTCGCCGAGTTGGCCTGCGTCCAGCAGCTTTTGCGCTTTGGCCCGCGCTTGTTCGAACTGCGACCACACCTGGCCGCTCAAATCTATCTTTGCCATGGCCTGTTCCCGGACAACGGTTTGCACACTCAAGTGCCTGACGCTTGGCGGAAGCGCCAGGCACTTTCTCCCTGGATGATTGCCCCGAACCCTCGTGGGTCTACAGTTTCTCGGCCGGTTCCGCGCTTGCCGACGTCTCGGGTTTCTCCAGCCCCAGCCCACCGCTGCCGGCCTCGCGGGCCCGTTGCATCTCGGCCAGGATCTGAGCCACGCCTTCCTCTATCTCTTCGCCGCCGCTGAAGGCCTCCGAATCCTCCAGGCTCCCCAGGAGACGTTCGAACTTGTCCATCTGGAAGACGTTGTTGGCCGTCGCTTGATCCACGAAGCTTTCCAGCTCGCTCAACTCCATCGTGCCAAGCACCTGCCCCACGGCCGTATCTTCCCAGCTCTTGCGGTTCTCCTTCAGGAAGATCAAGCCGTTGAGCACGCGCATCTGCTTTTGGTAGGCAGACAGGTTCTTGTCGTAGTTTTTGGCCTGAAACTCCAGCTCCTGGATCTTCTGGGCGATGAGGAGTTGGCGGCGTTTCGAAGGTTCGCTCACGCCCTGCTGGAAGAGTCGCTCCTTCTCCTTTTCCAGCTCAGCCACACGGCGCATGACGCGCTCTTGCTCTTGCTCGAGCTTGACTTTGGCCATGGTCAGCTCATCGAGCGTGATGCTGGCGATGGTCCGTTTCCGCGTGCCGAAAATCCTATCTCGTAGTGCCATATTTATCCTCCCTCCCCTGGCGGGAATGTGTGGTTGCCCCATGCGGATGATCTATCAATGGCGCTGGCGCACCAGGACGATGTCCAAAGCGCCTTCCTTGACCAGCTTAAAACGGCCTCCTGCGATCAACTCTTCGCAAGCCCGGCGCACCAGCGACTCGGGCTTGTCCAACAGATGGGCGAGTTCCTTGATCGGCAAGCCCTCCTTTCCGAGCAACGCCGTCTCGATCTCCGAGGCCAGCGCAACAGCCTCTTCGTGCTCCGATGGCAGCTTGAAAAGATCGGCGAAACGAAACTTACTCAGACGCTCATCCAGCCGATTGGCGTGCACCGCGCCCGTTTCCAGGTCCACCAGGCACGGCAGCACCGCGGGATGACGGTAGGCCCGGCCTCGCTCGTCAATGATGTGGGCCAGGGCGGGCTCGTCCCAGCCGGTGGGTGAGGCCAGCCCGGCGATGACCGTGGCGTCCGCGTCCGCGGCCAATTTCTCCAGGTCGGCCAGCAGCAACAGCAGCTCCTCCAGAGCGGCCGGTCGGGTGTCGAACCCCTGATCCACGAACCCGGCCAGGTGGCCGACGCAGCGCGCTTCCAACAGCAGCCCCTGCCGCGGCTTGCCCCACCCCAGGCTCCCGGCCGTGATGTGATAGCGGGAGACCTCGTTGTGCGGCAGGGTGACCTGGCTTGCCCGGTCCAGGAAGCCCACGTTGAGCATCTGCATCAATTGCCTCGTTTCGTCGTCCGCGCTGTGGAACGGCACCCAGTCGGCAATCCGCAAGATTTCGGTGGTTCCTGGATGATAAAGGGTGCCGATGTTCCGAATTCTTTCGTCAAAGCGCGCAATCCAGGCGTTTTCGCGCTGCCGGGCGGCCACCGCGGTGACCAGGCGTTGGATCTCACCCCGGTTCAACGCGGCCTGCGCCTGAGCCAAACGCTGCTGAAGGTCCGGTTGGTGGAGTACACAGTGCCGCCGGCCGTTGCCCCAGCAGGCGGCGCAGATGGGCGCCTCGCATCCAGGCTGGCCACACGCCCCGGCCACTTCTTGGGCGGAACGGAGGATGCGGTAGCAACTGCCGCACTTCTGCAGGATTTCGGTGGACGGCATGGCGACCTCCTGGCTGCGCCCTGCGGTCTCGGCCACCTGGGCCTGGAAGTAAGCCTCCAGATCTTCGCGACGGATGCGATACATGCCGCCCAGCTTGCCGGCCGGCAGCTTGCCCGCCCGCACCAGCCGATAGACGGTCTTGTAATCTACGCCCAGATAGTCGGCGGCTGCTTGGATGCTGAGAAATGGACCCATCAAGGACTCCTCACACGTTCAAGCTGGAGTATATCATGGCCCGAACTGGATTATCTGAAAACCGGCTGACATTTCCCTGATTATACCAAGTTTTACCAGGCATGTACAAATTCCATTCCTCAGCAAACAGACGGTTGGTCGGAAGCGTTCTGCACCAGGAGTCAGGCGCGGGCGAACGCGGCAGTGCGAAGGAAGTTGAGCAGAAAATTGACTGACCATGAGGTTTGCCTTTTAATGGGCCCGGCAGGTCATGCAAGCGCTGCCGGCTACCTTTTCTGGCCAATGGAAGCAATTTTATTATACACCATCCTGTATGCCGATGCAAACCTGCGAGTTACGAGAAATGACAAAATTGTATATTCCTGGTATAATTAGCCCACCGCTGTTTCAGCACAGCGCCGGGGGTCAAGAGGTAGGCAACAAGCGCGGGCCGGCCTCCTGAGCGGCGACCACCGGCCTTTGTGGTGCAGGCTAGAAGCCTGCGCGCTGCTCTGCGCCTGCTCCCGCCGACTCAACCGGCCGACCTGGTGCTGCAGATGCTATCCTGAAAAATGGATGTGCCAGGCACTTGCGAAGTGCCTGGCACGTGAACGAGGAGCGCTGCCATGACTTTGCATCCTCAACAAACCATCCTCAACGGCAA
>JBBIKA010000074.1:0-17566 GCA_037445695.1 Chloroflexota bacterium
GCCCAGGCTTGCAGGCGGGTATTTGTGGACGGTGAAGGCGATGCGCATGAGAATCTCTATCTGCCCGACAGTACATCTGCGTAAACGCGCGTCACTGCGCCATAAGTTCGTTCCCACGTATACTCGCGCAAAACCAGCTCCCGGCCGGCCTGGCCCAACTGTCGTGCCCAAGCGGGCGCCTCGATCAGCCGACGGATGGCGTCGGCCAGCGCGCTGGCGTTGCCGAAGGGGATCAACAGGCCGGTCTGGCCATCGCGGATGACCTCTGGAATGCCGCCGACGGCCGCGCCGATGACCGGCTTGCCGTACAGACCTGCCTCCAGCAGCACGATGCCGAAGGTATCCACCCGACTGGGCAGGGCGAGCATGTCGCAGGCCGCCAACAGCTGTTGCTTGGTCCCCTCGTCCACCGTCCCCAGAATGTGCACCCGGCCGTGCAGAGCCGCGCGGAGCGCGGCCGGTTGTCGTGCCAGGAACGCGGCCAATTCGGCGCTATGCGGCCCCGCATAGACCGCGTTGACCGGCACACCCGTCCGGTTAAGGTTGGCCACGGCCAGGGCCAAAGTACAAGCCCCTTTATCATACGTATTTGCGCCCAAAAAAGCAACCAGCGGGCCGGTCACCTGATGCTCTGCGCGGAAAGCCACGCCGGCGACATCTGCGTCCTGTGGGGGCTGTGGCTCAACTCCCGGCGGGATCACGTGAATTTGTTCCGGTTGCACCCCCAGGCGCCTATACTCTGCTGCTTCGAGATGCGAAAGGGCGAGGAGCGCATCGGCTTGCCGATAGACGGCCACCTGATGCGCCATCTGGAAATGGGCACGAATGCGGGCATTGCCCAGATGCATGAGCGGGGTTACCACCAAGGGCTTGCGATGGCGCCGGGCGGCCTCGGCTGCTTCGGTGAACAGGCCATCCCAACTGCTGTCGAAGAGGTGGATCAGGTCGGCCTGGGGCACCAGGCGCTCTAGGGCGCCGCGCAGAGCGGGCAGGGGCGGCATCCAGCGACCAAGACGGCGCAGGAGGGGCCGCTGAACGGCCGGGGGCAAGCCGGTGCGGTGCAACCAATGCCCGGCGCGGCGCGCCAAGCCGAAAGCGTAGGGCGCAGGCCGGGGATAGGCCACGACGAGGCGTTCGATGTTTACGCCATCCAGGATCTCATGATCGGATAGCCCCGGTTCCCCCGCGGCCGTCGGCCGCCAAAAATCTTCGGCGCGGCGAACGGCCGCGGTCAAGACGCTCACCCGCGCATCCGCGCGCGCCAGGCATCTCGCCAGCGTCGTGATCAGGGTGCTGGCCCCGCCGACGAACGGCGCGCAATAAGGAGAAACGAAGAGATAGCGGCGCGGCGTCCCTTGTGAGCTAACGCCCCCAGCGTTTACTTTCACCGATAAGAACCAGAATTGTAAGAATTAAGACGATACATGGGCCAGCTCAGGGCGCCGAAGCCCGCATCCAGGGCCGTGAAACGCCACAAGTAGCCATGAGCCGGGTCCGTGTCGGCCGATCCGCCGATCCATATTTCGACGCGTCCATCGCCATCGGTATCCGCTACAGCCGGAGCCGCCCACACGTTGGCCGAGGTGCTCGTCGGATAGGTGAACAGGGACCCATTGGCGCGATAAACATACACCGATTTGAGGGCCGCAATCAGCACTTCGAGCTGTCCGTCGCCGTCCAGATCGGACGCCACCGGCGAGCCCCGGATCGGGCCATCCACGGCCGTCGCTTGATCTTGCCACAATACCGGCCTGACCGGCCAGCCGGGCATGACCCGACCGTCCCCGCGCAACGCATAGAGCAAGCCGGTGCCCGGAATAGCATCGTTGGCCAGATCGGGATGGGAGGCGGCCGCAAGCACCTCAAGGGCGCCATCTCCATCAAGATCGGCCAGGGCCGGAGAGCTCGCCACCGGATAAGGCATTTCCTGGGGCCAGCCGGACAGCGTGGGTAGCTTGGCCGGGTCGTCCACGCTTAGTGCTTCGAAGACGCGCGAGGTATCGAAAGCGTACAGGTAGGGCGGACGGACACCTTTGAACTTCCACCACAACCAGGACGTGCCTACCACAATATCGGGCTGGCCGTCGCGATTGAGATCGCCGATCACCGGAGAAGACCAAACCGCCTCCGGCAGGCCGCGGCGCACCAGGACGTTCCCGTCGCGATCGAAGATGAAAAGCCGGCCGCCCGTGCCGGCGCCGCAGAAGAGAGGGTTATCGGCCGTGCAGGTCGCACCGACGACGATTTCAGGGTATCCGTCGCGGTTCAGATCGGCGCAAGCAGCGGTCGAGCGGATCGCGTAAGCATTGTCGTAATCCCACAAGAGGCGGCCCAGGCCGTCGAGCGCCCGGATATGGCCGTCTAGCCCGCCGACGACGATCTCGAGCCGGCCATCGCGATTCAGGTCGCACAGGGACGGCGCGGCAACCACCGGATCCGGCTGACCGTTGCCATCGGCATCGGCAGGACGATATTCCCACAGGAAGCGGCCATCAGCGCGATAAGCCACGATGCGACCAGGACGAGGGGGGCTATCGCCATCGTAGCCGACCGAGGCGACCACTTCCGGCCAGCCATCGCCGTCAATATCGCCCGCAGCAGGCGCGGCCGATACAGAGGCCGGTTGGGTTTGTTCCCACCATAAAGCGCCGTTGGAGCGGAAAACCGCCACCACCGGCGACGCGTCAAACGTGCAAGCCCCCGTCGGATTGCATTGCTGGGCGGTTGTGCCGATCAGGACCTCGGCCTTGCCGTCGCCATCGAGGTCGGCGTAAACAGGTGACGAGTCAATTACCTGTCCGCCGCCCAGTGCGAAGGATTGCCTGTCCCACATGAGCGGCCGCGTCGTCTGCGCTGCGGCCGCGCCGCCGGCGCGCACCAACGGCAAGAAGACCGCCTCCGGGCCGCGCACGATGAGCGTGAGCGGGATGGTCAGCTGCGCTTGCGCGGAGACAGGCGCCGAAATGGCTTCGCTGGTGATCACAATCTCGCCTATATTGTAGAGCCCAGACGGCGAGGAGGTGACATCCAATTGCACCGCGACGGTAATGGCCGCGTCTTCGGCGAGCACTCCGCCGGTCGGATTGAGCCCTGCGCTGGCCGGTTGCGAGGTGACCTCCCATCGGAAGGGCGTGACGCCGCGATTCTCCAAGCGAAACTGGTTGGTCAGCGTGGCGTTCGCTCCGGCGATATGGTGGAACTGCAAGGCAGGTGGTTGAGCACTCGCCTCCGGGGTGAACGCATAAAGGCCGGTGTGGCGCAAGTTTTGGCGCGCCATTGGCCAGGGGCGCACACCGTTCTTGTGCCCTGTCCACACCCATAGCTCGCCTTGCTGAGAGCCGCCGTCTTCGTTCCAGCGACCAACGGCGGCGATCTCGACGTTGCCGTCACCGTCCAGATCGTCTATCACCGGCGTGCCGGTGAAGGCACCGCTGAAATTATCGAGCCGGCCGTAAACCAGCGATGTCTGTCCGCCGCCGGTGGTTGTGGCCGGCCAACATGCCTGATTGTCGTTGATGCGGGTATAGGGCGTATATGTGTTGGTCTGGCTATCCCAGGCCATAATGCCTACCTCGCGGCCATGGGGATAGATGATCTCCGGATGCTGATCGCCGACGATATCGGCGATCAACGGCGAGGTGTTGATAGGAAACGCCAGGCCGATGCTATCGCAGATGTGAAGCGGAAAGCCGGGCAGTAAGGTGCCGTCGGCGCCGCTCCAGGCATACAAATAGCTGCCGTCGGTCGCGTTTTGGCCGATCGTCCACCGACCGCCTTCATTGTCATACTTGCTGATCGCTACAATATCGGGCCGGCCGTCCAGGTTCAGATCGCCCAGTGCCGGCGACGAGCGCATCGGGCCATTGGTCGGCAGTGTCCACTTGGTGATCAGGCGTTGCTTGGGATCGGTTTGTGTGCGGTCGTAAGTCAGCACGGTCACATAGCGGCCGCTGTGATGCGAACCGCTGCGAGCGCCCCCCTCGTACCAGTAGTCGCCGGTACCGACGATGATTTCCTGTTTCCCATCGCCATCCAGGTCGGCGATGGCCGGCGATGAATAGATGGTCTGATCAAAGCTCTTTTGGGCCATAATGCTGCCGTCGGCGGCGATGACCCACAAGACGCCCCCGTTAGGCAGCAGGTACCAGTTGGGTTCGGTCGTATCGCCGCCGATGATGATGTCGAGGCGGCCGTCGCCATCCAGGTCGGCCAGCGCCGGCGAAGACCAGACCGTATCGTGGGAGAGGAATCCGTGATGATTGCACTGGCCCACCAACGCCGGGTGCGCGCTATAATCGAACGGAGTAACGCCCCAGGCAGGAGAGCCGTCGGCGCGCAACAGATAAATGCAGTTGTCCCAGGCACCCACCACGATCTCGGGGCCGGGCAGAGACGGCAAAATATCGGCTGTCGCCGGAGCAGACCAGATACCGTCTAACACCCCGTTGTTCGGCACTGCCCATTCGTTCTTATCTTGGGTGTTAAAAATCCAGAGCACGGCGCCGTTCAGGCCGTTCAGGGCGACGAGCCCCCCATTGCCGGGCAGATTGGGATCGCCCCGACCGCATTCGGTCGCCCATGTCTCACCGGGCGCCTCGAACGCGCCCATGCCTACTACCACGTCGGGATGCCCATCGCCGTTGAGATCCGGCGTGACGACGGGCGTCGAATCCACATCGGCGCGCACCAGGGTCTTCCAAAGGAGCGTGCCATTGGGCCGTACGGCGTAGACCGCGCCCCGACATCCCAACGTCCCGCTCGCAGTCACCTCGCGATTGCCGAAGATGATCTCTTTCTTGCCGTCTCCATCCAGATCGGCCGCGTTCAAGCCGCTCAGATAGACCCAGGAGTGATCCAGCAACAAGGGGAAACCAGGCTGCACCGACGGCGATACCCGCGCCTGAGGCGCAGCGGCATTAACAGTTCGAGGTGCCCCAACTACAATCCACAAACCGATTATCACCCCAATCCAATAGCGATACCTACATTTACTCTCTCTATTTTCCACAGAACACCCCCTCAACAACACGTTAATTAATCAGACGACTTTCTAACATTTACGATACCATTAATCCCACAAAAGTCAATAAGTACTCTGCTCGATCAGGAGCCAGGGCTGCGTTGCGCGGCCTGCGACAAGATCTGTTCCGCGAATGCCAGATACCGTTGGGCGGTTTGGTCCCAGTTGTTGGGCTCGCTGTAGGCCCAGGCGCTTGCGCCGGCCTGACGCAGTGCGGCCGGTGAAGCAACAAACTGCGCCAGGATGTCGTACAACTTCTGTTCTTCCGTCTCATCTGTAGGGACTTTGGGACAACACAGGTCGGGATATTCACGATAAGAACCGATGTCTGACACCACCACCGGCTTGCCCATCGCCAACATCGTGTGGAGCGTTGCCGAAGTTTCCCCGGCCGTAGGGTAGCGCAGGTTGACTCCCAGATCCACTGCCAGCATCGCGATCAACATCATCTCGGCCGATGCGTAAGCCGGGTACAGATAGATGCCTTCGGCTTTGGTCTTGAGAGGGTACTGTTGCAGCTCGTTGATCAACGGCCAGGCAGTTGGATCTACCGGGCCCATCAAGACCAGGGCAATGTGGGGGAACTGCTGCCGAAGCCGACGGTAGGCGCGCACAACGGTTTCCACCCGTTTGACACGATGCATGATGCCGAAGACGCCGATGACCAGTCCTTCTGGGGGCCAACCCAGCAAAGTGCGGGCAATGCGCGCAAAGCGTCCGCCGTCCGGCGGGAAGAGGGTGGCGCCCATCGGAATCACCTGTACGGCGGCGGTGGCCGCCGAGGCGATTCGCTCGGCCGCCCAGCGACTGTGCACCACAACGCCCAGGCTGGTTTCGACGATACGGCGATGAAGCGCCAGTTCGTAATCTATGGAACGGCCTTGCAGGTACTTCCATCTGGCTTCCTCGGCCACGGCCGCGCCTTCGCTATAGGCTACTTCGGCCCAAAAGGCCCTGGTGTCGCCCTCGGCGACCAGTGTATGGTAGATGAGGTAATACAATACCACGTCATGCAGTGTGATGATTCCCGGCTTCTGCAGTGCCTGTCGGTACAAATAGCGATGCAACACATTATTGCCGACCTGATACAGATCCACATCGTACGGCTGGCGGGCGTTCAACTGGGGATAGGCGCGGGCGTCGTAAAAGGGGACCGTATCGGCCAGAGGCCGATTGCCCGGTTGATAGCCTTCGACGAAGCAATCTACATCGGCATAACGTCGCATGGCCGCGACCAACGCCTCGCTGTAGTCGCTGATGCCGGACAGCTTGGGATTGAACGGCGACCAGAACGCCACATGGAGGCGCCGCGCGGCCGTCCGCATCGTGCTCGCCGCGTGCGGGTGCGCCTCGGCTATCGGATTCGCCCGGCCCGCCGGTTCCGCGAGCGCCGTCTGATAAGAGCGCAGCAACGCCTGCGCCGCACGTTCCCAGGTGAACATCCGGGCGCGTTGCAGCCCTTCCGCGCGCAGGCGGTCGCGCAATGAGCGGTCTTCCAGCACGCGCAGCAACCCGGCCGCGATCGCGGGCGGAGACAAGGGGTCCACATACACCGCGGCGTCCGCGGCGATTTCATGCAAGACCGGAATATCGGAGGCCACGACCGCCGCGCCGCAGGCCAGCGCCTCCAGGACGGGCAAGCCGAAGCCCTCGTAAAGCGCCACATGCACCACGGCGCTTGCGCCGTTGTATAGGGCCAGCAACGCCTCGTGGGAGGCGCCTTCCAGCAAATACAGCGAACCGCCTAGCCCGGCATCGGCGGCCCAGGTCCGGACGGTTTGCTTTTGCTCGGCCGTTAAGCGACTCAAGATGACAAATTTATAGCGCGAACGTATTGCCGCGGGCAAAAGGGCGAAGGCCTGAATCGTCCGTCGCAAGTTCTTGCTATGATGAAAGCCAAGCAATGAAAAGATGTAGGGCGGGGCCAGACCGAACTGTTGCAGCTCTTCGGCGGTCTGTCGAGGATCCAGCGGTCGGAAATCTGGCGCAACGCCCGGATAGATGATGTCTATTTTCCCTGTTGCGATCCCGCTAAATCGGCTAATATCGCGCGCAGAGGCCGCACTGATCGTCTGCACCCGTCGGGCGTAGACTGCCGAGCCCAAGCGCTCGGCAAAGCTTTCTTTGAGCTTCTGGCCTAACGGCTCCAGATATTCTTGTTTGTAAATCAGAGGTATGACATCCAGGATGGTCACTACAGAGCGCACTCGATGCAAGCGCCGGGGAGTATAAAACTCCCAGGCGAACGGGTAGACGTTATGGAACAGATCTACTTGGTGTGCCAGCAGAAAGGCCTCCATGGCCGAATCGAATTGAAATTCCAGGTCGGGATCGGCGTGCGGCGTGGTGGACGGCAGATCCTGGACGGCAAACGGAAGTTCCAGGGGCAAAAAACGCCAGGAGCGCGGCATTTCCGCCAAGCCAGGCGTCGGTTGCTCCGGCGCATGGATCAGGAGTAGTTGAAGATCGGTGTTCAGGCGCGGCAAAGTTGTCAGAAGCGACCTCAAAAAACGTCCGGTGCCGCGGTCCCGATAGGCATCGAACTGCAGAGGGCGGATATCAATGGCAATGCGCATCACGACTCGGTCCCTGTCGGGGCATCTTGCGGCTGAGCAGCCCGAGCTTCCAGGGCATCAATGCGCTGCTGCAAGAGAGAGAGGGTGGCCAGCAAGGAACGATTCAACATCCACAACTCGCGGATCATCTGGGCGGCCGCCACATTGAAGCTGTTTTGCTGTTGCAGCATGGGCAGGACGTACCACTTGGTAGACATCCAGTTCCACAAGTTGCGCACGGCCACGATCAATTTCGCGATGACCGGCGCCTGCGAGTGGAAGGCGGTTTCGCGCACCCAGGCGCGGCCTTCGAGATCGCGCAGCCGCTCTTCGATCCGATCCGCGCCTTGGAGATAGGCGGTCAGCTTCGCGATGCCGGCGCCCGGCTCGTTGCCATCGCCGAGAACGGCGGCGCGGATCGCCAGCATTTGCTCCGCGGGAGTCAATGCCACGCGCTCGCTCAGTTCGGGGTCGTTCATGCGGCCTCCGGAGATGAAGTGATGGGATTCAGGACAAAGTCCCAACGCAGCGGCCATAACAGCGCAAACATAGTTTCCTCTTCGGCTTGCGCAATGCTTTCAAGCAGGAAACGGTTGGTGGCATCTGCTTGCCTCTCTTGCGCGTCGAGATCGCGCAACTGGGCTGTTTGCTGATGCTCGAGCGCGAGCACAGCATCGGTGAGTTGTTGAAGCCGCTTGGCCAGCTCCTGATTGATCGCCTGTTGTTGGTGGATCAGATGGCGGATGGCCCATTTGGCCGCCACGGCAGACCATGTGCGGCGGATCAGCGCCACCAGAGGTCCGACGACCGGCAACGCTGAGCGGAACTCGAACTCGGTCAACGCCGGCAAAGCCGCGGCCGCTTCCCTGAGCGAGGACATTGTCGCCAGGAGATCGGTATGGCCTGTGGCGCTGATGGGCGGCGACCCGGCATCTCGTGTCGGGCAAGCCTGAGCGAATTCGACCATCAAGGCCTCTCGGTACAACCGGCGCAAGACAGCGCTGATCTGAGCGAGCTTGTGGTCATCGCCCGGCCACCGGTCGGCCGCTATGGCCGCGGCTTCGATCCGCGCGGCCGTATAGGCCAGGCGGAGAGGACGCGTGCTGCCGAAGTCGCGACAAAAGGCAACTTGAAAGCCGGCCTCGGCGGCCGGGAACTCATCCACCAGGCGCCGGAACGGCCAGTGTTTCAGCACAAAGCGGATGCGGCCGCGCTGAAAATAGAACCACCGGGCGGTATCGGGAGTTGATACGGATTCATGATGCAACACGCGCGCGGCGGGCCAATACAGTATCTTAAACCCTGCGGCACGCGCCCGAAAGCAGAGATCCACATCTTCGTAGTAAGCCGGAAAGAAGCGCTCGTCGAATCCTCCGATCTGCGCCAGCACACGACGCGGGATCGCCATGGCCGCGCCCGTTACATACTCCACCGTGCGCGGGACATCCCCCAGATCGGCTTCGGCGTCGGCCTTGCCATAATGGAAGGGCATTCCCAACACAGGATGAACATGGCCGCCGGCATGTTGTAACGTGCGGTCGGTCGCGGCGCGAATCTGACACCCGACGATGCCGATCCCATCGGCCTCTTTGTCGGAAAAGGCGGCGCGCAGGGCGGCGCCCCAGCCCGCTTCGACCCGTGTGTCCTGGTTCAACAGCACGAAGATGTCGCCGGTCGCGGCCCGCATGCCGATATTGCACGCGGCCGCAAAACCGAGATTCTGCGCATTGCGGATCAACCGCACCTGAGGATAATTGCACTCGATCAACTCGGCCGAACCATCCGCGGAACCGTTATCTACGGCGATGATCTCATGGAGAGCTGGTTGCTCTGCCATCAGCGCATCCAGGCATTCTGCCAGCAGTGCACGGCCATTCCAGACCGGGATAATCACCGATAAACGCAGGTCGGCCAATCTTCCTCCCGTTCCTGCTACTGGATGATGGATATTTTTTGCCACCATTCCAGGTTGACGAATTTAGCCGGTCGGCGCTCATAGGTGGGCTCCAGGATTTTGGCGCGCGTGGGCCAGCGCAACACCTCGCGGGCCTGGCCCACCGCCAGCGGCCATTTGAAATCGCCATCCGGCGTTACCCAATAGACGGCGCGTTCAGCGGCGCGCCATTTATTGAGGAGTTGACGAAAAGCGGCCTGATCGAGCCGTTCCAGGTTGCGGATCACGACGACATCGTGGCCGTACAGAAAGCGCAGCGGCGTGCCGAACAGGTCGCCCAGCCCGACCGGCGTGGGATCGTAATAGATGATCACCGAATGGGGCTGAAACGTTGCGTTGAGCTGTTCGACCTGGCCCACCAGCCCGCGATAATCCACATGGCTCAGCAGGCCGCGCGCCGACATGGCCAGGGCCAAGATCCAGGCTGCAGTTAGCACGACACCGGCACCGCGCCATAACGACGTACGGCCTTCGTAGACCCAATGGATCGCCCAGGCCACGCTGATCACCAGAAACGGCAACACCTCCGGCACATAGCGTCGCATGGCATACACCTGGTGGGGATTGATCTGGATGCGCCAGAAATAAAACACAGAGAAGAACAGGCCTATGCCCAAAAGAAACGCCGAACGGCGGTAGTCGGCCAGCACGATCATCAGCGCCGCGCTGGCCGCGGCCAGCATGACGCCGAACGGCGTCAGGTACCATCCCATGCGGAACAGATTCTCGTGATCCAGATTCGGGATCGAGCCGCCGGCATACCAGTACTCGCGCACGGTAGTCTGGCCGATGTGGGGACGCACAAAATAGCCGTAGACGGCCAACCCGATCACCAGGAGCGCCAAAGGCACGGTCCAGCCGATGCGATAACGGCGCAACGTCTCGGCCAGACGGCTGCGCGCGGCGACGCAGCGGTCCAAAAAGATCAGTCCGGCCAGGCCGACAATAACCGCGGCAGCCAGGATAACGCTGTATTGGCGGAGCGCGCCCAGCATATAGATCTGAAAGCCGATTTGATTATAGAAATAGGGTGCGCTCTGCCACAGGCCATGGATGAACGAATGCGCAACCAAAAGGCCGAACAAGATATAGAACCAGAGATCGCGGGCCCGACTGCAACCGTTCCAGCGTCGCCAGATGAAGACCAGCGGTGGAACGGCCAGAAAGGGGAATACGTCAATGCGGGTCAAAAAAAGCTGGCCCAGAGCAGCTCCGGCCAGAGCCGGCCAGGCCGCATGGTCCTCCTCTTCGCTCGTCCAGGCCGCGAAGGCCCAGGCGCCGACCAGGAACAGATATTGTGTCAGCATCTCGGAGGTGGGATAGCGGCCGAACCAGACCTGTAATCCTGTGAGGCTCAAGCTGACCAGCGCCAGCCAAGCGGCTTTCCACCCCCATAGCCGTCGCACCAGCAGATAGGCCGCCAGGCAAGAGAGAAGCGCCCAGAGCCCGGTCACGTAAAGTTCGGCCTGAACCTGGCCCAGGGTATAGGCGATGGCCTGCCAGATCGGATGCAGCGGATAGAACTGCGGGATGATCTGGCCCGGCGGGGCGGCGGGCACGTAGAAGCCGGGCAGATAGTAATAGGGAGTGTACTCTTGGGCCGGCAATTCGCGCAGCAAGGCCGGTTCCAACGCTTGGCCGAAGGAGGCCAAAAGCGGATCGGAGAGCACGATGCGGCCGCTGCGCGCGATGCTGGCCCCCAGGTTCACATAGACGCCGGCGTCGGCGCCGCCCACGACGAATTCGTGAGGCCGAAAGAAGAGGAGGCCGGCAACGACCAGCCAGAGCACCAGCAAGAGCGCTTCCCAGCGCGGCAGCGTCTGGCGTGCCGAGGTTAACTCCTTCAAGCTAGCCTGTGGACGCCCCCACAGCCAGCGGAGCCATGGCTGCAACGCGGAGCGCCGCACGGCCAGCCAGATCAGCCCGGCCACTCCGCCGGCCCAGATCAGCGCCAGCAAGGGCAACGAGAACAGACCGAACTCGGCCAACAGCAGAGCGATCCAGCCGATCCCGGCGACGCCCAGCGTGATGGCGGCCATGAGCCACTCCAGCACATGGCCGGGCCTATAGCCGCGCCAGACCAACAGGATCAGCGCGCCCGGCAGAAAGGTGCCGCCGATGAGCACCAACATCACAAAAAGCGGGGGAAGCAGCATGCCATGAACCCTTTCTATGTTTTGTCGGCCGCGCCGACCATACGCTCCAACGCGGGTTGATGCTCCCAGCGGCACGGAATGGCCAGCAACCCCTCCATGCGTCGAATGCCGGGCGGCCGGACTACGCTGAATTCGTAAGCGCGGTGATGATGATCGAAGGGATGGACCGAATTGCGATCGTAGATGGCGGCCGTGAACGTATACGTGCCCGGTTGGAGGGGCAGTGCATCAATGATATAACTGACCTCGCCCGCGCCCTGAATCATTGCGATCTCATAGCCGCAATCCACAGAGTTGGGGCCGCTCAGGTTGTCGCCCTGGGCATTATAGATCGCCACCCCGAAGGTCGGTGTGGGCAGGGGGACATGTGCCACATAGCGGATCACGGCGCGGAACGGGGCACCGGACAGGAAGACGTCTTGCGGTTCGCCCCAGGCGTTACAGAAGCGCACTTCGACGATCTCGGCCTCGCGGGAGCCCCATCGGCGTCCGCTTTCGTCGGTCGTCGCGGCGGCCGCGCGCGGGGCGTCGGCCGCCTTTGCCCTGGCCAGATCCACTTGCTGCTGGACATGCGACAGATAAGCGCCGATCACCTGGTCGGTGTCGCCGATCACAGAAGCCCCCGAGTTGTTGAGCCAGAGTGCCCGCCGACACATCGCCCGGATGGCTTCGGGGCTATGGGATACGAGCACGATGGTGGTGCCCTCCCGCTGCATCTGGTGAATCTGTTCCAGACATTTTTGCTGAAACGCGGCGTCCCCCACGGCCAACACTTCGTCTATCAGCAAGATTTCGGGTTCGGTGTGAACGGCGATCGCGAAACCGAGCCGCACATACATGCCGGAAGAATAGTATTTGACGGGCACGTCTATGAAGCGTTCCAGTTCGGCAAACGAGACGATGGCATCGAACTTGCGCTTGATCTCGTGGCGGCTCAGGCCCAGGATGGCGCCGTTCATAAACACGTTTTCGCGGCCGGTGAGATCGGGATGAAAGCCGGCGCCCAGTTCCAACAGCGCGCTGACCCGACCGTTGACGTGGATCTGGCCGGCTGTGGGCTCCAGGATGCGCGCAATCAACTTGAGGATGGTGCTTTTGCCTGCGCCGTTCGGCCCGATGATTCCCAGCGTCTCGCCGGGCTCAACGGTAAAGCTGACGTTCTTGAGCACCCAGAATGTATCGGCTTGAAACTGACGCCGTTGAAAGGCGCTGATAAGGAGTTCCTGAAAAGAGCGCGGCCGTTCCCGATGCATCACGAATCTTTTGGAAACGTTACGAAACTGGATGGCCGGAGTCACGCATGCCCCTCGTCAAGTGGATTTTGATGCCGCGTCGTCAGTCAGAATTTGCTCCAAAACGGCACGCTCAAGCGCCCTCTACCGTGCTAGACGGCAATCATCAGGCGTGCGCTATTATACCGCAATAAAGCGATTTCGCGAAACCGCCCTGGCCAGATGAAGCAACGCTAAATGTGGTAAAATCGCCATGCAAGAACAAAGAGCGAGGTCTCAATGCCCACTTCCATTCAGTCTCGACGCAGTTTCCGGGCCTTCGGGGTTTTGCCGCTGGCACTCTATCTGCTTCTGAGCGCGCTATATCTTTTGGCGATTCCGCCCGGCGAATCTCCGGACGAGCCGTCCCATTTGCAATGCATCGAACAGGTGGCGCTTCTCAATCGCATTCCGATCGTGGATCCCCCACCGCGTGGCCCGTGGTGGTCGCGCGAACGGGTGATTTCCGGGCTAACCTGTTACCATCTTCCCCTGTACTATTTTATGGCCGGCTATACCCAAAAGTTACTGGCAACGGTTACCGGCGCCCCGCTGCATTATGAATTTCCCCCGACCGATGCGCGCTTTGTCTCGGGCGCTTCGGTGGCCATGTTTGCCCATGCGGAGAAAACGAACTTCTTGGCCCCGGCCGAGCCGTTCACACTGACCGCATTGCGCCTGGAGTCCATCTTATTGGGACTGCTCGTGTTGTGGGCCACTTACCGGCTGACGCGGCGCCTGGCGCCAACCTCGGTCGAAGCAGCCATTCTGGCGATGGTCCTGGTCGCCGGCTGGCCACAGTTTGTGTTCATGAGCCGCGCGATCAACAACGACATGCTGGCCGTGGCACTGGCCGTGGCGGCCCTGGCCGTGTTGGTCGGTTACGACCAACCGCGACGGTATATTCTGATCGGCGCGCTGAGCGCGGCGGCGATTTTGGCCAAGCTGACGATGGCCTTTGCCGTGGTCGTGGCCGCGTTGGGGTGGGTGATGGAATGGCGCGCGACCTCGGAGGCGGGACTGCGCCGTCGCCTGTGGCGCGGGGGCCTGATGGGGCTGGCGATCCTGCTGGCGCTGCTGCTCTGTCTGGCGCTGCATCCGACGTTGCGGACCAATATCCTGATGACGATTCGTTCGACCTCGGCCCTGAATCCGGCCGCGCAGACGATCGCTTATTGGCAAAACGTTTTTACAACGACCTTGCAGTCGGGTTGGGGGCGTTTCGGTTGGATGAACCTGGCCACTCCAGATATTCAGGTTTACGCCTGGTGGGGCCTGCTGGGGATCAGTAGCCTGATCGGCTTCATCGCCGTTGTGCGCCAGGCCGATTCGGCCTCCGACCAGCAGCGCGCGGTGTGGCTGTGCGCAGTCTGGACCGTATGCGTTTTGGGCATGTATGCGCGTATTCAGATGAATCGCTTTCAGCCGCAATTCCGCTATGCTTTTGCCGTCGTTCCCGTGCTGAGCGCCTTTGCCGGCATCGGCCTGGCCAGGCTTGCGGGGCGATCGGTTTTCAGGCAACGCTTGCTTGTTCTGCTGTTGAGCGCGCTGTTGTTGACCGTCAATCTCTGGATCGTATTTGCCGTGTTGGTGCCCGCCTATCCCTAACCTGAAAATAGACGTGCCGAGCACTTCGGAAGTGCCCGGCACGTGGGTGGACGCTGTGCATTTTCATCGCGCGCTGGGTGCTGTCGCGCATGGGCAACTGAAAAAGCGTCCGATCGGACCGCGCAGCAACGCGTCGTCTGTCCGGACGTCGCGCTCAACGGGTGATCAAAGGCAGATAAGTAACGGCCCGGTATACGGTGACAGCGAAGGTTTTCTGGTTGTTGTCCAGTCTTGCCTCCGCGATCTGAGCGGTCGGATTCACCTCAACGGTGAGTTGGTGTTCTCCCAGAGTAAGCCCCGGCCAGACAAACGAGACTTCGGCTGACGTGCCGCATCCGGTGACGGGAGGAGCAAAGATGTCTGCGCCGATCTGCGTGCGCTGTCCGTTCGTGGTATCGTAAAAGCGAACGACCGGCCAGGAGGAGGGGGCCGCGTTGCCGGCATTGGCGATCGTCACCGTGATCACCGGCGAAATCGGCTCACCGCTGCTGATCAATTGCGGGGAAACGCCGGTGATTCGATAGGGGAAAAGGTCAACGACCGGTTGCCGGCCGGCCGCGATCTGCTCCTGATAAAAAAGGCCGATCGAGGTTGGGGTGTAAGGAGGGGTGGAGCGCAGCAGATAACTGCCCCAACGGTCGTATCCGTCATCGAACGTGGAGTCGTCGTCCAGGCTGTAGAGCGCCTGGCGTTGGATCAGGCGATAGTTGTCGGCGCTGTAGCCCAGGACGGGATCGGTGGCTTCATCCATGAACTGAATGGCCTCGCGAATGAAATTCTTCGCATCCTCCTCGGTCACTCCTTCGTTGGCTAAGAACCAGAACGGCATGAGAACGCCCCATTCCGACACAATCAACGGTTTGTCTATATAGCCGTTGCGATGCAGCCATGAGCGAAAGTCCCACACCAATGACTTAAAGATGTTGATGTCTACGTGATCGCGCAGGGTATAGTCCCGGCCGATCGGCGCATCAATGCCGGGGGGATAGTCGCCGCCCCAATCGTTTTTGACCTCCCGAATGATGTAGAGGTGCATATTCCAGACATCTACCGGCATGGGAACGCCGAATTGGGCGCGATAAGACGCCAGAATGGCATCCATGTACAACAGGCGAAGCGGCGTCGGTTGGATCACGGCGGCATTGGCGACTTTGGCCGTTGGGTCAACGCTCTTGATGAAAGTATAAGCATCGTGATAGGCGCGGGCGTACATGTCGGCCATAGTATCGTCTTGCCCGTGCGTGCTATCCGGTTCGTTGCCGACCAGCCAGATGCTGCCGGGATTGGCCTGCACAATGGGCCCCAAGCCGCCCGGATCGAAGTTCAGCGCCGGCCGTATCTGATAGGATGGCAAATACTCGCGGTTGGACCCCCGATCCTGGCGAATGCGCAATGTGTGCACGTATTCGACGCCGCTATGTCTTTGATTAGGAGCCAGGATGCGGGTATTCCAGTCCACATACCAGCCGGTTTTGAACGGTGCAATATCGTATGTGATCAGCAGATTGCGGGTGACACCGACCCCCAGGCGGCAGTCTCGATAGTCGCCTGGTATATATCGGAAGTTGGCCAGGATGAGCGGCAGGTAGGAGGATACGGTCGTCGAAATCGCCTGTGGGGTTACCCCGCGTGGGGTCACGACGTTCTCTTGTCCGTGTTGCGCCGCCTCCCATCCGAATCCCGCCGTCAACCACAGGATGCTTGCCATGACGATGTTGAACAAGTAGCTCATTACGATCCTCATCCCTCGTTGTATTTCTACAATTCTTCTCCAAAACGACCGCTATAGCGCAAGAAGACCCAGTAACCGATGATTAAGATGACGAAGGATGTCAACGCGGTGCGGATGAAGAAATCCAGATTCGTTCGATATCCCCAATAAAGCAAGTCACGATAGGCCGCGATCAAAGACGCCATCGGGTTTAAAATATACATCCAGCGTCGCACATCCAGAGTGATCCCCCAAAGCTGGTAGCTGCTCGGCAATACGTCTATCGGGTACACGACCGGTGTCAGGAAAAACCACGCCAGCAGCACAACATCCATGATCATGATCGTATCGCGATAGAAGACATTCAGCGCGCTTAAGATCAGGGCGATGCCCAGGACAAAACAGGTTTGGACCAAAATGACCACGGGCAAAAGCCAGAGCCACGGGCTGAACTGGGCGCGCATGATGAGAAGCACGGCAAAAAGGACCAGCAATGAAAGCAGGAAATTGACCAGCGTAGATAGCACGGTGGCTATGGGCAGCACTTCACGAGGAAAATAGACCTTTTTCACCAGGCCGGCATTGCCGACGATGCTGTTCGTGCTCATCATCACGCCGCCGGTAAAGTAGTTCCACGGCAACAGGCCGCATAATAAAAAGATCGGGAAGCGTTCGATCTGATTGGGGAGCAAGATCGTGAACACGATCGTAAAAACCAGCATCATGCCGAGTGGGTTAAGCAGGCTCCAGACAAATCCCAAGACGCTGTTTTTGTAACGGCTTTTCAGGTCTCTAACGACCAGGTTCCAGATCAGCTCCCGGTATTGCCAGAGCTGGCGCGCCTGGGCGAACATGGAGACGCGCGGCCTGACCCAGGTCATGCCGGTGATCTCGTCGGCGGTTGAAGCCAGAACCATCACTTCGGGCCAGTTCTTCTCAGAATCTCGGGCGGATGGCGGTGTAACCGGAGTCAAATCCATGTGACCTCAATGGCGATGATCGGCCAACGCGCGCTGCGGATTGAGGCAAGAAAGTTGCCGGGCTATCAGCTCTCGATACAATTCCATAATCCGTTCTCCCGCGACCCGCCAATCGAAATCGGTGAGTGCTCGCTGCCGCAGCCATCGGCCCCGAGCCGGGATATCCTCTGGCGCCCGGTGTGGAGGAAAAAGGGCCAGCAAAAGCTGCTCGGCCAGGCTATCCGCGTCGCCCTTGATGGCGAAAAGGCCTCCATTTCCCAGATACTGCCGCGCCACGGGCGTATCGAATGCCACCGTAGGCAACCCCACCG
>JBBIKA010000075.1:0-5282 GCA_037445695.1 Chloroflexota bacterium
CGATCAACACGGCTTTCATGCCCACGGCCTGTGCACCGGCCACGTCGGTGCGCAGGCGATCTCCCACGTAGACCGCGCGCTCGGCCGCCACGCCTAGCGCGGCCAGGGCCGTCCGAAAGATCAGCGGATGGGGCTTGGCGACTCCGACCACCGAGGAGTAGATGCGCACCGCGAAGAAATCGAAGAGGCCGCGGCCGACCAGAGATTGATCCATGATGGGGCCCGGCTGAAGCGTGTTCGAGATCACGCCGAGCCGATAGCCGCGCGCCTGCAGGGCGGCCAAAACCTCGCGGGCGCCGGAGCGCAGTCCGACGCCGCCGTCCTTGCGGCTGTAGAACGCCTCGCCGGCCGCGCGCACCCAGGCTTCTTCGGCCGGGATGCCCATCTGCGGCAGGAAGCGTCGCAGCACCTCGTAGATATCTATGCCCCGCTGCTCTGCGACGGCCGCCTGATAGAGCGCTTCGCTCTCGCGGGCGAGCGCGGCCGCGAACCGCTCGCGTTCGCGCACGGCCGCGCCCAGCCCGGCGAGCACATCGTACACGTGCGCGCTCCGGTTGATCAGCCGCGCCTCATAATCTCCCCGGCCTTCGCCCAGATCCACCAGCGTGTCGCCCAAGTCGAAGAGAACGGCGACTATCTGCGTCATGTGTTTTGTCCGCTCGCGGCCTTCTTCTTGCGCTCCTCGGCCTTGCGGGCAATGCGATTGAAAGTGCTGGTGATCCCCATCGCCTTCTTGACTTCGCGCAACGTCTCCGCGGCCACCTGCCGATAGCGCAGCGTGCCCTCGTAGATGATTTCGTCCACCAAGCCGCTTTGGGAAGCATAGTAGGCGGTGCGTTCCCGGATCGGGTCCAGGAATGCGTTCAGTACCCGCGCCAGACGCTCTTTCACTTCCACATCGCCGATCCGGCCGGCCCGATAGCGCTCCTTGATCTCCTCCAGCCCGGCACGGTCGGGATCGAAGTGATCGAGATAGGTGAAGACCGGATTGCCCTCGACCGTGCCGGGGATATCGGCGTGGATCCGCTTGGGATCGGTGTACATGCTGAAGACCCGCTTGCGGACCGTAGCGGCATCGTCGTTCAAGAAGATCACGTTGCCGAGCGATTTGCTCATCTTGGCCTGGCCGTCGGTGCCGGGCAGCGTGTCCCCTTCGACCAGGTCATCGGGGATCGGGAACACCTCGCCGTAGAGGCTGTTGAAGCGCCGGGCGATCTCGCGGGTGATCTCGACATGGGCCTGGTTGTCTTTGCCCACGGGCACCAGATGCGCGCGCGGGAGCAGGATATCGGCGGCCTGGAGCACCGGATAGCCCAACAGGCCAAAGGGGATCGTCTCTTCGTCCATCAACGCGGCGCGCGCCATTTCCTTGATGCTCGGCAGACGGGCCAGGCGGGGCACCGTGACCAGATTGCCCAGAAGCAAGGCCAGCTCATAGGTCTCGTGAACGGCCGATTGGAGAAAGATCGTAGAGACGTTCGGGTCAATGCCCACCCCCAGATAATCCAACACCATGCCGCGGGCATTGTCGGCCACCGCCGCAATGTCCTCTTTGGTGTTCTTGGTGGTCAGCATGTGCAGGTCGGCGATGATGAAGAAGCACTCATATTCATGTTGCAGGCGTACCCGATGGCGCAAGCTTCCCACATAATGCCCCAGATGCATGCGGCCCGTCGGTCGGTCGCCCGTCAAGATGCGACGTTTTTCGCTCATCGTGTCTCTCCCATTTGGTTTGCCACAAAAACAACGCCTCATCCCGATCGTTCAGGGACGAGGCGTGTGATCTCGCGGTGCCACCCTGGTTGAGCCTTGCGGCTCCCCTCTGCCGATAGGGGCCGGCCGGCGGGCCATGTAGATAGCCCGTGCGGGACCGCCTATCGCGCGCCCTGATAACGGTGGCGTCTCCGAGGCGACCTCAACGCAACTCGGAGGCCCCGCAGCTCCGCGACGCCCGACCGGTTGCCTTCGGCCGCCCGGCTCCCCGGCCCATTCGCCGACCCCGTAGATCCCTCTTTCGCACCGGACGAGGTTCTCTGCCTCTCGCTCTATCGGCTACTATTCCGGTTCACGGCCGTTGCTGATCTTCATCTGGTCGAGAGTATGCCACAAGGAGGCCGTCCTGTCAAACCCCAAGACGTTCTGGTGTGTCACCGGCCGTTGCGATAGGCCGCGTCCAGGAGTTCGACCGTGTGATAAAGGGGCAACGGTCGGCCTGCCAGTTGCAGATGGGTACGGATCTGCACCAGACAGCCGATGTTGCCCGCCGCCACCGCGTCCGCGCCGGTCTGGAGGATGTTGGCCGCCTTGCGCCGGCCGAGCTGTGCGGCGATCTCCGGCTGTTCGATGTTGTACGTGCCGGCCGAACCGCAACAGAGCTCGCCCTCCGGCACTTCCAACAGCGTCAGGTTGGGGATGCTGCGCAACAGCTTGCGCGGTGGATCGGTCACTTTCTGCGCGTGGGCCAGGTGACAGGCGTCGTGATAGGCCACCTTCAACGGTTGCGGCAGGGGCGGCAAGGGCACGATGCCGAGCCGATCCAGGAAGACCGCAATGTCCACGGCTTTGCGGGCCAGCTCGGCCGCGGCTTCGGCTTCGGGGAGGCCCATGAAGAGCAACGGGTACTCATGGAGCCCCGAACCGCAGCCGGCCGCGTTGGTGATGATGGCGTCCACATCCTGTGGGAAGGCGCGCAAATTGGCGCGCGCGTGTCGTCGGGCTTCCTCCGACTCACCTTGATGCATGCCGAGCGCGCCACAGCACTCCTGGCCGGCCGGGATCACCACCTCGACGCCGTTCTTCGCCAGCACCCGCAGGGTCGCCCAGTTGAAGTCGGGCGCAAGGGCCTGCTGGACGCATCCCGCCAGCAGTGCCACGCGCGCCCGTCGTGGCCCTTCAGCAGGATAGAAGGTCGGCAACGGTCGGGCCGGCGGCATGCGATCGGGCAACAACGAGAGCATGCCGCGCAGTTCGGCGGGCACCAATCCAGCCACCGCCTTGCCGAGCTTACCTGCGGTCGCGGCGACGCGAAAGCGATCGGGGTAGGGGATCGTCTGGCGCACGAGGGCGCGGCGCATCTGCGCCATGAACGGCCGTTTGCGCCGGACTTCGGCGTAGGCGCGAAACGCGGTCACGAGATCGCCATAGCGGACGCCCGATGGACACGCGGTGACGCATCCCTGGCATCCCAGGCAACGATCAATGTAGGGCAACGTTTCTTCGACCGACAGGGCGCCTTCCAACGCGGCCTTCATCAGCACGATGCGGCCGCGCGGCGAGTCCATCTCTTCGCCCAGGACCTGATAGGTGGGGCAGGCGGGCAAACAGAAGCCGCAATGGACGCATGACTCGACGGCCCGGACCATGGCCGGGCCCTGGGAACCGAGGGTTTCGATGGGGATGGCGTGTTGCATGAAGACCTCGAGCAAATCGGCAGAGCGGCAAATCAGACTTGAAGTTGCGCGTTGGACTTCGGCCGGGATCGGTGCCGGGCAGGTTCACACGCGGTCGGGGAAACGGCCGTGCGGATCGAGAGCCTGTTTGACGCGACGTTCAAACGGTTCGCCGGCATGGCTGCCGAGGCGCACCTTGCTCGCCGGGCCGAGCAAAATGAGGCCAGACAGGCCGTTGCGTGCCAGCGTCGTCTCCAGGCCGGCTGCGTCGGGCGTGGCAATCCAGGCGACCTGGCCCGCGACACTGTACCGTCGAAGGGCATCTGTCGCGATCTCCTGGTCCAGCTTCAGGATCTTCTTCGGCGTCACCGGGACTTTGACCAGCGACCAGCCGGTCGGAACCCAGGTCAGCTCGCGGGCGTCGCGCCAGAAGCGGGCTTCGTCGGCTTCCGGCATCTGCTCCCCGCCGCCGAGCAACTGCCGCAGCCGCGCAAGGCGTGCCGGCAGCGCGTCGGCCAGGCCGGCCAGGCGCACCCACAGGGTCGCGCCGCGGGCGGTCGGCGCCAGGTCCACGCTGTCCAGGTCGAGCGGCGCGGCCGTGAGCCGGACCAGCGCCGCGATCCCTTCGGCGAGGGATGGCAAATCAAGCTGCCACGTCGCGTAGGCCTCGGGCCGGGGAAACACCTTGAACGTCAGCTCGGCCAGCACGCCGAACTGTCCCAGGCTGCCGACCATGAGCTTGGGGATGTCGAAGCCGGCCGCGTTCTTCACCACCTTGCCGCCGGCCGAGATCAGCCGGCCCTCGGCATCCACATAACGCACGCCCAGGATGAAATCGCGCAGGCCGCCGTAGCGATAGCGCCCCGGCCCGTTGGCCCCCGCGGCTACGGTGCCGCCCAGCGTGGCTCCGGCTTCGGCCAACAGCGGATCGCAGGGCAGATACTGGCCGTGTTCGGCCAAAACCGCGGCCACCGTGGTCACGCGCGTGCCGGCCAGGGCCGTGAACGTGAACTCGGCCGGCTGATATTCGCTGACGCCGGAGAGGCCGGTCAGGTCGAGCGGCGTGAAGCCGTCGGGCACCGAGGAGAGTGCACTTTTGGTGCCGGCCCCTCGCGGCAGGATGCGTATGCCGTCGCGCACGGCCGCCTGCAGATCAGCGATAGTCGTGGGCTTCAGAATGACGTCTGACATGGATCCCCTTCACGATCTTCGCAGCGGCACAGGCTGCGCGTTATGCTGTTACGGCAGCGGCCAGCGCTTCATCCCAGAGCAATCGCTGGCCATCCTGGAGCAACATGACGTTCTCGCGCTGGGCAAGCAGGCGAGCGCCTTCGGTGACCTCTTCCCCGGCCGCGACAGGGATAGTTATCAGGCCGGCTTTGCGCAAGAGGGCCGCGCGACGCTGCGCCCGCTCCACATCCCCGCGATCTACGACCGCGGAGACTTCGATGGCCAGCCACACTTCGGGCTTCTGGGCCAGTTGCTGCACCTGGCCGCGCACCAAAACATCGAGCGACAAGAGATCGGTGAGCTCCGCTTCGCTCAGACGCTCCTCTATGTCGGCGAACACATCTTGCAGCGATACGACTCGGATACGGCGCATGACCATTCCGAAGTAAGCGAAGGCATGCTCGCGGTAGCGTCGTTCCAGGCTCTCGCCGACGAGCCGTCCCAGCTTCTCGTCCATGCGGTCTACGCGGCGGATGAGCCCCTGTAGGATCTGCTCGGTGCGCTTCTGGGCCTCGGCCAGCTCCGCGACGACGGTCTCCAGGCGGTCGAGACGCTCTTCGGTGCGCTTCTGGGCCTCGGCCAGCTCCTCCACGCGCTGTTCGGTGCGTTTCTGGGCCTCGGCCAGCTCCGCGACGACGGTCTCCAGGCGGTCGAGACGCTCTT
>JBBIKA010000075.1:5382-17398 GCA_037445695.1 Chloroflexota bacterium
TGCGCTTCTGGGCCTCGGCCAGCTCCTCCACGCGCTGTTCGGTGCGTTTCTGGGCTTCGGTCAGCTCCTCGACGCGCTGCTCGGTGCGCTTCTGGGCCTCGGCCAGCTCCTCCACGCGCTGTTCGGTGCGTTTCTGGGCTTCGGTCAGCTCCTCGACGCGCTGCTCGGTGCGCTTCTGGGCCTCGGCCAGCTCCGCAACGATATCGCTCAAGCGATTGAAGTCTTCGCGGCGCACGGCCAGCTCGGCGTGGAGCGACTGACGAAACGACTCGATCAGCCGGATCATCGGTCGTTGCAGTTCCGGCGGTAGATCCAAAATATCCAATGTATAGCTCATGGCCTTCTTTCCCTTCTATTCCCGCGAGATCACTCCGGCGGCCTCCAGTGGATGCATCCCTACTTGGCGAGGCGCGGAGGTGCCATCGCCGGGAAACATCTTGCCGCGATTGGCGATCTCGCGTGGATCACAGGCGCGACGCAGGCGGTGCATCGTCTCGATGTCGTCTACGCCGAACATGACCGGCAGATATTCACGCTTCTCGATACCGATGCCATGTTCGCCCGTAATCGAACCGCCGAACGCGACGCACAGCCGCACGATTTCACCGGCCAGACGTTCGGCCTTTTGATACGCGCCGGGTTCGCGACCGTTATAAAGGATGAGCGGATGCAGATTGCCGTCGCCGGCATGGAACACATTGGCCACCCGCAGGCCGTAGGCGGCGCTCAGCCGCTCGATCTCAATCAACGCCTCGCCCAGGCGGCCGCGTGGGACAACGCCGTCGTTCACCAGATAGTCCGGGCTGAGCCGGCCGACGGCCGAAAAAGCGCTCTTGCGGCCTTTCCAGATGCGCAGCCGATCGGCGTCGTCCTGGGCCACCCGGATTTCGTAGGCGCCCGACGCTTCGATGATCGGCTTGAGTCGCTTGAACTCCTCCTCGACCTGTTGGGCTTCCCCGTCCAGCTCGACGATCAGCAGCGCGGCCGCGGCCTGCGGATAGTTCGCCTGCACGGCTGCTTCGGCCGCCTGGATTGCCAGCCGATCCATGATCTCGATAGCGCCCGGCAACAGCCCCGACGCGACGACCGCGGTCACAGCGTCGCCGGCCTTGCTCAAGCTATCATAGGCGGCCAGGATCGTGCGATAGCGCTCCGGCTTGGGCAACAGGCGCAACGTGATCTCCAGCGCGATGCCGAAAAGCCCTTCTGACCCGACAAACAGGCCCACCAGATCGGGGCCGGCGCTTTCCAGGCTCTCGCCGCCCAGGGTCACCACCTCGCCATCGGCCAGGACGACCTTCATGCCGAGCACGTGATTGCTGGTCATGCCGTACTTCAGGCAATGGGCGCCGCCGGAATTGAAGGCGATATTGCCGCCGATGGTGCAGACCGGCTGCGAAGATGGATCGGGCGCAAAGTACAGGCCGTAAGGGCCGGCGGCTTTGGTGACGTTCAGATTGATCACGCCCGGCTCGACGACCGCGATCCGTTCGTCGGGGTCGAGCTTGAGGATGCGGTTCAGCCGATTGAGCGGGATCAGCAAGCCGTCTTGGACCGGCAGAGATGCGCCGGAGAGGCTGGTGCCGCTGCCGCGGGCCACGAAGGGCACGCCGTGCTTGTGGCAGATGCGCACCGTCTCAATAACTTCCCCCTGCGTCTCCGGAATGACGACGGCCGCAGGCCGCGTGCGATAGGCAGTCAACGCATCCGATTCGTAGGGCACGAGCTGGGCCGGCTGCATAAGCAACCGGTCGGCGGGATAAATCTGGGCCAGTTCGTCCTGCCAGGTTGGGGGCATAGGCAACACCTCGTTCTCTTGCGATCATATCAGGCTCGCAGCCAAGCGCCATTGAAATTATACCCCAACTTGGGGCATTCTGGCAATACCTGTTTGTGTAACCTTCCGACGGCCGCTGCATCCGACGAGATGTATAGTACATGTATCCATACGGAGGTCAGCGGTCTATGTCTGAAGTGCAGTCCCAGCCGCGCGTGATCATTTTTTCCACGCCGACCTGCGCCTTTTGCAACGCGGCGAAGAGCTATTTTCGCCAGAAGGGGATCAAGTTCCGCGATGTGGACGTGAGCCGCGATCCGGCGGCCGCGCGCGATATGGTGCGCCGTTCCGGCCAACAAGGGGTGCCGGTCATAGACATCGGCGGCAAGATCGTAGTCGGTTTCGATCGGGCTAAGATAGATAGCCTATTAAAACTCAAATAATCTTTTGTTGAAGGAGCATCAAATGAGCACCACAACCGTTGATTTGCAGCCATTAGGGGCCCGCGTGCTGGTGAAGCCGTTGGAACAGGAAAACCGCACTGCTTCGGGCCTGCTCTTGCCCGAGACGGCCAAAGAGAAGCCTCAGATCGGCCAGGTCGTCGCGATCGGGGACGACGAAGACATCAAGGTGAAAGTGGGCGATAAGGTGCTGTTTGCTAAGTACACGGGCACCGAGATCAAACACAAGGGCGTTGACTATCTGGTGATGGACAGCAGCGATATCTTGCTGCGCTTTACCGGAGAGTGATGGCCTTTTAGTGCTTTGTTAGCTTAGATTTTGCGTTTTGCCGCATTGACCCCCACCCCCGCCCTCTTTTCGCGAAATTTCGCGAAAAGAGGGCGGGGAGAAGGCTGAATGGGGTTTGCGGGCGGCGAAGCCGCCCGCAAACCCCCTCCTCAGCGCCCCCGCTCTCCCCTGAAAGGGGAGAGCGGGGGCCAGGGGGTGAGAGAGGTAAGGAGGCCGAAAAAGTAAATTCTTGGCTAACAGAGCACTAGAGGAGCCGCTTGCCTCCAGGAGGGTGTCGCAGCGGCGGGGTCGCAGTTTGTCCCTCTTCGCCGGCCGTGATATAATTTTAGTTGTTCATGCGCGGCAGATACAGCACGCGATGAAAATAAACCGTGCGCCCGTGCCAGGCCACTTTTCAAGTGCCTGGCACAAGAGAGCAAAAGCACGGAGCTATTTCTTGGAGGCCGGTATCCTGTGAAGATCTATCTCTATCTGGCGCAAGTTGTTCTTGCTGTGGCGTTGATCGTGCTGGTGACCTTGCAGGCCAAAGACGCGGGCCTGAGCCAGATGTTCGGCGGCAGCGACATGGGTGTCGCGCGCACCCGCCGCGGGGTGGAAAAGACCATGTATCAGGCCACGATCGCCTTGGGCGTGCTCTTCGTCCTGCTGGCGATCGTTACGGTGCGCATTGCGGGCTGAACTTGGGCAGATACCTTCGTTGGCAGGCGCTGATCGCCCTGTTGGGCATCGTTCTGCTGGTGGCGCTGTTGCGCTACGCTGCCTACAACTTCACCACGGTCACCGTCCCCGACCAGGGCGGAACCTACGTTGAAGGGGTGGCCGGCAGCGCTCAGTACATCAATCCTCTGCTGAGCCAATACAACCAAATAGATGCGCTCCTGGTTTCCCTGCTCTTCAACGGGCTCACCCAGTTGGACGAGCAGGGAAACGTCGTGCCCGACCTGGCCGAAAGCTGGGCGATCGGCGCAGACGGCCTGACCTACGATTTCCGCCTGCGCAGCGGCCTGTTCTGGCACGACGGCGCGCCGATGACCGCAGCCGACGTGCTCTATACGGTGCGCGCCATGCAGGCCGACGATTTCCCCGGCGTGCCGTGGCTACATGCCCTCTGGAAAGCGGTCAAGGTCGAGGCGCCCGAGGGCCCCGCAGGCGCAACCGTTCGTTTTACGCTCGAGCAGCGGCTTCCCTCCTTCCTGGATTACACGACGATCGGCCTTTTGCCGGCCCACCTGTGGGAGCGGGTGCCGGTGGCCGAGATGATGCATGCGCAGCTCAACACCCGGCCCGTGGGCACCGGCATGTGGCAGATGGCCCAACTCAGCGCCACGCGGGCCGATCTGAGCGCCAACCCGCGCTTCGCCGGCAAGCCTCCTTTTCTGACGGGCCTCTCGTTCCGCTTTTATCCCGATCACCAGAGTTTGCTGCCGGCCTACGACCGGAAGGAAATTGATGGCATCAGCGTCATCTGGCCGGAGGAGATCGCGGCCGCCACGCAACGCCAGGACCTACAGCTTTTCTCCGCGCCGCTTTCCGGCTATACGGTCATCTATCTGAACCAGAACAATCCCAACGTGGCCTTCTTTCAGGATGCGGCCGTGCGCCAGGCGCTCCTCTACGCGCTCGATCGGCAGGCGCTGATTGATACGGTGCTCTACGGCCAGGGGATCGTCGCCCATTCGCCGTTGTTGCCCGCCACCTGGGCTTACGATCCCGAGGTGCCGAAGTACGCGGCCGATCCCGCCAGGGCGCGCGCGTTGCTCGATGAAGCGGGCTGGCTCCTGGCCGAAGGGGAAAGCGTGCGGAAGAAGGATGGCCGGCCGCTGGCCTTCATCCTGGTCGGCGACGATCGCCGCCTGCTCGAGGCCATCGCCGAGGCTTGGGCCAGGATCGGCGTGGACGCCAAGCCTCAGCCGGTCACGCTGGCGGGCTTGACGGCCGATTTCCTGACCCCACGCAGCTTCGATGCGGCGGTCGTTCACTGGGAACTGGCCGGCGATCCCGATCCGTATCCGTTGTGGCATTCGACGCAGATCAAAGACGGCCAGAACTACAGCGGCTGGAACAATCAGGCCGCCGATGAGGCCATCGAACAGGCGCGCGCGACGGCTGACCCGGCCGTGCGGCGCAAGCACTACGTGGAATTTCAGCGCATCTTTGCGCGCGAAGTGCCCGCTCTCCTGCTCTACTATCCGGTCTATTCCTTCGGCGTGCGCGACAAGATCCACGGCGTGCAGGTGGGGCCGTTGAACGAGCCGGCCGATCGCTTTCGCAACGTCGCCGACTGGTACATCGTCACCCGCCGCATTACGGTGGGCGGCAAGTAGGGGCGCGCGGCCGACCTCTATCGCCGCGTTCCGCTCCACTGCCGCAGCCAGATCCGGCGGCCGTCGCTGATCGCCTCTACGATCCCCTCTTCGCTCACGCGGACGACCCTTCGGCCGGCGAGCCATGTCGCCGTGTCGGCCGGATAGGTCGTGCCCTCCGGCCAGAGCACGATCTGGGGCGCCGTGCGCTCCAGAAAGCCGACCTGCGGCCAGGCGCCCGTGTCGGGGCCGGCCGTCTTGAGCAGCGCCAGCGGCTCCGCGTGCGGCCCGTTCTCCAACAGCCACGATTGGCCGGCCGGCGAAAGGGTGGCCGGTAAGAGGGTGCTGAAAGCCCCATAGCGCAACAACCAGGCTTCCCCCGGCACCGCGCAGATCAGCTCGACTCCGTCGCCCAGGCGAATGCGCGTGCCGGCGGCCGGCCCGGCCACATCGAACGCGCGGGCGCCCGGCCAGTAGGCGGCTGCGTTCGGGCCGAGCGCTACGCTGACGCGGCGTTCGCCGGCCGTGAGCAGGGGCCGCGTGGCCGCGGCCAGGCGTTCGCCATCGCCCCGCCCATCCCAAAGCCATGCCCGTCGGCCCGCGGGCGTGGTCACCAGGGCCGCCTCTCCTCCTTCCGCCGCGATGAAGATCACATGCAGCCGGCCATCGGGCAGCAGGTTGGCCGTCGAGACCACCAGCCAGGTCGCGGCGAGGGCCGCCAGCGTCCAGCGGTCGGCGTGCACGGGCAAGGGCAAGCGCCGATAGAGGGTCGGTCGGCCGCGACGAAGGAACCATACGGCCAGGAACAGCCCATAGACCGCTGCAAACACCCGGCCGAGCGCGCCCGTTTCCACCGATGCCAGCGGCGCGGCCGCCAGGGCCCGCACCACCGTCACGGTATAGGTGAGGCACAGCCACGGCACGGCCCCGGCGATCCGGCCCAGCACTTCCCAGAGCAGGCCGACGATCAGGGTGATCATGCCGCCGAGCATGATGGCCGGCTGCACGGGCAAGATGAGGAAGTTGGCCAGGAGCGAGACGGCCGAGAGCCGACCGAAATAGTAGACGATCAACGGCAACGTCAGGAGCTGGGCGGCCAGGGTCACGATCAGGGTGTCGTTCAGGAAGCCCAGCGCCTGGCGGACCTGTTCCGGCGCAAGGCGACGCGCCAGGAGCTGTTCGGCGCGCCGCCGCAGCGTCGGCGTGAAGAGGATCAAGCCCAGGGTGGCCCCGAAGCTGAGCTGGAACCCCACATCCCACAGGCTCAACGGATTGATGAGGGTCATGAGGAGCGCGGAGAAGCAGAGCGACACGTAGGCCGTGCTGGTGCGGCCCAAGGCGGCGGCGATCACATAGAGGATGCCCATGATGCCGGCGCGCAGCGCGGGCGGGTCGGCGCCGACCAGGAGCACATAGAGCACGACGGCCAGCGCCACCGGCAACGCCGCGCGGGCCTTGCCCACGCGGCGGCCAAGCAGCCCCATGAGCACGCCGGTGAAGAGGGCAATGTTGCTGCCGGAGATGACGATCACATGGGCGGTGCCGGTCGCCTTGAACGCTTCGTCCACCGCGGGCGGGATGCCGCTTTCGATGCCGAGCAACATGCCGTTGGCCAGCGCGGCGGCCGGTTCGGGCAGGACGCGGTTCAGCAGATCGGAGCCGGCCGCGCGCAGCCGATAGAGCGCGGCCCAGAACGGATGGCCCTGGTCGGTCGCGATCTGCTCGAGGCGGCCGCGCCGCAGCAGGCTATGGATGCCGCGCGCGCCGAGATAGGCGGCGTAGTCGAAGTCGTCGAAGGTGGGCGGCGTGATGAGCTGGCCGCCGGCGCGGACCCGATCGCCGTAGGCGAAGGCCGGAAAGCGGCCGGCCTGCACCAGGAGGTCGCCCTGCACGGGCCGGGCGCGGCCCGCGATGATGAGCGTGTCGGCACGCACGCGGTAGAATGTGCGCGTATCCCGCACATCGGGATAGCCCACGATCACGCCCTCGACGGTCGCGTAGACCGGGGCGTCGGCCGTGCCGTTGTAAGCGGCCAGCCGATCGGCCGTCGGGCAGATGGCAAACGGCCGGGCCTGGTAGCGCCAGGCGCCCAGGAGCCCCGCGCAGAGGAGGATGGCCGCCGCCCGGCCGGTCGGCCGCAGCCGACCGGCCACCAGCGCGGCGACCAGGGCCGGGCCGCCGAACGCCCAGGCGGGTGTGGCGCAGCCGATTACGCCCAGGCCCCAAAGCTGATGCGCCAGCCAGATGCCCGCGCACCAGGCTATTGTAAGATAGACCAGGGTCATCCTGCTTGCTGCCTTTCAGACCAGGATGGCACCGCGTCTGCCGTTTTGCGCGCGGCCGCTCCTCCGGCCGGATCAACTCATCGAGCTGGAGAGATCGGCTCTTGGCCATGCGCCCCCTGAGCCGCGGGCCAGCTCAAGCGCCAGCGGCCATCGGCCCCCGCTTCCATCTCGACCGTCACGCCGGTTCGCAGCACCAGCGGGTCCTCCATGTGGCCGAACGGCAAACGGCAGATGGCCGGCACAGCCAGACGGTTGGCCCAGTCCGCCAGGATCTCATCTACGGTTGGCCCGCCGTAATCGGCCGCCACCTGGTGATGAAACGCGCCGCCCAACAATCCTACCACTCCTTCTAGCTGGCCGGCCAGGTACATCTGGTTCAGGGCGAAGTCAATCGCGTAGGGCCGTTCGTCAATGTCTTCGATCGCCAGGATGTGGCCGGCCAGGTTGGGGAAGGCGGGGGTGCCGCACAGGCTGGCCAATACGACCAGGCATGCGGCAAAGAGCGGCGCGCGGACCGCGCCCGGCCGCAACACGCGAGCGGCCGGCTCGGCCTCGGCGGTGCATTCGAATGCTTGGCCCTTCAGAAACGCCAGGAGACTGGCGGCCTGCCGCGAGTCGCTCGTAGTCTCGCTCAACGTGCCGTAGAGGGCCGGCCCCCAGCCGCGCACCTGCCAGCACGCATGCAATACGGTGATGTCGCTGTAGCCGATCAGCCAGGGCCGGCCGACGGCCGACACACGAAGGAGCGTCGGCACCAGGTGCACCGCAGCATAGCCGCCGCGGAAAGCCCAAATGATCTCGTGCTGCAGTGCCACCGCCATGTCTGCGCTGCGCGCCTCTGCCGGCAGCCACACGCCATACTGTTGATAGCGGTCGAGCAGCGGCGACGGCACCACCTCCCATCCCATCACGTCGGCCCACGTCTGGGCCGTCTTCAGGGTCTTGGCCTTTTCGGCCGGGTTCCGCATCGCATACGATGGGGCTGTAATGTAAAGTCGTGGCTTCACTGTTAGGGCCTTTCGGGGATGAAATGCGTTCAAGACGACTCGCCTAGATTATACTGCCGCGCTATTTTGTTCGCAAACCTCTTCGCGGTATACTAATTTGAACATCACGTGTCAGCCTGGCCTGGCCGCCAAGGCAGGCTGGCACGTGGGCGCTGAAGAGAAACGGTCGTGCAAGGAGTCGTATGGTTTTGCGCAACGGATTGGCCCTGGTCGTGATTGTGGTCACGCTGATCGGCGTGGCGGTGGGCCGCTACCCCCGACTGCGGATGAACCGCGCGACGATCTCGCTGGTGGGCGCGACCGCGCTGATCGTCATGGGCGCCATCCCTTTGGAGCGGGCCTATGCGAGCTTGGACATGAACACGCTGGTGCTCCTCTTTTCGATGATGGTCATCAACGTGAACCTGCGCCTGTCGGGCTTCTTCCGCCTGGTCGGCAGCGAGGTAATCCGTCTGGCCCGCACGCCGCAGCAATTGCTGGCGCTGATCATCGTGGCCTCGGGCATCCTGTCGGCGCTCTTCCTCAACGATACGATCGTGCTCATGTTGACCCCGCTGGTGGTGGAGCTCACCCTGGCGCTGAAGCGCAATCCGATTCCTTATCTGATCGGCCTGGTGACCGCGGCCAATATCGGTTCGGCCGCCACCATCGTGGGCAATCCGCAGAACATGATCATCGGCGTGGCGTCGCAGATCCCGTTCGTGGCATTCACGGCCCGGCTGTTGCCCGTCTCCTTGGCCGGGCTGGTGGTCGTGTGGGGCGTGTTGGCGGCCATCTATCCCCGCGAGATCAGCCGACGGCGCTTCGGCGATGATGTGTATCTGCCCTGGGAGCCGATCTATCGGCCGCTGTTGCGCAAGGGCTTGCTGGCCGTAGGTTTGATGCTGATCGCGTTTCTGGCCGGTGTGCCGGTGGCGTTGGCCGCGCTGGCGGCCGCCTCGCTCTTGCTCATCACGCGGCGCATCAAGCCGCAGCGCGTGTTCAACGAGGTGGACGTCTCGCTGCTGGTCTTCTTTTCCGGCCTCTTCATCGTTACGGGCGCCATCGAGGAGAGCGGCCTGAGCGAACAGCTCTTCGCCATCGGCCGGCCGATTGCCGGCCAGGGGATGGCAGCGCTCTCGCTGGTGGCGGTGGTCCTCAGCAACCTGGTGTCGAACGTGCCGGCCGTGCTCCTCTTCCGGCCGTTCATTCCGCAATTGGCCGATCCGCAACGTGCCTGGTTGACCCTGGCCATGGCGACCACCTTCGCCGGCAACCTGACCCTGCTCGGTTCGGTGGCCAATCTGATCGTGGCCGAGATCGCCAAGGGCCGCGGGGTCCATCTCGGCTTCGTCGAATACTTGAAGGCCGGTGTGCCGATCACCGTCTTGAGCTTGCTGTTGGGAATTGCGTGGCTGAGCTTGATCTGATGATGGGTTTGCAGGTATACTCGTGGGAGCAGGAGGAGTGGAAGATGGCTGATGAGTCGCGTGAAATGGGGAAGGTGTGGCGCATTTATCTGCGCATCAGCCGCTTTCCGATCCTGGCCAGCACCATCCGCGAGCGGATGCGCCAGGAGCTCTTCAAACGCGGCATCGTTGACCCCAAACGGTTCGAGGAAGAGGTCAAGGAAGAGGCGATCGAGTCGCAGAAACGGGAAGGGATCTTGAATCCCTACACGGACGAGCCGTCCGATGTGTGGGAACGGCGGCTGGCCATCATTCGGGATCAGCGCACCGACTATTATTTTGCCTACAACTTCCCTTTGAGCCGCTTCGACGAGATCGCGCGCGAGGTGCTGAAGCAACGCAAATCGCGCGAGGAGATCTTGACGCTGAACCCGGAGCTGGCGCCGTGGGAGTGGCTGTTCCAGCAGGCCGAGGAGTTCGAGGCGTTGCCGGCCGAGCAGCGCGCCAAGGTACAGCACCACCTGCAAGAGATCAAGGTGGTGTTGATCCGCGCCATGATCAGCGAGCAGTTGCAGTTTGTGCGGATCGCCAAGGAGTATTTGGACATCGCCGACCTGCGCTGGATTCGCAGCCATCGCATCGGCACGGGCAAGATCGGCGGCAAGGCCGCGGGCCTGGTGTTGGCCTGGAAGATCCTGCAGAAGACCCTCGCCGGCCAGGACAAGGGCCGCGAATCGCTGCAGCTCGTGCTTCCCGAGACGTTCTTCCTCGGCGCCGATGTCTTCTACGAGCACCAGGCCCTCAACAATCTGTCCGACTTCATGAACCAGAAGTATAAGCCGCTGGATCAGATCACGGCCGAGTATCCGATCCTCCAGGAAGCCTATCTTAATAGCCGCTTCCCGGAATACGTGGTCAAGCAACTGGAAGAGGTGTTGAAGCTGGTCGGGTCCAGGCCGCTTATCGTGCGCTCCTCCAGCCTGCTGGAAGACAACTTCGACGTGTCGTTCGCCGGCATCTATGAGAGCGTCTTCTGCCCCAATCAGGGCACGCCGGAAGAGAACCTGGAGGCGCTTACGCGCGCGATCGCGCGCGTCTACGCCAGCTTTGCCAATCCGAACGCGCTCTTCTATCGCAAGCAGAAGGGGCTGCTGGACTACGACGAGCGCATGGCGGTGATGATCCAGCCGGTGCAAGGGGAAGCATACCGCGACTATTTCTTCCCGATGGTGGCCGGCATGGCCTATAGTCGCAACCCCTTCATCTGGAGCCCCAAGCTGCGCCGCGAAGATGGCTTCGTGCGCATGGTGGCGGGCATGGGCACGCGAGCGGTCGAGCGGGTCGGCGAGGATTATCCGCGCATGGTCGCGTTGAGCCATCCCCAACTGCGGCCCGAGAGCGGCCCGGAGCAGATCCGCCACTACTCGCAATATTACATGGACGTGATCAACCTGAAGCAAAACCGCTTCGAGACCCTGCGCGTCGGCCAGGTGTTGGACGCCGATTATCCGCACTTGCGGCTGTTGGCTTCGGTGGATCACGACGATTACATCGCGCCGATGGTCTTCAACGACCAGGGCCTGGATCCCAACCGGCTGATCCTAACGTTCGACGGCCTGTTGACTCAAACCGGCTTCGTAGATCACCTGAAATGGGTGCTGAAGGCGCTGGAGTTCGGCTACGGCCGGCCGGTGGACATCGAGTTCACGCTGGGATTGAGCCGCGATTACCCGCGGCCCAAGGTGGAGCTGCACCTGCTGCAATGCCGGCCGCTGAGCACGCACTATCTGGCCGAAGAGGTCTGCTTCCCGGCCTCGCTCCCCAACGATGCCGTCCTCTTCGGCACGGTCAAGTTGGTGCCCACCGGCTGCGTCCACGATATCGCCTATATCGTGTACGTGGACCCGGAGAAATACCTGAAGCTCGACGATCCTGTTCAGCGGCTCGAGATCGGCCGGTTGATCGGCCGGATCAACCAGCGCCTGGAGGGCAAGACGTTCATCCTGATGGGGCCGGGCCGCTGGGGCAGCAACAATCCCGACCTGGGCGTCAAGGTCGGCTATGCGGATATCTACAACACGCGGGCACTGATCGAGATCGGCTGGCGCCACGGCGCCGGCCGGCCGACCCTATCGTATGGCACCCACTTTTTCCAGGACCTGGTGGAGGCACACATCTACCCCCTGGCGATCTATCCGGGAGAACCCGGCAACCCGTTCCGCAAGGAATTCTTCGATCAGGCGTTGAACGCGTTGCCGACCCTTTTGCCCGAGGACGCCCGCTTCGCCGAGTACGTTAAGGTCATTGACGTGCCGGCGACGACCGGCGGCAAGACGGTCGAGCTGGTCATGAGCAGCGAAGAGGCGCGCGCCCTGGCGTATCTGAGCAACGGCAAGGCGTAGCCGCGCGGCGGTCGCCTTGGCCGGACGGGCAGGCGACGCTTGGTGGCCGGCTTCTCAACCCGACTGCGGCCGGACAGGCTATGCCCGGCCGCCCACACGACAAG
>JBBIKA010000076.1:0-17350 GCA_037445695.1 Chloroflexota bacterium
TCGCCATCCGCGAGGGCGGCCGCACCGTCGGCGCCGGTGTCATCACCAAGATCCTGGAATAACAACTAACGGGTGGCGTTTGACATGGATCAAACGCCACCCGTAAGCGGATGGAATAAAAATGGCTGCTCCTAAGAAAGCAAATCGCATCATCGTGACGCTGGCCTGCACCGAGTGCAAGGAGCGCACGTATACGACCGAGAAGAATCGCAAGAACACCCAGGCGCGCCTGGAGTTGATGAAGTATTGTCCCCGTTGTCGCAAGCATTTGAAACATCGGGAGACGCGCTAAGTACTGTAGGCGTGTAGCTCAATAGGCAGAGCATCGCTCTCCAAAAGCGAGGGTTGCGGGTTCAAGTCCTGCCACGCCTGCCTGAGCCCCCAAAGGGGCATGTGCTTTTTCGGCAAGACACCGTCCTGGCACAGCTTTCCGATCTGCGCTTGCGCAGACCGGTTTAGATTTCGGCCGTCCGGGTACGGTGTCTTGAATCGTTAGGGGCCGGTGATTGGTGGCCCGATCCGTCCTCGGCGGAGGGACGTGTGGCGACGAAGGAAACGACTCAAGAAACACCCAGGCCGGACAACGCGATTGTCCGCTATTTCAAGGAGACACGCGCAGAGCTGCGCAAGGTCACCTGGCCAACCCGCCAGGAGGCCACCAACCTAACGCTGATTGTGCTGGCCGTCACGGTAGCTATGGCGATCTTCCTGGGCGCGGTGGATTTCCTGTTCGCAACCATCATCAGGCTATTCATCAGTTGACGGCGGCCGATTCAGGCAATGACGTGACGGTCAGGTAGCGATGAGAAAAACGGACGACTGGCAGGATCCTGAGCCGCAAACTTCATACGACCCCACCACAGACGATGTCGTCTATGGCGCAACCGCCGGGCTGCCCCGACCTGGCGAACCGGTCGCAGATGAGCCGATCGAAGAAGAGAGTGCTGCCGAAGCCGAGGCCGAGAAGCCGCAATGGTATGTCGTCCATTGCTATTCGGGGTACGAGAACAAGGTCAAGAAAAACCTGGAGCACCGGATCGAGTCCATGGGGATGCAGAACCGGATCTACGAAGTGATCGTGCCCACCGAAGAGCAGATCGAACTGCGCGATGGCCAACGTCGCGTCGTAGAACGCCGCATCTACCCCGGCTATGTGCTGGTCCAGATGCTCCTGGATGAAGAATCCTGGTACGTCGTGCGCAATACGCCGGGCGTCACCGGCTTCGTCGGCATCGGCAACAAGCCTACGCCGCTGCGCCAAGACGAAGTGGATCGCATCATGCGCCGCATGGAAGCCGAAGAGCCGGTCGCCGAAGTAAAGGTCAAGGTCGGCGACAAGGTGCGCATCATCGAAGGCTCGTTCACCGACTTCCACGGCACGGTAGACGAAGTGTACGCCGACAAGGGCAAGGCCCGCGTGCTGGTCTCCTTCTTCAATCGGGAGACGCCCATCGAAGTGGACCTGCTCCAGATCGAAAAGTTGTGATTTCCGGGCGCCCCGTCCGCTCCGCCGCCGGGGACGCTCTGCATCATAGGAGTTTTTCATGGCGAAAAAGGTCAAGGCAATCGTCAAATTGCAGATCACGGCCGGCAAAGCGAATCCTGCGCCACCGGTCGGCCCGGCGTTGGGCCAGCACGGCGTCAACATCATGGCCTTCTGCAAGGAATACAATGCCCGCACCGCTTCCATGGCGGGCACGGTCGTGCCGGTCGAGATCACCATCTATACGGACCAGTCGTTCACCTTCGTGACCAAGACGCCGCCCGCGGCCGATCTGATCAAACAGGCCGCCGGCGTGCAGAAGGGCTCGGCCAAGCCCAACCAGGCGCCCGTGGGCAAGATCACCCGCAAGCAGGTGCGCGAGATCGCGGAGCTCAAACTGAAGGACCTGAACGCGTATGACGTGGAGCACGCCATGCACATGATCGAAGGCTCGGCCCGCAGCATGGGCATCACGATCGCCGACTGACGCTCGCCGCGTCAGCAGGTGGGAGAACGCCCGATCCGGCCGATCGGACGTCCGCTAATACCACTCCCAGGCCGATCGGTCCTGGGACAAGGAGTTTGACAGTGGCAAAACACGGCAAGAAGTACATCGAAGCCGCCAAGCTGGTGGACCGGCTGAAGTATTATCCGCCGGCCGAAGCGGTAGATCTGTTGAAGAAGACCTCGTATCCGAAGTTCGACGGCACAGTCGAGGTGCATGTCCGCCTGGGCGTTGATCCGCGGCATGCCGATCAGCAAGTGCGCAGCACCGTGCTGTTGCCGGCCGGCCTGGGCAAGCAGGTGCGCATCCTGGTCTTCGCGGAAGGGGATGGCGCGCGGCTGGCGGAACAGGCCGGCGCCGATTATGTCGGCCTCGACGACCTGATCGCCAAGATCCAAGGCGGCTGGTTGGAGTTCGACATGGCTATCGCTACGCCGCAGGTCATGGGCAAGGTGGGCCGCCTGGGCCGCATCCTCGGCACGCGCGGCCTGATGCCCAATCCCAAGGCCGGCACCATCGTCCAGCCCGACGATCTGCCGCGAGCGATCAAAGAGGCGCGCCAGGGCCGCGTGGAGTTCAAAGTGGACAAGACCGGCAACCTACACGTCCCGATCGGCAAGGTTAGTTTTGCGCCGCAACAGATCATGGACAACCTGGCCGCGCTGATGGAAGCCATCCAGCGTGCCAAGCCCAGCGGCGCCAAGGGTCAATACATCAAACGCGTCACCCTGACTTCGACCATGGCGCCGGGCATCCGGCTGGACACCAACCAGGCGCTTGCCATGAAGGTCAGCGCCGCGTAAACATCACATAAACGCATATCTTTCCGCTGAAGACAGCAGGCGTCCCCTGCGGGGGACTTAATTCGGCATGCCGGGCCCGCCGAGGCGAGATCGCGTTGAAGGTTCTGACGAGCTGGCGCGCCTCTGTGTCTGTCTTCGGCACAGAGGCGTTTTTTTATCGACAATCAGGGTAGCGGATCGTATTCCGCATGATGAAAGGAGGAATATCGCTTGGCTATCACTCGTGAGAAAAAAGGCGCGATGGTGGAGGGATACGTCGAGCGCTTGCGCCGCAGCCAGGCCGTGCTCATCACCGAATATCGCGGCCTGACCGTCAAGCAGCTCGAGGCGCTGCGTCGCGAGCTGCGCGGCTGCGAGAGCGAACTGCTGGTCACCAAGAACACGCTGGTGACGCGCGCGCTGACCGAGGTGGGGATGGCGACGCCGGAAGCCCTGCTGAAGGGGCCGATCGCGGTCACATTCTGCTTCGGCGAGCCGGCCGCGCCGGCCAAGACCTTGAACAAATGGGCACGCGACACCAAGGTGCTGGTCGTGCGCGGGGGCATCATGGGCCAGACGGTGTTCGATGAGAACGGCGTGCAGGCATTGACCGAACTGCCCGGCCGCGATCAACTGCGCGGCCAGGTGATCGGCGCGTTGCAGGCGCCGCTCGCCGGCCTGGTGAACGTGTTGGCCGGGCCGTTGCGGGGCTTCCTCAACGTGCTCAACGCCCGCATCGGACAACTGGAGCCGCAAGCGGCTTGAGCGGCACAGAATCGAATTACAGATCACAAGACAAGTCTCATCATATCAGGAGAAACATTCCATGACTCAGGAAGAATTGATTGCAGCGATCGAGAAGATGACGGTGCTGGAGCTTTCTCAGCTCGTCAAGGCCCTGGAAGCGAAGTTCGGCGTCAGCGCGGCGGCGCCGATGATGGTTGCGGCCGGCGCAGTGCCGGCGGCCGGCGCAGCGGCCGCAGCCCCGGCCGAGCCGGTGGAAGAGCAGACCGAATTCGACGTGATCCTGAAGGAAGTCGGCGAGAAGAAGATCAACGTCATCAAGGTCGTGCGCGCCCTCACGAACCTGGGCCTGAAGGAAGCCAAGGACCTGGTGGAAAGCGCCCCGGCGACCGTGTTGACGGCCGTGTCGAAGGAAGTGGCGGCCGATGCCAAGGCCAAGATCGAGGCCGAAGGCGCGAAGGTTGAGATCAAGTAAGAGCCGAAAGCAGTTGCCTTCCACGCAAGTTGCGCGCTCCACGTGCCAGGCACTATCGAAGTGCCTGGCACGTGGCATTTTTGGCTCTGCGGCTTCTGGTGGGAAGACGGTAGGACTCGCAACTTGCGTAGCCCCATCCCCATTCGCATCAAGCTAAGCCGTTCAACAGAGGTTGGAACGCGGGAATGATTCAGAGTGGGCTGGCATTTGCTATGCCTGCCGTTTCTTGCCCCTCACTCCCCTCTGTCCTCCCTCTTCCCTTGGCCGCAGGCCAAGGGAAGAGGGAGGATAATGGATGAGGGTTTTGCGGCGGGCGGCTGCGCCGCCCGCCGCAAAACCCCTTTTTTCCCTCCCCCTTCGGCGACCAAAATACCCCCTTTCGAGGGATTCCCCGCCCCCTGCAAGCGGGGGGCGGGGTCAGGGGCGAAGGGCCCACTGCAGCCGGAATTGCCGAAAGGCCGCTTGTCCCACTAGAAGCCGGAGAATCGCATTTTTCCATTTCTCCAAATAGAAAAAGAGGGGGGCTTGGAGGCGGCAGCAAAGCCGCCGGCCTCCAAGCCCCCTTCATGATCTTCCTCGCCCTCCCCCTGAGAGCGACGATATAGTTTTTATATAGATATTATATAGCTCAAGCTCTCGACGCGGGCCATCGGCCGTGATACAATGCCGGCAGAGCGCTGGGTTGCTCTAGAGTTGCATAACGCGAGGTGAGACATGCGCGCGGCGTCTGTCAAGCTTCGGGCGCGCCACCCCCATGACGCATCGCAAGGGCCGGCCAACCGATCGCGCATACGACGCGCCATCAGTCACCTTGCCTCTTCGCCCTACAATAAACACTCCGCGCGAATAATGGCCGTTATGCAACTCTAAAAGCAAAACCGCCGCCAGTATAGCGCGACTCTCGCTGTTTGAGAAGCAGGTTTCGGACAAAAATCGGACATCTACGCCATGACAGCCGAACCGCTGACGACCGCAAAGGTGAAACAGGCATTGCGAGCTCTAGACCGGGGGGGCATCGCGCCCGATCTGTTGCCGGCCGTGTTTCGGCTGCGCCACGTGCAAACGCCCGTCGAACGGACGCGCCAACTGCGCGATTACCTGACCGAACTGACCCTGGCCCGGCTGGACGAATTGCGCGGCCGCGAGCTCGAGAACAACCAGCCGGCCGCGCACACCCCCCCGACCGACCAAGCCGCCGCCCTGACGGCCGTGGCCCACGATTTCGCGCGCGGCAATGTCATCCTGGAAGCCTGGAGCGCGCTCTATCATCGCTACCTGAGCGACGCCGGCCTGAGCGTCGAAGCCCTGGCGGCCGCGGCCCACGTCAGCGACCGCCAGTTTCGCCGCCGCGTCGAAACTGGCATCCGGCTCCTGACCGAACAGTTGCGCCTGGCCGAGCTGGCCGCCCAGGGCCGCCTGCGGCGACTCAACCTCAGCCGCTACCTGCCGCCGCCCGACTATTTACATCTCTTCGGCGTCCAAAAGTTGATCGTCGGGGCCATCCGCCTGCTCACCGATCCGGCCGGGCCTACCATGATCGCCTTCGAAGGCATGGGCGGCATCGGCAAGACGACCCTGGCGCAGGCCGTGGCCCAACGCCTGGCCGCAGAAGGGCCGTTCAGCGCCATCCTGTGGATCAGCGCCCAGCAGAACCGTCTCCTGCCGGGCACCGGCGCGATCGAGCCGCTGCCGACGCCGGCCCTCACCTTCCCCGATCTGCTGCTCCAGATGATCCGGCAGCTCGGCCGCGACGACCTGTTGCCCGCGGGGCCGGCCGAATGGGAAGCGACGCTCCAGGCCTTGTTCCTCGATCTGCCCCACCTGGTCATCGTAGATAACCTGGAAACGCTGGCCGATCACCGCATGATCGTCCCTCGGCTCTATCGCATGCTCGGCCCGAGCCGGGCCGTGCTCACCAGCCGCCAATCGTTGCGCGAATACCCGTTCGTGCAGGTGTATCCCGTGCCGCCCCTCTCGCCGGCCGACAGCCTGGCCCTCGTGCGCAGCGAGCTGGCACGCGTGGGCCGCGATCTCGGCCCGGCCGAAGAACCGGGCGTGGGCGAGCTGTGCGGGCTGGTCGGCGGCTTGCCGTTGGCGCTCAAGCTGATCGCCGGCCTCCTCAATCGCGGGGTGGCCATCGCCCAGATTCGCAGCCAGTTGCAGCGCGCCGGAGGCGTCGCCTCGATTCTGTATACCTACATCTATCGCCAGACATGGCTCTTGTTGAGCGCCGCCGCGCGGCAGTTGCTGGTGGACATGCTTCTCATCTCGCCCGACGGCGAAGACATCGCCTGGCTGGAGGCTACCGGCACCCTGCCGGCCGACGCGCTGCGCGAGGCGCTGAGCGAGCTGCAGAGCCATTGCCTGGTACAAATTACCGGCACATTCGAGCATCCCTTCTATCGCCTGCATCCGCTGACGGCCGTCTTCCTGAAGACCGATCTGATCGGCCGCTGGACAGAGACCGGAGCACCCCCGTGAGCGCAACCCTGCATCCCGATCTCGTCTGGGCCCAAGAACAAGCTCGCTGGCACGACCACCATCTGAGCCATCTCGCCGCGAGCCTGGCCCGCCTCGAAGCCGCTGTCGCGCGGGGGGCGCCGGGGCTCGGTCGGCTGGCCGATCACGGCGCCAGCGTGTTGACCGTGCTCAACCATGCGCGCCAGGCGCGCGAGTTGCACGATCGGCTGATCGCCCTGTTGCTGGCGCTCGATCCATGGCCTGTGCGCTGGGGTTACGGAGCCGAGTGGGCGGAGCTGTTGCGCTTCGGTGTCGAAGTCGCAGAGGCGCAGGGCGACCGGCATCGCCGCGCCGCGCTGCTGTGCGCCCTGGCCGGCTGCTATGCCGGCTCCGGCCAGCTTAGCGCGGCGCAAACGGCTGCGCACGCGGCCTTCGAAGCCGCCCTCCAGGTCGGCGCACGCGAGCCGCTGGTGAACGCGCTCGACATCGCGGTGGCGATCGCGCTGCGGCAGGGCGAAACGGCCGGCGCGCAAGCGCTGCTCGATCGGGTGGCCGATCTGGTGGCCGCGACCGACTGGGCCGAACTCCCCGACATGGCACGCGTCTGCTTCAGCCATGCCCGCACGTTGCGCTGCCTGGGCCGCCTGGAAGAGGCGCTCAGCTGGGCCGATCGGGCCGTGCACCTGGTAGAAGGGACGGCTCCAGAAAAGCGCGACGCGGGCCTGTTGGCCGACGCCTACAACGTGCGCGGGGTCATGTATTGGGCCATCGTCCGCTACGCAGAGGCCGCGCGCGACTTGGAACGCGCCTGGACGGGCTATCGCGCGCTCAGCGATCAAAGCGGCGCCATCCGGGCGGCCGGCACGCTCGGCCTGGTCTATTGGAGCCAGAGCGAACTGGAGCGAGCCGCACATCTCTTCGCAGAGACCATCCGTCAGGCCGAAGCCCGCGACGATCGCTTGCAGGTCGCGATAAACATCGGCAATCAGGGCCTGGTCGAATTGTGTCGCAGAAGGTTTCGACCCGCCCTGGCCTGCTTCGAGCGCCAGCTCGCGTTGGCCACCGAACACGGCGACCCGCACGAGGCGATGCGCGCGCTGGGCAATCGAGGCATCGTGCGGCTGCACCGCCGAGAATATGGCGCGGCCATGGCCGATCTCAAAAGCGAACAGCGCTTTGCCGAAAAAAGCGGCTTGCCCGAAGGCCTGATCTGCAACTATGTGACCCAGGTGCGTTGCCTGGTGGCGTTGGGGCGGCCGGCGGAAGCGCTGGCGCTGGCGCAGAAAGCAACGACCCTGGCCCGCCAGACCCGCTCGGCCGCGCTGATCATCATCGCCTTGCGCTGTCTGGCCGAACAGGTGGCCCCGGCCGAGGCGCAACCGGCGCTGGAGGAGGCGCTCGCATTGGCCCGCCAGACCGGCCGACGCCTGGACGAGGCCGCCTGTCTCCTGGCGCTCTCGGCGCTGGCCGAGGGGCCGGAACAGGCCCGGCTCTGGCGCGACGGCAGCCGGCTGCTTGCGGCCATCGGCGCGCACGCCTGGTTGCGCGGCCATTCCCCGCGCAACCCGCCGCAGATCGTCCTGATCGCCTGAGGCTCAGGCGACGAAGACGAAGATCAGATCGTTCACGTTCGTATTCGTCGGCCCGGTCACGATCAGATCGCCGATGGCAGCCAGGTAGGAGTAGCTGTCGTTGCGGGCCAACGCGGCCCGGCCGTCGAGGCCCTGCGCCCGGCCGCGCGCCACCGTGTCCACGGTGGCTAAGCCGCCCGCGGCATCGGTGGGGCCGTCAGTGCCATCGGTGCCCAGGCTGATCACCGCCAGCTCGACCCCGGCCGGCACGACGAAGCCATCCAACGCAATGCCGGCCGCCAGGGCCAGCTCCTGGTTGCGGCCCCCCTTGCCGGAACCGCGCAACGTGACGGTCGTTTCCCCGCCCAAGACCAGACACGCCGGCCGCGCGTAATCGGACTGGCCGGCCGCGATCCCTTGCGCCAGGCCGGCCACCACGCGGCCCACCTCGCGCGCCTCGCCCTGCACGAACGTGGTGAGCAAGGCGGCGTGAAAGCCAAGGCGTCGGGCCTCGGCCACGGCCGCGCGGCCCGCGCTGGCGTTATCGCCGATCACCACGTTGACCACCCGCTCGAACAGCGGATCGCCCGGCTTGGGCGTTTCGGGCCGGCCGCCGGCCGCGCCGGCCTCCAGATGACGCCGAATGCCGGCCGGAATCTGCTCCAACAGATCGTAACGGCGCAAGACGGCCAGGGCATCGCCATAAGTCGTCGGATCGGGCACGGTAGGGCCCGAAGCGATGACGTCCAACGGGGAGCCGACCACGTCGGAGAGGATCAGCGCGATCACCTGCGCCGGCGCGGCCAGGCGGGCCAACTGGCCGCCCGGCAGGCGCGTGCAATGTTTGCGGACGGTGTTGATCTCGGTGATGTCGGCCCCGCAACGCAGGAGCGCCTGGGTGAGCGCCTGCATGTCGGCCAGCGAGACGCCGGCAACCGGCAACGGCAACAACGCCGACCCGCCGCCCGAGATCAGCACGAACACGAGGTCGCGCGCAGAGAGTCCCTGCAACAGCGCGACGATCTGCTGCGCGCCGGTCAGGCCGGCCGCATCGGGCACCGGATGTCCGGCCTCGACGAGCCGGATCCTGGAATCCACGCCCTCTTCTGCTCCGGGATTCGGCCCTCCAGGCCCGCCAAAGTTGGAAGAAGGGAAGGCCAGAAACGCCTCCTCGCCCCAGCGCACGCGGCCGCCGCTCCGGCCGGCCGTATGGCCGTACTTCACGGTGACCACGCCGGCCGTCAGCCGGTCGCCCAAGATGTCGGCGAGCGCGGCGGCCATCGGCGCGGCGGCCTTGCCGCCGCCCACCACCAGGATGCGCGAGATCTCGGCCAGATCATAGGTGCGGCCGGCCACGTGCAGAAGATTCCCTTCGCGCACCACATGCGCGGCCACCGCGGCGCGCGGGTCCACCGCGTGCAAAGCGGCCTCAAGCACGGCGACGATCTGCTGACGAAAACGCGGGGAAAGGCTCACGAGCGGACTCCACGGAGAAGTTCATTTCGCGGACATGGCCGCCTGGACCGCCTCGGCCGGCGAAGAAACACCCTTAAGCACCGCGGTGAGCGCCTTTTGCAGGCGGCTCGTCGCCGCCGCGTATTCCGGCCCGACCGGCCGGGCCACCGCCGAGCTCAACAGGCGATCGAGGAACTCGAAATACGGATTGACCCCCCAGGTGGCCAGCGCCTGCGGCGAAGTGGGCAACCAACCGACCGCCTGGGCCAGCGCGCCTGCCCGCTCGGGCTTCATGAGCCAGGCGATGAAATCTGCGGCCGCTTTCTGCCGCGCCGGATCGGTGGCGGTGATCAACAGCGCCCAGCCCCCGGCGACCGTCGGCGCCGGATTGGCCCAGCCGGGCATGAGGGCATAGCCGGTGTTGGACAACGACTCGCGATTGGCCAGATAGCGCCGCGCGCTGACGTTGGCCATTGTCACCCCGCCCTGGGCATAAATGCTCCAACACTCATCCAGGCCGGACAGGTTAGCGGCGTTCTTCGGCAAAAGCCCCCCCTCGGTGGCATCGCGATAGAAATTCAGGACGCGCACCAGCGGCTGCTCTTGCACGGTCAACCGTCGCGTGCGGGCATCCAGGCCGGCCCCGGCCGAGAGATATTGGGCCAAAAAGGTAGGCTGCACATCTTCGGTCAGGCCGGTGACCGACAGGGATTGCGGCGAGCCGGCCGGAAAGAGATAGGTGATCTTGTCGGCCAGCACGCCCGTCCAGGTATCGGGCGGCGTCGAGAGCCGATCGCGATCATGTATGACATGCTCGCCGTCGGCTATCCACGGAACGGCCAGGGTGCGGCCGTCCAGTTGGCCGCTCTGCCGGGCGAAAGCATATAGCGAAGCAGTGATCTCGCGCGAAAGGAGGCCGTCCAACGGCTGCACCAGGCCCAACGCGGCCGCCTGTTCCACCTCCACGAGGTCGAGGGCGATGACATCGGGCAACAGGCTCGGGGCCACGGGTTGCGCGGTGCGCAGGAAGTCGAGCAGGCCGCCCTTGCCATAGCGCGCCTTGATCACCGTATTGATGCGCACCTTGCCGGCGTGCATGGCTTCGAACTCGGCGATCTGGCCGGCTACCAGGGGGCCGGCCGCGCCGGCCCCCTGGGGGCTGAGGAACTCCGGGGTCCACCAGGTCAACGTCAGCGTGTCGGTGATCGCCGCCAGGGTAGCCGCCGGCTGAGGCGAAGGGGCCGGCCCGGCCGGAGCCGGCGTGCGCGCGGGCGGCGTCGGCCGCGGGAGGGACGCAGGCGTAGGCGTCGGCCGGCCGGCCGACGCCCCGCAGCCGACCATCAGGAGGCCGGACAAGAGCAAACACACCAGCGGTGAAATCGGGCGCATCATGACATATTCAGGGGGATTATATGCCAGAATGCACCAAACCCAAAACCTCAATGTGGTTCTCCAGCTTCTGGCGGGACAAGAGGCATTTCGGCAATTCCGGATGCAGTGAGTCCCCCTGACCCCGCCCCCCGCAAGCGGGGGGCGGGGAGCCCTCGAAAGGGGTATTTTGGCCGCCTTCGGCGGCCAAAATACCCCGCTATTCGCCTCACCCCTTCCCCGCTAAGCGGGGAAGGGGCCGGGGATGGGGCCACGCAAGTTGCGAGTCCTACCGTCTTCCCACCAAAAGCCGCAGAGTCCTCAATGTTCATCGCCGGATGGCGCGGCCGGTTCCTCCGGTCGGGCCGGCTGAGCGGGCGCGGCCGGATCTTGGGACGTCGGCGGCCCCGGCCGCCGGCCGAGCAGGCGTTCGCGCAGCCGACCGGTCTGTTCCTGCACCTCTTCGCGCAGCCGGTCGGTCTGTTCCTGCACCCCCTCGCGCAACCCTTCGGGGCCTGCGGGGCCCAATACCCGATCGTAAGTGCGACGCTCGACGCGGCGCAAGCGCGAGCGGAGATTGGCCAGGAAGGACCAGAGCCGCACCAGCCAGCGGAAGAAGAACGGCCGCGGCCGGGCCGGCTCGGGGATGCCCCACTCCAGAGCCACGGCCGCCCAGGTGAGCCCCGCACCGAAGCCCACCATCACGAGCCGGTCTCCCGCGTTGACGCGGCCGGCGGCAATCGCCTCGCACAACGCGATGGGAATCGAGGCCGACGAGGTGTTGCCGTAGCGGTCAATGTTCACGAAAAAACGATCGGCCGGCAGGCCCAGGCGCTTGATGGCCGCGTCAATGATCCGCACGTTGGCCTGGTGCGGGATGACCAGCGAGACCTCTTCCAGTTGCCAGCCGGCCCTTTGAACGACCGCCGCGGTGGCGCGCGGCATGATCGTAGTGGCAAAGCGGTATACCTCGCGGCCGTTCATCTTGGCGAACTGATCGCCCCGTTCGAGCAGCTCGCGGCTGAGCGGGTGGCGGCTGCCGCCGCCGGGCACGATCAACAGGTCGCCGCCCGAGCCGTCGCTCCCCAACTCCGCGGCCATGATGCCGCACCGTTCGGCGCAGGCGCTTACCACCACCGCGCCCGCGCCGTCGCCGAACAACACGCAGGTGTTGCGGTCCTGCCAGTTCACGATCCGCGAGAGGGTCTCCGAGCCGATCACCAGCACGTGGTCCGCATGGCCGGAGCGCACCGCGTCGGCCGCCATGCTCAGCGCGTAGATGAAGCCCGAGCAGCCGGCGCTCAGATCGAACGCGCCGGCCGCCACCGCGCCGATCGCATCCTGCACCAGACTGGCCGTGGACGGAAAGAGATATTCGGGGGTGACGGTCGCCACGATGACCAGATCGAGCTGGCCGGGCATGATGCCGGCGACCGCCAACGCCTCCTGAGCCGCGCGCACGGCCAGGGTCAGGGTCGTCTCCCGACCGTCGGCGATGCGCCGTTGCTTGATGCCCGTGTGCGAGGTGATCCATTCGTCCGATGTATCTACGATCTTGGCCAGATCAGCGTTGGTCACCACCTTTTCGGGCACGGCCATGCCCCAGCCGATGATCTGAGCATAGCGGGGCCCACGCGGCAAGGCTTTCCGAGCCGGCATCACAACCTCCGAAAGATCAGGACGCCGTTATGGCCGCCGAAGCCAAACGAGTTGGACATGGCCACCTCGACCGCGGCCGGCCGGGCGTGATTGGGCACGTAGTCCAGGTCACACTCGGGATCGGGCGTCTCGTAATTGATGGTGGGCGGCAGGATCTGATCGCGCAACGTCAGCACGGTGAACACCGCCTCGATGGCCCCGGCCGCACCCATCAGATGGCCCGTCATGCTCTTGGTCGAGCTGATCGGCATCCGATAGGCCCGCGCGCCGAACACCATCTTGATGGCCCGCGTTTCGCTGAGGTCGTTGAGCGGGGTGCTGGTGCCGTGGGCGTTGATGTAGTCCACGGCTTCGGGAGGCAGGCCGGCGTCGGCCAGGGCCGCGGCCATGCACTCGGCCGCGCCGCTGCCGTCTTCCAGGGGCGCGGTGACATGGAACGCGTCGGCCGTGATGCCGTAACCGATCAGCTCGGCGTAGATGCGGGCCCCGCGCGCCCGCGCCAGGTCCAGCCGTTCCAGGATCAGGATGCCGGCGCCCTCCCCCATCACGAAGCCATCGCGATCCTTGTCAAAGGGCCGACTGGCGCGCTGCGGCTCGTCGTTGCGGCTGCTGATCGCCCCCATGTTCTCGAAGCCGGCCAGCGCCATCGGCATCAGGGCCGCCTCGCTGCCGCCGCAGATCATGGCATCGGCCCGGCCGCGGCGGATCAGGTCGGCGGCCTCGCCGATGGCATGGCTGCCGGTCGCGCAGGCGGTGGCGATGGCCAGGTTGGGCCCGCGCGCGCCGGTCATGATGCTCACGTGCGCCGACGCGCTGTTCAACATCAGGCCGGGGACGGTGAAGGGGCTCACCCGGCGCGGGCCACGCTCGCGCATCAGGTCGTGCTGTTCGAGCAGGATGTGGATGCCACCGATGCCCGAACCCACCAGCACGCCCACCCGCGGCGCGCCGTAATACGCGATCTCGAACCGCGCGTCGGCCAGCGCCTCCCTGGTGGCCGCGGCCGCAAAATGCAAGAAACGATCCATGCGCCGCGCTTCTTTCTTGTCCACGTAGAGGGTGGGATCGAAGTTCTTGACTTCCGCGGCGATATGCGTTTTAAACTGACTGTGGTCAAACTGGCTGATCACATCCACGCCGGATTGGCCGGCCAGGATGGCACGCCAACTGCTGGGAACGTCGTTGCCGACCGGCGTCACCAGGCCCACGCCGGTAACAACGACGCGTTGAGAGTCGGGACGGATCAAGGGAACCTCCTATTCTGAGATTCGACGACCGCGCCGGAGCGCCGGGCCGCTTCCCGGCGCGGAGCCAACGCGCAGTGGGCCGTCGGTTTACAATTCATATAACACGCCAACGCACCGATCGACGCGAGAGTACAGGGCCCAATCCGTCAGTTTGCGTTTTGAGGCGATTTGCCGTACTATCGCGTTCAGCAAGCCCAAGAAAGGAAAGATGAACGAGGATGTTCATTCTATTGACCGGCCCGGTACATGAGGGCAAGACTACGGCCTGCTGGAAGGCCATTTCGGGCCTGCGGGCGGCCGGACTTAAGGTGGCCGGCTTCGTATCGCCGCCGCTGTTGAACGAAGACGGTCGCAAGGTGGGCATCGAGATCCGCGATCTAAGCACAGGGCAACGCCAGACGTTCGCGCGTGTTAATCCGATCGGAACGCCGACGACGGTCGGCGTCTACGAGATGGACGATGAGGCCGTCGCATGGGGACGGCGCACCCTGGCGGCGGCTTTGCGGGCCGATGCCGATTGGATCGTGATAGATGAGATCGGCCCGCTGGAGTTGCATGCGGGCGGCGGTTTTGCCTTTGCGCTCGAGCCGCTGGCCGATCCGCTGCGGGTGCCGAACGCCATCGTGATCGTGCGGGAGACGTTGGTGCAAGAACTGGCCGAGCGCCTGGGCCGCACCGACATCGTCCAGGTGCGGGTGACCGAAGAAAATCGCGGCCAGATCCCCGAACAACTGGTCAGGTTGGTCAAATCTGCGCCGGGCCTCGGCGATTGAGGACCGCGGAGCAGGTCGCGGCAGGATGCGGCAAACGGCGGTGTAACGTTGGGGGACCTTTCGGCTTCTTATAGATACGTGGTGGCCGCGGCGGCGGTGCTGCTGGCGCTGGCCGCGCTCGACCGGCCGTGGGCCACGTTGCTCGTGGCCGTGGCCGGATTCGGCATCGGCATGTGGCTGGCCGCACGCGGGCAGTTGGGCCGCAGCGGCATCGTGGCCGCGCTGGCGTTTGTCCTGGCGGCCGCGCTGGCGCTCTTCAATCTCCTGCGCGGAAGATAAGTCTATCGAAAAGGTACAATCACTATGCGCGTTGCTGTGGGTGCAGATCATGCGGGTTTTCCGCTCAAGGAAACCATCATTCAGGCAATCCGGGCGGCCGGACACGAGGTTCTCGACCTGGGCGCGTTCGATGCGCAACCGTCGGACTATCCCGACTTTGCGCTGGCCGTCGGCCGGGCCATCCAGGAAGGCCGGGCCGAGCGGGGCATCCTGCTTTGCGGCAGCGGTGTGGGCGCGTCCATCGCCGCGAACAAGCTGCGCGGCATTCGTGCCGGGCTTTGTCACGACATCTATTCGGCGCATCAATGCGTCGAACACGACAACGCCAATGTCCTGTGCCTGGGGCCGCGCATCATCGGCCCGGCGCTGGCGGTCGAGCTGGTGCAGGCCTTCCTGGCCGCGCGCTTCACCGGCGAGGAGCGCCATCTGCGGCGGCTGAACAAGATCGCGGCGATGGAGGAAACGGGATAATCCCGGCTCGAGCGAGGGGGCATCATGTCAGAACCAGCGCCATCTTTGAACATTCAGATCCCGCCCCGTACTACGGTCATCATCTTCGGCGCCAGCGGCGATCTGACCCAACGCAAGCTGATACCGGCCTTGTACACCCTCGACGCGGAGGGCCGGCTGCCGGAGCGCTATGCCATCATCGGCGTCGCCCGCAGCGAATTCGACGACGAGAGCTTTCGCGCCCATCTGCGCGAGGGAGTGGCGACCCATGCCCGGCTGGCCCATCAGGATGCGGCGGCGTGGGAGCGCTTCGCCGCGCATCTGCATTATTGCCAGGGCGCCTACGACGACCCGGCTACCTATGCCGCGCTGGCGCGGCAGATGGCCGAGATGGACGATGCCTGCGAGACGTGCGGCAATCATCTGTTTTATCTGGCCACGCCGCCGCAGCTTTATCCCGTCATCGTCCGTCATTTGGGCGCGGCCGGCTTGAACCGCAAGGGCGCAAGCAAGGGGGATGGCTTCGTCCGCATCATCATCGAGAAGCCGTTCGGCCACGATCTGGCGAGCGCGCAGGCGCTCAATGCCCAGGTCCATGAAGTCTTCGACGAAGGCCAGGTGTACCGGATAGACCACTATCTGGGCAAGGAAACGGTCCAAAACATCATGGTGTTCCGCTTCGGCAATGCCATCTTCGAGCCGGTTTGGAACCGCAACTATGTGGATCATGTGCAGATCACGGTGGCGGAAGAGGTGGGAGTAGGCCAACGGGCCGGCTATTACGACACGGCCGGCGTATTGCGCGATGTCTTCCAGAACCACCTGTTGCAACTGATGACGCTGACCGCCATCGAACCGCCGGCGGCGTTCAACGCCAAGTTCTTGCGCGATGAAAAGGTCAAGGTGTTGCAGGCCGTGCGACCGATGCGGCCCGAAGAGGTGCCTGTGGCCACCGCGCGCGGCCAGTATCGCACCTACCGCGACGAGCCGGGGGTGCGGCCCGATTCCACGACGGCCACTTTCGCCGCGATCCGCCTGTATGTAGACAACTGGCGCTGGCAAGGGGTGCCGTTCTATCTGCGTTCCGGCAAGCTGCTGGCGAAAAAGGCGACCGAAATCACCGTGCAGTTCAAGAGCGTGCCGCACAAACTCTTCCAGGAGAGCGAAGCGAGCAGCCCGCACGCCAACTTCATCACCTTTTGCATCCAGCCGGAAGAAGGGATGCACCTGCGTTTCGAGACGAAAGTGCCGGGCGCGGGGATGCGCCTGCGTTCGGTGGAGATGGATTTCCAGTTCGGGGAGGAGTTCGGCCAGACCGCCCTGCCCGAGGCTTATGAGCGGCTACTGCTCGATGCGCTGAACGGCGATGCATCGCTCTTTGCCCGCGCCGATGAAATCGAGCTGAGCTGGCAGATCATTGATCCGATTCAGGCGGCCTGGGATGCCGCGAACGCCGGCCAGGCGAACACAAGCGCCGGCTGGCGCACCGAGACCGCGCCGCCGTTGGAGTTCTACGAGAAGGGGTCGTGGGGGCCGCCCGGCGCCGACCGACTGCTGGCGCAACACGGCCGGCACTGGCGGATGGCCTGCCATAAAGAATAACCGGCGTGCGTTCAGTTGCTCATGCGCGGCAGCCACAGCGCGCCATACGTGCCAGGCACTGCGGAAGTGCCTGGCACGTTTATTTTCAGGTTAGTTGTTCGGCGCGCCGGCGTTCACCCAATCGGCCAGGATCTTGATCTGGCTGTCGGGCAGGCGGTTGGCGCGCTTGGGCATCTTCCCCTGCTGGACGAGCGTGACCAGGCTACTGGCGCCGGCATTGCCGGGCTGGACCACCGGACCGTTCTCCGAGCCGGCCATCACGCCGGCATAATCCTTGAGGGACAAAAGCGCCTCGGTCTTCTCGCCGCCGTGACACTTGATGCAGCTCTTCTCGAAGATCGGCATCACGTCCCTGGCAAAGCTGACGCCCGCGGCCGACTTCTCGGCCGCGGTAGCCGTGGGCTGCGGAGCCGCAGTGACCGTGGCGGCCGGCTTCTCGGTCGCCGTGGCCGTGGGCTGCGGAGCCGCAGTGACCGTGGCGGCCGGCTTCTCGGTCG
>JBBIKA010000077.1:0-17307 GCA_037445695.1 Chloroflexota bacterium
GGGGCCGCAAAGCGGCCCCAAAACCCCGCAATAGAAGGACTTCCCCGCCCCCGCAAGCGGGGGCGGGGACGGGGGCGGGGGCCGCACGATGTAACTGTGCACATTTACCGGCCGAACATGATCGGATGATGGCGCGGTTGACGCACCTGCGCCGATCCGCTACAATATCACCGTGACGACCATCATCACCTTGACCAGTGACTTCGGCCTGCGCGATGGCTATGTCGCCGCAATGAAGGGCGTGATCCTCAGTATCGCGGCCGATGCCCTCATCGTGGATCTGACGCACGACATCGAGCCACAGAACGTGCGCCAGGCGCTCTTCGTGCTCGCGCAGGCCGCGCCGTACTTCCCCCCCGACACGATCCATGTGGCCGTGGTGGATCCCGGGGTCGGCACCGCCCGGCGGCCGCTGCTGGTGACCACCCCGCGGGCGCGCTACGTCGGCCCGGACAACGGTGTTTTCAGCGTCGCCTTGAGCGAGGCCGGGGCCCAGGCGTGGGAGCTCGACCAGCCCGCGTATTGGCTTCCCCGGCTCAGCCGAACGTTCCACGGCCGCGATTTGTTCGCGCCGGTCGCTGCGCATCTGGCCCGCGGCATCCCGCCGGAGCAACTGGGGCGCCCCATCGCCGATCCCGTCCGTCTAGCCTGGCCGCAGCCGCAGCGCCACGCCGACGGCCACCTGAGCGGCGAGATCATCTACGTGGATCGTTTCGGCAATCTGATCAGCAACATTCCGGCGACGTGGCTCGCCGGCCGGCGCTGGCACGTCCAGATTGCCGGCCACGTCGCGCCGGTCGTGGCGACCTACGGCGAAGGCCCTGTTGCCGCGTTGATCGGCCTGGTGAGCAGCGGCGACACGCTGGAAATCGCCGTGCGCAACGGGAACGCTGCGCAGCGCCTCGGCGTCGGAATAGGGGAGGCGATCGAGCTCCGACCGATTTCATCTTGAGGAGACATTTCAATGGAGAAATTCATCATAGAGGGCAAGCACCCTGTGAGCGGCGATGTCACGCCTGCCGGCAACAAGAACGCCGCGTTGCCGCTCCTGGCCGCCACGCTGTTGACCGACTGCGAAGTGACGCTGCACAACGTCCCCCGCATCGGCGACGTCGGCACGATGCTGCAATTGCTCGCCGAGCTGGGCGTTGCGATCCGCGACGAAGGGAGCACGCTGCACCTTTGCGCGAAGGATGCCCGCTTTGCCGTGCCCCGGCCCGAGCTTTTTCAGATGGTGCGCGGGGGCATGCTTCTGGCGGGCCCGCTGTTGAGCCGCTTCGGCCAGGCGATCCTGCCGTTGCCGGGGGGCGACCGCATCGGCCGGCGCCGCGTGGACACACACTTGTTGGCCCTGGAAGCCCTGGGCGCGCAGATCGAGTTCGATCACTACGATTTCACGATGCGGGCGACCGGCCTGCGCGGGGCCGATATCCTCCTGGACGAGGCCAGCGTCACGGCCACCGAAAACGCCGTGATGGCCGCGGTGCTGGCGCGCGGGACGACGATCATTCGCAACGCCGCCTGTGAGCCGCACGTGCAAGATTTGTGCTCGATGTTGAATCGTCTGGGCGCCAGGATCTCCGGCATCGGCAGCAACACCCTGGTCATCGAAGGGACCGATCGTCTGGCCGCCGGCGAGTTTACCATCTCGCCCGATTATCTGGAGGTGGGTAGCTGGCTGGGGCTGGGAGCTGTGACGCGCGGGGAGATCCGCATCCACGGCGTGGTGCCCGATCACATGCGGATGATCAACTTCGTCTTCGGCGAGCGGCTGGGCGTGCGTATGCGCCTGGAGGGGGATACCCTGATCGTCGCCGATGAGCAGGACCTGCGCATCCGCGAGGATGTCGGCGGCGCGGTACCGAAGATTGACGACGCACCGTGGCCCCAGTTCCCGGCCGATCTGATGAGCATCGCGCTGGTGGTCGCCACGCAGGCCAAGGGCACGGTCCTCATCCACGAAAAGATGTTCGAGAGCCGCCTCTACTTCGTGGATAAGCTGATCGGCATGGGCGCGAAGATCATCCTGTGCGATCCCCACCGGGCGGTGGTCGTCGGCCCGGCCGAGCTACACGGCCAGGAGCTGAGCAGCCCGGACATCCGCGCCGGCATGGCCCTGCTGATCGCCGCGCTGGCCGCCGAGGGGGTCAGTACCATCGCCAACGTCGGCCAGATAGATCGCGGCTATCAGCAGATAGACCAGAAGCTACGCTCGCTCGGTGCCCATATCGAACGGGTCCGCTCGTGACCTTCGTTGCCGGCACCGAGGAGAAGGGTTAGCGTTTCTCCTGGCTGCCGGGGGGCGCGAACAGGGCGATCAGGCGGTCGAACTGTTCGTAGATGAAATTCTGGCGGAAGCCGGCAAGCACCGCGACCAGATAAGGCACCAGCCGCGCGCCGGCGTTCTCGTCGGCCGGCTTGACCTGCAAGAGCAGGAAGCCGCCCGTCAGCAGCAAGAAGACGATCCCGCCCAGCACCAGCCCCATAATCGGCTGCACCAGGTACCACATCAGGTAGTGCCGGTCGAAGTCCTGCTGATCCGAGACGTGCCACCAGAGGGCATATAACGCGCCGATGATCCCGCCGATCCCGCCCCACATCAAGGTGTTCCAGAAGGGGAAGACGTCCTTGATGGTGGCGCCCAGGATGTTGCCCGGGCCGGTGAAGGCCCAGCTCAGCGGCGCGGCAAAGATCAGGCCCAAGAGGAAGAGGATCAGCCATCCCAGCTCGTAGCCCAGAATGCGCGGGCCGTAGTGGCTTGCCTGCACCCGGCTCTCCTTCATGCGCGTCATCATGACCCGCACCTGCGCCAGACGCGCCTCCGCGGCCACGTAGTTTTCGGGCGTCTCGATGAGGATCTGCCGGGCCTCTTGGAGCATGGTCAACATGCGCTCGGTGTTGGCCGGCGGGCTGCTGAATTCGGCGGCCACCTGCTTGTACAGGTCGTCAATCTGCTTGTGGATGGTCTTTTGCCAGCCAGCCTCCAACACGCTGTTCAGCCGGTTGATCACGATCGTCCGCTGATCGCCGGTGTAGGTCTGGGCGGCCGGCAGTTGTACCCCGCCGGTCGCCAGGCCCGGTCCGGGCGGCATCACCTCGCGCAGCTCGGGCCGGGGGGCCATTACGATCGGCGCTTCCTCTGCGCCGGTCGGCACCGGCTCGCCGGTCGGGCCGGTGCCCGCGGCTGTCGCGGGCGCGGGAGTCGTCGTGTCAATGATGACCGCACCGATGCGGACGGGCGGCTGGGTCGCGGGCGCTGTGCCGGCCGGGGGCGTTGTCGTGGCCGCAACCGGTGCAGCGGGAGACGGCGTAGTCGGCGCGGCGGCGGGAGGAGGCGTCGGCGCGGCTGAGGTGCCGGGCGTCTCTCCGGCGGCCGCGGGCGTGCCCGCAGCAGGCGCGGCGGCCGGAGGCACGGCCGGCTCGGTTACGGGCATGGGCACGTCAATGGCCTCCTCGTCGGAAGCCGGCCCCTCTGCGGCCGGTGCGGCGGCTTCGCGCGCGCCGACCCGGGCCCGGCCGACCGGCGGCGCGCCCGCGCGCACTTCGCGTTCGAGCATGGCGGCCAGTTCGGGGTCAATCTCGGCCGCGGCCTCGGGGGTGGCCGGCGCGGGTGGCTGGCTGCTCTCGAACAACGCATCGAGGCCGCGCCCGCGCGGTTGGCCCGCCGGATTCGGGTTATTGGCTGCTGTAGTCATGGATGATCACCTCCGCAAGCGCACGGTACGTTTCGGTGCCTTCGTGCTCCGGCGCGTACTCGATCATCGTGCGTCCTTGCGCCGACGCCTCCGCGAACCGAATGCTCTTCTTGACGTAGAAATCGAACACGCGCTCGCCGAACAACAGGCGGGCCTGCGCCAACACCTCTTCGGCGTGGCGGGTGCCGGTCTGATACATCGTGGCCAGGATGCCGACCACGACCAGGTTGGGGTTCAATTTGGCCTGGACACGGCGCACGGTGCGAAACAGGGAGGTCAACCCGCGCAAGGCGAAGTATTCACATTGCATGGGGATCAGGACGCCGTCAGCCGCGGTCAACGCGTTGATCGTCAACAGCCCCAGGTTCGGCCCACAGTCAATCAAGACGAAATCATAGCGCGGGGCCACACTCGCCAACACGTCTTTCAGGATGTGCTCCCGGCCAAACGCGGTGATCAGCTCGATCTCGGCAGCCGCCAGATCGATGCTGGCCGGCAAGAGATCAATGCAGGGCCGCACGTCCTGGATCAGCGGCAGGCCGTCGCGCGCCTCGGGCTCCGTCATCACGTTGTACATCGTGCGTTGGAGGGTGTCGGCCTGCACGCCGAAGCCGTACGAAAGGGAAGCCTGCGGATCCAGGTCTACCGCCAGGACGCGGCGTTCGCGCTCGGCCAGGGCCGCGGCCAGGTTGATGGCCGTCGTGGTCTTGCCGACGCCGCCCTTTTGATTGACGATCGCGATGATGTGGCCCATGTCGTCCCATCCGTTGATGTGGCGCGGGCTTTATTCCGCAACCCGCCGTTGACACGTTCAGCGCGCCCGGTACAACGCAATACGATAAAGAGCCGACATTGCAAGCTGATGAGATTATAGCATATTTTGTCCAAATGTGAAACGCGGTCACGCGGTCGCCGGCCGCGATCGGCGATTTATTCCCGCGGCGACTGCACGCCTTCCCAGCGCTCGTACAGCTCGTTGTCGAAGCCCAGGCGCGCCAACATGCGGCCTACGGTGCCCGTGACGATGTCATCGAGCGTTTGCGGCCGGCCGTAAAACGCGGGCACCGGCGGAAAGATCACACAGCCGATCCGGGTGGCTTGAACCATCAGCTCCAGATGGCCGAGGTGCAAAGGGGTTTCGCGCACCATCAGCAGCACCGGCCGGCCTTCTTTGAGCTGCACGTCGGCCGCGCGCGAGAGCAGGTCGTCCGTGTAGGAATGCGCGATCGCGGAGAGACTCTTGATGCTGCACGGCGCGACGATCATGCCGGCCGTCACAAAAGAGCCGCTGGCGATGGCCGCGCCGATGTCGCCCGGCCGATAGACCACATCGGCCAACGCTTCCACTGCGCGCGGCGTCCAATCGGTCTCCTGGGCGATGGTGATCCGCGCGGCCGGGGTGAGCACCAGATGCGTCTCCACGTTGCCCAACGCGCGCACCGCCTGCAACAGGCGGATGCCGTAGATCTGGCCCGACGCGCCCGACATGCCGACGATCAAGCGCTTCATTTCGTCCCCCAATGGATGGCCACCGTGCCGAACATGCGCAGCCGATAGCTTACGTCGTGCAAGCCCTCCTCGGCCATGAGGCGCGCCAGCTCGGCCGGCGGCGGGAAGACGGCCACCGATTCCGGCAGGTAGCGATAGGCCGCGGCCTGGCCGCTGATGAGGCCGCCCAACAGAGGCACCAGGTGGAAGAAGTAGAGGCGAAAGAGCCGGCCGAAGACCGGCGCGCGCGGCATGGTCAGCTCCAGGCAGACGACCCGGCCGCCCGGCTTGACCACGCGCACCTGCTCGCGCAATGCTGCCCGGATGTCCACCACGTTGCGCATCATGAAGCCGGAACAGGCCGCATCGAAGGTCGCGTCGGCAAAGGGCAACGCCAGCGCATCGCCTTCGGTGAAGGGGAAGGCCAGGCCAGCATGCTTCCCCCGGCCGACGAGCATCATCTGCCGCGTGAGGTCGAGCCCCACCGGCCGCGCGGCCGGATCCAGGCGCAACGCCTCGTAGGCGATGTCGCCGGTGCCGGTCGCCACGTCGAGCAGCCGGCCGGCCGGCGGCAACGCGCACCGGCGCACCACCTCGCGACGCCACGCCCGGTCGCGGCCCAGGGTCATCAGGCGATTCATCAGATCGTAGCGACCGGCGATGGCCGCGAACATGCGGCGCACGTAAGCGCGCTTTTCGTCGGGGGGCGGAAGCACGGTCGGCGGCTTGGCCTCAGGCATGGCATTCCTCAACCGGAGGCATCGCGGGTGAACATCCACGGCGCCAGCCGGCGTTCGAGCCGGTCGGCTGCGAAGTAGAGCAGGAGGCCGAGGGCGCTCATCGCCAGGACGCCGGCGTACATCTCCGGATAGGCCAGACGGCCCCAGCTTTCGACGATGATGTAGTAGCCTAGACCCGATGTGGTGGCAAACGACTCGGCAAAAAAGAGGACGGCGATGGCGGTGCCGATGCTCACGCGCAGCGCGGTGAGCGCGGCCGGCACCGTCGCCGGCAGATAGACGAAGCGAAAGAGCGCGCGACGGCCCGCGCCGAGGGAGCGCACCGAGTAGATCAGCTCGGGCCGCAGGCCGGCCGCCTGATCGCGCACCACGACCAGGATCGGGAAGAAGAGGATGAGGAAGATGATGAAGATCTTCGATGTGTCGCCGATGCCCAGAAACAACAAGATGATGGGGAGGAAGACGATCTTCGGAATGGGATAGAGAATGTAGATGATGGGCGCAAAAAGCCGGTTGAACCGCCGGCTCTGCCCCAAAACCAGGCCGGCCGGCACGGCCAACAGGGTGGCGATGGTGATGCTGGCGATCACGCGCCAGCCGCTGATGAGGAAGTGGCGCCCCAGCCCGCGCGGCACTTCGCGCACCAGCACCCGCGCGACCGCAAGGGGCGCGGGCAAGACTTCGATGCGCAGCAACATGGCCAGCAGTTGCCATGCCAGCAGCAGGATCAGGGAAGCGAACAACAGCTCACGACGTCGCATAGTGTTCCGTTACAAAAATGACCGCGGTCATTTTTCGGCCAGCGCCGCCCGCAGCTCGCTGCACTTTGCCAGATAGTCGGTGCGGCCGCGGAAATCCGCCGCGCCCGCATGGGGATTTTCGATGATGTGGGCGGTCCGATTGGGCGCCCGGCCGAGCACCAGGATGCGCTGGCCCAGGTAGACCGCTTCCTCGATGTTGTGCGTCACGATGACGGTTGTAACCCCCGTTTCCTGGCGCAGCTCCAGCGTGAGGCGCTGCAGATCTTCGCGCGTGAGCGCGTCCAGCGACGAGAACGGCTCGTCCATCAACAACAGGTTGGGCTGTTGGAGCAGGCTGCGGGCGATGGCGGTGCGCTGGCGTTGGCCGCCGCTGATCTGGCCGGGGTACTTGTCCTTCTGATCGGCGATGCCGAGCCGCGTCAGCCAATGTTCGACCTGCGCCGGCGTCAGGTCGGGCCGGGGATAGGGCCGCGGCTGGCCGGCGGGCGTCTGTTTGCGGCGGTAGAACCGGCCGAGCCGCATGACGAGGGCCACGTTCTCCCAGACCGTGGCCCAGGGCAACAGGCCGTAGTCCTGCAAGACCAGGCCGGTGCTGGCGCGCGGCCGCGGCACCGGCCAGCCGTCCACCAGGATCCGACCGGCGGTCGGCTGGCGCAGGCCCGCGATCAGGTAGAGCAGCGTGCTCTTGCCGCAGCCGGATGGTCCGATCACGGCCCAGGCCTCGCCGGCCCCTACTCGCCAGTTGAAATCCTGGAAGAGGGGCGGCTGGCCCGGATAGGCGAAGGTGACGGCGGAAAATTCGATCACGGCCGTTACTTGGGCAGGAACGAAGCGTCCACCATCTCCGCGTACGGCACGTCCCGGTCGAGCAAGCCCTTGGCCCGCATCCACTTGACCACATTGGCGATGTCGGCCTCGCTCGGCACCCCGCGCCCCGGGAAGGGCGGCATCTTATAGCTGTTTTCGATGGACTTGGGAACGCGGCCCTGTTCGATCAGCAGGTTCTGGTATTTTTCGGGGTGGGCGTTGATCTCCGCGACCGCTTTTTCCCAGGCGACCAGGAACTTGCGCACGGTGTTCGGCTTGGCCTTGAGCACCTCGACGCGGAAGGCCAGGACCGATTGGGACCGCTCGGGCCGCTGGATGTCGTCGGCGATCAACACCGCGCCGCCGGCAATGGCGCCCTGGGCCAGCGGATCGGGCAGGGTGGCGGCCTTCAGGTTGCCGTTCATGAGCTGCTCGAAGCGCACCGGAATCGCGCTCACCTCTGCCACCTTGATCTCTTCCGGCTTCAGTCCCGCGGCCTCCAGCAGGTAGCCGGTGACATACTCGATGACCGTGTTCTGGCTGATGCCGATCGGCACGCCCTTGAGATCGGTTGGGCTCTTGATGTTGCTGTTGGGCGCAGCCAACACGCGGAACATCGGCGCGCCGGGGAAGGGGATGCGCGCCACGTATACGGCCTTCACCTGCGGGGCCTGCTTGTTGAAGAGGCCCACCGTGACCAGGTCGGTCAACATGCCGTCCACCTGGCCTGCCTGCACCAGAGCCACCTGTTCCTGCGCGCTCTTGACGGGCACCCCCTCGACCGTGATTCCCTGTTCCGCGAAGTAGCCGTTCTGCTGGGCCACCAACACAGGAATCGTGTCGAGGATGGGGATCAGCGAGACCTTCAGCTTGCCGTCTTCGGCCGGCGCCTGCGTGCAACCGCCTACGAGGACGGCCGATAACACCATGATACAAAGTCCCACCATCAGTTTTAGCTTCATTTGTCACACACCTTGCAATTGGATTTGATCAACGGCGGCCACGTGCCAGCTTCCCTGGCTTCGTCGCGCCACCCACGTGCCAGGCACTTCGAAAGTGCCTGGCACGTGGGCGCTATCCTCTCGCCCCTTCCCCGCCATACGGGGAGAGGTTTGGAGGCGGCGGCGAAGCCGCCCGCAAACCCTGTTAATATACCATATGTGAGACCAATACCCGAAAACCGATCATGATCAAGATCAGGCCGCCGACGATCTCCATGCGCTTGCCGAAGGCGTGGCCGAGCCGATGGCCGACCAACAGCCCGGCCAGCGAAAGCCCGCCGGTCACCACGCCGATGATGAGGACGGGCAAGAGGATCTGCACTTGCAGCATGGCCAGAGAGAGGCCGATGGCAAACGCATCTATGCTGGTGGCGATAGACAACAAGATGAGCATCCGGCCCCGCGAGGGGTCACGGCTATGGCTTTCGCCGTCGGCGTCCAGGCCCGAGCGGATCATGCGCACGCCTACGAACGCCAGCAAGCCGAAGGCCACCCAGTGATCGAACGCCGCGACCAGGCCGGCGATCTGGGTGCCGACCAGCCAGCCCAACACCGGCATGGCGGCCTGAAACAGGCCGAAGTGAAAAGACAGGCGAAAGAGCGGCCGCGGCCCGACGATGTAGCGCGTGGTGCCGATGCCCAGCGACACGGCAAAGCAATCCATCGCCAGGCCGATGGCCAACAGCAAGACCTCTGGAAGGCTCATGAAGCGGATTTCACCCCGTGGATGTCGGCGTACACGCCTTAGGCGTCCGATCGAACGCCAGTTGCGAGCCGAGCATCATCTTGGTCTGGGCATGGAGGACGGGCAGGCCGAGCATGACGAAGGAGGCGGCCGGCAACGCGCCCCAACCGAGGATCTCCAAGATCAGGGTCGAGAGACGCCAATGCCGGATGTTCGAGGAGACGCGCACCCGTTCCGCGATCCACGTACTCCACAGCCCCACGGCTCCCACCGTATTGGCCACCTGCCATAAGATGGGATAGGGGAAGCCGGTCGGCAGGGTGATGATCGGATTGCCGTACAGGCTGATGGAGAGCAGGGTCCCGATCAGCACCATGATGCTGCCGACGCTGAAGATCAGATGGTCGTGGAGGCTTTTGATGAGCGGCAAGACCTTCTGGCTGAAGGACATGCCGGGCGCCCGGCTCCATTGTTGGAGCACATAGCTGGCGTCCTGGCAGCCCCAGCCATGACGCAGCTTCTGGCGGTAGAAGTTGACCAGCGCTTGCCATAACGTCGCGCCTTCGACCGTATCCCCGCGCGTCGGCAAGAAGACCGGCATGAGCCGGACCTGGCCGCGGGTGGCGAAGTAGCAGCGCATGAACACGTGCGTATCGTCGGCGATGACGGCCGGGTCCCAATAGCCCACCTGTTCCGCCAGCTTGAAACTCAAGGTGAAGCTGCTCAACGGCAGAGGAAACGCGGCCGCGTTGCTCTGTTCCGAAAGGTGCACCGCGTTCGTCATGAACGTGAACAGGCGGATGATCGTGGGTACCCGCCAGACGTTGTTGTCCAGCAACAGCGGCGCCTGCCAGAAACGCAAATGGCGTCGGGGATCGGTCGCAAACAGCCGGGCAACGGTCTCGAAGTAGCGCGGATGGAAGAGCGAATCGGCGTCCGACGAGGTCAACGTCAGGTGCTCGAGCGACATGTGCCGGCGCTCGACCAGTTCGCGGCGCACCTCTTGGGCGGCCCAGCGCAGATTGGAGCCTTTGCCGCGGATCTCGCCCGGCAGGCCGGCCGGGTGATACGTGGCCAGGAGGTCGGCGAAGCGGCCGGCGAAGCGCGCCTGCAGCTCGGCCGCCTTGGCGCGCGCCTCCGGCTCGGCCTCTTCCATCGCCAGAACCACGATGAGGCGTTCGGCGGCGTTCTTCTGGACGGCCAGCGCCTCCAAGGTGCGCGTCAACACCTCGAGCGGTTCCCGATAGTTCGCGATCAGCACCACGTGATAGACCTCTTCCGGCCGCAGGCCATCGGTTGCCGGCGACTTCGGCGCGCCGGCCAACGGATCGCGTGCCCAGCGCCGGCACTGCAGGGTGCCGACGATGTAGAAGCCCAACACGATCAAGATGCGCACCAGCATGTAGAGCGCTACGACGGTCGCGGCGGCCAGCACGACGCGCGGAAACAGCCAGGCGCCGAGCACGCTGATCGCCAGGGTCATCCATGTCACCAAGCCAGGGATCTTATAGCTCAGATCGTGGGGATCCTGAACTATGTCGAGGTCGCGAATGACGACAGGGTCGGCAATAGCCGCTCTGGGCCAGGATGCGATTGCCTTTGCCTTCATCCTCAACTCTTTTCGTACGGCTGACCGTCGGCCGCCGGCGGCACCGCCCGGCCAACCACGCCCGTCAGGACGATGATCGTCAAGAGATAGGGCAACATCTGCGGGATCTGCGACGGAATGTCGGGCCGAAAGATGCTCACCGTCGCCGTGACGCTGGTGCCCAGGCCGAAGATCAGCGCGCCGGCCAGCGCGCCGAACGGGTTCCATTTGCCGAAGATCATGGCGGCCAGGCCGATGAAGCCCAGGCCGTTGGTCATCTGTGGGTTGAAGACGTCTACGGCTTCCAGCGTAAACCAGGCCCCGCCCAGGCCCGCAATGATACCACCGATCAGCACATTCACATAGCGCGTGCGGTAGACGTTCACGCCCAGGGTATCGGCCGCGCGGGGATGCTCGCCGACCGCGCGCGTGCGCAGCCCCCAACGGGTGAAGAACAGCACGTAATGGAGCGCCAGGACCGTGAACAACATGACATACGTCAGCGGCTTTTGCTGAAACACGATCGGCCCGATGACCGGAAGCTGCGCCAGGAGCGGCACCGGCGTGATCGGGAAGGTGCCGGGGCCGGGCGGCAGGTTCTCGGCCAGAAACTGCCGATAGAAATAGCCGGTCACCCCGATGCTCAAGATGTTGACCACCGTCCCGCTGATGATCTGATCGGCGCGGAACTTGATGGACACGACCGCGTGCAATGCCGCCAGCAGCAACGCCGAGGCCATGGCCGTAAGGAGCGCCAGCCAGCGGCTCATATCGCCCGCCGTTTGCGGCCCGAGCACGTCCTTAGCGGCCTGAAAGACGAACAGGTTGGTGGCATAGGCCACCATGGCGGCCATCAGCATCTGGCCCTCGATGCCGATGTTGACGACTCCGGCCCGTTCGCAGATCACCCCGCACAGCGCCGCGAACGCGATCGGCGTGGCCACGCGCAACGCCTGCGCCAGCGTGCTCACCACGCATTGGTCGTCGCACTTGCCGCCGATGACCAGATTGAGCAACCACCAGGCCGCCAGCAAGCCGAAGCCGATGACGGCCGGTGTCACCCACCGGCCGCGCACAAACGTTCGCTGCGCAGGCAGAGCATTCGTTGTTGCGGCCATCGCTTACCCTCCCCAACCGCGCGTGAGGGGCGCCTCTTCCTCCGGTCGGCGCGGCGCGGCCATGCGATACATCCAGCGCACGATGGCCGGCGCGGCCACAAAGAGCAAGACCAGCGCCTGAATCAACGAGATGATGTACTTGGAAACGCCCGAGTTCAGCTCCATCAGGTCGGCGCCGTTGCGCATCGCGCCGAACAGGAACGAAGCCGCCAGGATGCCGAACGGGTTATTTTTCGCCAGGAGCGCGATCGCAATCGCCTCGAAGCCGTAGCCGGACGAGAAAAAGAGGGGCAAACAGCGACAGATCGAAACCCCCAACACCTCGATGGTGCCGGCCACGCCGGCCAGCGCACCGGAGAGCGCCATCGCCAACACGATGTTGCGCGTGATGTTCACCCCGGCGTAGCGGGCCGCATTGGGGTTGGCGCCCACCGTACGCAGCTCGAAGCCGATCGTCGTCTTCCACATCAGCCACCAGACGGCCACCGTGGTCAGAAGCGCCAGGATCAGGCCCACATGAAGCCGGTCGTACTCATCCCGGAAGGGCCAGAAGAGGCGGGTAAGGGGCGGCAGGAGCGCAAAAGAGAGCACGGCGACCCCTGTAGCCACGAGCCAGGGGAGGCGGCGGCGGAGCCCCGCGGTTCGGTCGGCCCGGCTCTGGCCGCCCCACCAGCGCACCATCACCCACGCCAGGAAGCCGAGGATGAGGGCCACGAAGAGCGCGTTGAGCGGATCGCTCAGGCGCTGCGGAATGGCGTAGAACGACCACAGTTCGGCGGCCGGCGAAATGCGCGAGGTTTGCACGGCGGTCGCATAAGGGTCCTTGAACGGCCCGCTGATCAGAAACTCCACCAGCCGAAACGCGATGTAATTGAGCATGATCGTGTTGATGACTTCGTGGGCGCCGGTGCGCGCCTTCAAATAGCCCGGGATGGCGGCCCACAGCGCGCCGCCCAGCGCGCCCGCCAGCAGGGTAAGCGGCAGGTGGATGATCGTAGGCAGGCCGGTGAACGCCTGGCCCACGAAAGCCGCGCTGATCGCGCCGATGTAGAACTGGCCCTCGACCCCGATGTTGAACAGGCCGCTCTTAAAGCCAACGGCCAGGCCCAAGCCCAGGAAGATATAGGGAGTCATCGCCACCAGCGTCTCGGAAAAGCCGCGCTGCTTGAGAAATGCGCCCCGCACCATCCCGCCGTACGCGGCGAAGATCGTCTCGAATTGGCCGCTGGTGATCCAGATGACCAGCGCGCCGACCAGAAAGGCGCTCAGGATCGCCAGCAAGGGCATGGCCAGGACGTTGAGCACGCGGGGCAACACGTCGCGTAGCCGGAAGCCCAGGCTCTTGGTTGGCACTGTTTCACTCATGCGCGGCCTCCTTCGTCACGCCAGCCATCAGCAGGCCCAGATGTTCGCGCGTGGCCGTCCGGGCATCGAGGGTCTCCAGGATGCGGCCCTTGTACATTACGGCGATACGGTCGGAAAGGCTCATGATCTCGTCGAGCTCGGCGCTGATCAAGAGGACGGCTGCGCCGTTGTCGCGCGCCTCGACGATGCGCCGATGGATGAACTCGATGCTGCCCACGTCGAGCCCGCGCGTGGGCTGGTTGGCGACCAGGAGGGCGGCGCGGCCATCGGTTGCGCCTCGGCGGACGATGCGCGCGAGCTCGCGCGCGACGATCACCTTTTGTTGATTGCCGCCCGAGAGCGAACCAACATTTGTATCAATGCCCGGCGTGCGCACATCGAACATCTGCACCAATTGTGCGGCCTCTTTCGAGATGGCGGCGTAGTCGAGCGCGATGCCCGTCGCAAAAGGCGACCGATAATAAGAGCAAAGGATCAGATTATCGCGAATGGGGAAAGAAAGCACCAGGCCATGCTTGTGGCGGTCTTCGGGCACGTGCGACAGGCCCGCCTCGATGAGGTGGCGGGCGGCCGCGTGGGTGGTGTCCTGGCCGAGCAGCGTGATCTTGCCGCCGACGACCTTGCGCAAGCCCGTGAGCGCCTCGGCCAGTTCGGTCTGGCCGTTGCCCTGCACGCCGGCGATGCCGAGGATCTCGCCGGCCCGCACCTCGAAGGAGACCCCATCCACGGTGCGATGATGGCGGTCGTCTTCGACGCGCAGGTTCTCCACGCGCAACACCACTTCGCCGGGGTGGGCATCCGCCTTGTCTATCTGCAGGATCACCTTACGGCCCACCATCATCTCGGCGAGCATTTCGCGCGTGGCATCGGCCGGCTTGACGGTGCCGACCATTTGTCCCCCGCGCATGACGCTGATGCGATCGGCCACGGCGAACACCTCGCGCAGCTTGTGCGTGATGAAAATGATGGACTTGCCCTGTTGCACCATGGAGCGCATGATCACAAACAGCTCGTCGGCCTCTTGCGGCGTCAGTACCGCGGTCGGTTCATCCAGAATCAGGATGTCGGCCGCGCGGTAGAGCGCCTTGATGATCTCGACCCGTTGCTGTTGGCCGACCGTCAAGGTCTCGACGCGGGCGTCCGGATCCACCTCCAGGCCGTATTGTCGGCTCAGGCTGCGCACGCGCGCCGCGGCCGAGCGCCGGTCGAGGGCGGCCAGGCCGCCCAGGGCCCGCGTCGCCGGGACGAGGGACTCGGTGCCGAGCATGATGTTTTCGGTGACGGTCAGGGGCGGGATGAGCATGAAGTGCTGATGCACCATGCCGATCCCGCGGGCAATCGCATCATGCGGGCTGTTCATCTGCACGGGCCGGCCGTTGACCAGGATCTGGCCTTCGTCGGGCTGATAAAGCCCGTACAGGATGTTCATGAGGGTGGATTTCCCGGCCCCGTTTTCGCCCAATAGCGCGTGGATCTCGCCTTGCTCCAGGGTAAAGTTCACGTGGTCGTTGGCCAGCACACCGGGGAAACGCTTGGTGATGCCGAGCGCCTGAAGAACCGGGGTCATCTTCGGCTCCCTATTTGCAGCAAGGGGTGCTGTACGTTTGGCTCACGCACAGCACCCCTTGACTCCTGTCTGATGGCCTGGATACGCCAGCCGTTACGGCTTGTAACCGGTTTGCAGCTTCCCGCTCTTGAGGTCTTCGGCGGCCTGCTTCACCTTATCCTTGACCGCCTGCGGGATCTTGCTATCCCAGTCGTGGTAGGGGGCCAGGCCGATGCCGCCGTTGCTGAGGTTGGCCATGGCGATGCCGGCCTTGACCGTGCCGTCCTTGACCGATTTCAGGTAGTTGTAGACGGCCGCGTCCACGTTCTTGGCCGCGCTGGTGAGCAGGGCATCCTTGACTTCGGGATAGGTGTAGTATTGGTCTACGTCCACCCCGATCGCCATGAGGCCTTTCTCCTTGGCCGCCAGGAGGCCGCCGTTGCCGGTGTTGCCGCCGACGCCGAACACCACGTCACACCCCTGACCGATCATGCTCTGGCCGGTCTCTTTGCCTTTGGCCGGATCGGTGAAGGAGGGGATGTAGACGTTGAGGGCCTTGACATCGGGCTTGATCCACTTGGCGCCGTTCTGATAGCCAACCACGAAGCGCACCACCGGCGGGATCTCCATGCCGGCCACCGAGCACACCGTGCCGGTCTTGGTCATGCCGCCGGCCACCACGCCCGCCAGAAAGCCCACCTGATCTTCCTGGAACATCAGGCTGGTGATGTTCTTGAGGCCGCCGTCGTCGTAGCAGTCCTTCTTGGTGTCATCGCACGCCGGCGATCCCTTGGTGGGGAAATAGGCGTAGTCTACGATCGCGAACTTGATGTTGGGATATTGCTTGGCCTTGGCGGCCGTTGCGTCGCCCATCAAGAAGCCGACGGTGATGATGACGTCGTACTTCTCGGTGGCAAATTGGTCAATGTTCTTTTCGTAGTCGGTGGGCTGCTTAGACTCGATGAACTTGACCTCCCAATCGAACTCTTTGCCCGCCTTCTGTACGCCGGCCCAGGCCGACTGGTTGAACGACTTGTCGTTCACGCCGCCGACATCGGTCACCAGGCCGACCTTCTTCTTGCCGCCGGCTCCTCCGCCCGACGGCGCGGCACAGGCCGCTATCACAAGCGATACCAGTACCAAGAGCGTCAGGATGACCCACAAACGGTTGCGCATATCAGAAGACCTCCTGTGGAATAGATACGGGCGAGCATGACCTTGCAAGCAAATCGTTGTCGGCAAATCAGCCCGGGCACGCCTGTGCTCGCCCTTGATCACAGGGCCCGCGCGGTTTGCCTTTTGATCATCGCCTCGGTCCCCAACAGGAGACGGGGCAGTTGCGCCTGAATTATACCGCAGCCGCGCGTGCGCTGCAAAATCGCCGGGGGCCGCGCAAGCAAGATGAACGGTGTTCACGTGCCAGGCACTGTAGAAGTGCCTGGCACGTGAGAGTGGAGCGCCGCGCGCAGCGCGGCGATCTGCGCCACGACGGCTGCCCGCGCCGTGCCGCCGATCGTCGCGCGCTGCTCCACCGATTGCTCCGCATTCCAGACCGTCGCGCATTCGGCGGTGAAGACCGGGCTGATGGCCTGCAACTCGGCCAGCGGCACCGCGCTGAGCGGGCAACCCAGCTCTTCGGCGCGGCGCACCACCCGGCCGACCAGGTGATGGCTCTGGCGGAACGGCACCCCGCGGCGCACCAGCCAATCGGCCAGGTCGGTCGCCAGCAGCTCGTCGCCGAGCGCGGCCGCCATCCGGTCGGGGTGGATCGTCAGCGTCTCCAACATGCCCTGCGCGATGGGCAACGCCAGAGCGAGGGTGTCCACCGCGTCGAAGAGCGGCTCTTTGTCTTCCTGCAGGTCCTTGTCATAGGAGGTCGGCAATCCCTTGAGCGTGACCAGCAATCCCAGCAGATCGCCCACCAGCCGGCCGGCCTTGCCGCGCAGCAGTTCGGCTGCGTCGGGATTTTTCTTTTGCGGCATCAGGCTGGAGCCGGTGCTGTAGGCGTCGGCCAGGGTGATGAAGCCGAACTCGCGGCTGCTCCACAAGACCAGGTCTTCGGCCCATTGGCTGAGGTGCACCCCCAGCAGCGCGGCCCAGAAGAGGAACTCGGCGATGAAGTCGCGGTCGCTGACGGCGTCCAGGCTGTTGGGGCTGGCGGCGGCGAAGCCCAGTTCGGCGGCCAGCGCGGCCCGATCCACCGCGAAGGGGCACCCCGCCAGCGCGCCCGCGCCAAGCGGCGAGATGTTGACCCGCTTCAGCAGGTCGGCCAGGCGCGCGCGATCGCGTTGCCACGCCCACGCCCGGCTGAGCAGCCAGTGGCTCCAGCGGATCGGCTGCGCCGGCTGGAGGTGGGTGTAGCCGGGCATGAGCACATCTATCTCGGCCTCGGCCCGGTCGCAGGCCGCGCGGATGAGCGCCGCCAGGGCCGCGTCCAGCTCGCCGGCCCGGTCGCGCAGCCACAGGCGCACGTCGGTGGCCACCTGATCGTTGCGGCTGCGGCCGGTGTGCAG
>JBBIKA010000078.1:0-17160 GCA_037445695.1 Chloroflexota bacterium
CGGCCGTGGCCGCTCTGCCGCAGCTTCAGGCCGCCCTGGCCCGTGCCGATGCGGACGTCGAAGCCGCGGCCGCGGCCGAGCGCCGCGCCCGCCTGGCCGAGGGCGCGGCCATGCAACAGCTCGTTGCGCTCGATGCCCTGGCCGAACGTCGCGCTGCGCTGGCCGCCGAGCTGGATCGCCTCAATGCCGAGATCGGCATCTACAATCAATTGCGCGAGGCCTTCGGCAAGAAGGGCCTGCAGGCGATGATCATCGAGAGCGCCATTCCAGAAGTGGAAACGGAAGCCAATGTGCTGCTCGGCCGGATGACCGATGGCCGCATGAGCTTGCGGCTGGAGACCCAACGCGAGAAGGTGAGCGGCGGGACCATCGAGACGCTGGACATCGTCATTGCGGACGAGCTGGGCGAGCGGCCGTATGAGATGTACTCGGGCGGCGAGAGCTTTCGCGCGAACCTGGCGCTGCGCATTGCGATCAGCAAGTTGTTGGCGCGTCGCGCCGGCGCCCGGCTTCAGACGCTGGTGATAGATGAGGGGTTTGGCTCGCAGGATGCCCGGGGCCGTGAGCTGGTGGTAGAAGCCATCAGTTCCATTCAAGAAGATTTTGCCCGCATCCTCGTCGTCACGCATCTGGAGGAGCTGAAGGATCAGTTCCCGGCCCGCATTGACGTGGTGAAGACGCCGACCGGTTCACGGGTGACCATCAACTGAACGGAGGAAGAGGATCATCTGCGGTGACGCAGCTTCGTGTGCGATTAGCGGCCGGGGCCCTGGCGGCCATTGGCCGCGAGATCTGGCTTTTGTGTCTGGCAACGGCCCTGCTCAACGCCGCGTATCTGAGCATGATGGGCCTGCTCAAGGTGCTCTTTGTCTTGCGGCTGGGCTATGATGCGGGCTATGTGGGAAGCTTGTTCGCGGCGGGATCGCTCAGCTTCGCGTTGTGTACCCTGTGGGCCGGCGTGTTGGGCGGCCGCATCGGCCCTCGGCGGGCGATGCTCGGCGGAGTCGGCCTGATTGTAGTGAGCATGGCCGTGTTGCCCCTGACCGAGTTCGTGCCGCTCGCGCTCCGGTCCTTCTGGCCGATCCTGGTGCAGGTGGTCAGCTCGGCCGGCTGGTCGGTGTTTATGGTGAACCTGGTGCCGGCGCTGATGGCGTTCAGCGTGCTGGAGAATCGCAAGCAGGTCTATAGCCTGAAGGAGGCCAGCGCGGGATTGGGCATGTTGTTGGGGGCCGTGATCGGTGGCCTGTTGCCGGGCCTGTTCGCCGGCCTGTTGGAGCTCGATCTGGCCGGCCCGGCCCCTTATCGCTATGGGCTGATCGTGGCTGCGCTGCTCGCGCTGGCGGGGCTGGTGCCGTTGTGGCGGCTGGCGCCGGTGCCCGCCGCGCCGCGGCCGACGACGGCTACGCTTTCCCTGGCGCCTTTGCGACCGTTGGCGCCGCTCTTCCTGGCCGCGCTGCTGAACCACGCGGCCGTGGCCAGTGTGCGGGCGTTCTATCAGGCGTACCTCGATCGGGCCTTTGCTTTGCCGGCTGCGTTGATCGGCCTGGTCACGAGCATCGGCACGTTCCTGGCGGTGGTCGGGTCGTTGAACGGGCCGCGGCTGGTGGCGCGCCGCGGCAACGGCTTCGGCATGATGTTCGCTTCGCTGGGCATCACCCTCAGTTTGGTGGTGATGGGCAGCTTTCCTGCCTGGACGGCTGCCGGCCTGGGCGCGATCGGCGTGCTCGCGCTGACGGCCGTGTGGACGCCCGCGTACCAGGTGTTGCAGATGGAGCTGGCCGATCCTGCGCATCGTTCGCTGGTGGCCGGTGCGGGTTGGCTCGGCATGAGCACCGGTTTTACGCTGATGAGCTTCGGCGGCGGCCAGGTTGTGACGGCCGTGGGCTATCGGCCGGTATTTCTGTGCGGCGCGGCGCTTGCGGGCCTGAGCGCGGTGTTGATGTGGCGCCTGTCGCGGCGCGGCCGGGTGGCCGGATGAGCGCGACGGTCCGCGTGCCCGGCATTGTCGGGCGGGCCGGGCCTGTAAGGCCCCCAGGGCGGCGAGGAATGAACATCGGAGGTGTGCAATGACGTCAAGACTGGATGGCAAGAACGCGTGGGTGACCGGCTCTTCGCGCGGCATCGGCCGGGTGATCGCCGATCACCTGGCGAGTTTGGGCGCGCGGGTGGCCGTGCACGGCACCACGCCGACCTCGGCGCGGGCGCTCGGCGAGGCGGCATCTCTGCAGGCCGTGGCCGATGCCATCGCGCAGGCGCACGGTGTGGAGGTGATGGCGGTGCACGGCAATCTGGCCGATGAAGAGACGGTGGCGCGCAATGTGGCCGAAATTCGGGCGCGCTTCGGCCGGATTGATATCCTGGTGAACTGCGCTGGCGGCGACATCGGCGCGGCCGGCGTGACCGCCCCCAATGCCGGCAAGCCGGAGGGCAACGATGCGGTGCACATCTCGATCCAGGACCTCCACGCGGTGCTGGACCGCAATCTGATGACCTGCATCCTGGTGTGTCGCGCGGTGGCGCCGGAGATGATGGAGCGGCGGGAGGGCTGGATCGTCAACATCGGCAGCATCGCGGGGCTGGCGGGCGGCGCCTATTCGGCGATCTATCGCACGGCCAAGGCCGCGGTGCACGAGTACACGCGTTGTCTGGCCGATCTGCTGCGGCCGTACAACGTGCACGTGAACGCCGTCGCGCCCGGCGACACGGTGACGGCCCGCTTCGAGGCCAGCCGGCCGATTGATCCCAAGCTTAAGGTGGCGGATGGCACGCTGGTGCGCTACGGCCAGCCCGGCGAGGTGGCCCGCGCGGTGGCGTTCCTGGTGAGCGAGGACGCTTCGTACATCACCGGCCAGGTGTTGCGGGTGGACGGCGGCGCGCAGCTCTGGCCGGCCTGATTTGGGGCTTGCAGGGTGTGTTTGGATTGCGGGGACGTGTCCCTGCTTTGGAACAAAAGCGGCGTCGTGCCTTTGGATTGCGGGGACGTGTCCCCGCTTTGTGATTGAAAGCGGCGGCGTGTCGCCGCCTCCAAACCTTTTACCTCCTCCCCCGACCTTACATATGCGTCAACTTAACAGGGGGGTGAGGGCTACCTAACCCCCCGCCCCCCTTCCCTGCGAGGGAAGGGGGAGAATAACTCCCCTCCCCGTGCAGGGGAGGGGCCGGGGGAGGGGTCTTCTACGGGGGCGGGGAGAAGGCGGAAGGGGATTTGCGACGCCCGAGTTCATTTTTGCAGTTGACGAAACGAACAGATGTTCGTATAATATGGCTGTCTGCTTCAGGAGGCGGCCATGGATACGCGCGATAAGCTGAACCTGTTGGGCCAGGCGGCTCGCTACGATGACTATACGGCCCTGGGCCCCGATGCGGTGGTCGAGGGCCGTGGCCTCTTCGCGGGCGCCGCCGATGCGGCACCGGCCGGCCGCGATCTGTTCCCCTGCATCTCGCATGTGACCACGCCCCAGGGCGAGCGCAAGCCGATCCTGAAGATCTTGCAAACCAGCGCGTGTCAGAACAATTGCTACTATTGCGCGTTTCGTGCCGGTCGCGACGTGCGGCGGGCGCACCTCACGCCGGATGAGCTGGCCCGCAGCTTCGACCTGATGTATCGCGCGGGCGTGGTGGAAGGCCTCTTCCTCAGCTCCGGCGTGCTGGACACCGTGCGCACGATGGACGAGATGCTTGCGACGGCCGAGCTGGTGCGGTTGAAGTACGGCTTTCGTGGCTACATCCATCTGAAGTTGTTGCCTGGCGCCGAGGCCGGCCATATTGCGCGCGCGGTCGAGCTGGCCGATCGGGTTTCGGCCAACCTGGAGGGGCCGAACCAGGAGCGTTTGGCCCGGCTCGCGCCGCAGAAACGGCTGGAGGAGCTGATCGGCCCGCTGCGGACTGCGGCCGGGCTGATCCATCGCGCTCTTGCCCCGGACTTCTCTCCTGCCCGGGACAGAGAGGCCTGCACTTCGCTTCTTGGGCCGGGAAGGGGAGCCGGGAGCGCCGGCTGGGGCCGCGGCCGTCTGGGGATTTCCACCCAGTTCGTCGTCGGCCCGGCCGGCGAGAGCGATCGGGAGCTGCTGGCGACCGCGCAGATGCTCTATCGCCAGGTGGGGCTGGCGCGCGCGTATTACAGCGCGTTCCGCCCGGTGCCGGATACGCCGCTGGAGCATGTCGCTCCCACCCATCCCACCCGTGAGTTTCGCCTCTACCAGGCCGATTGGTTGCTCCGCTATTACCATTTCAGCGTCGAGGAGCTGCCGTTCGACGTCGCCGGCCAGTTGAACCAGGAGGTTGATCCGAAGGCCGCGTGGGCGCAGGCGCACCCGGAGTTCTTCCCGGTCGAGGTCAATGCGGCTCCGCTGGCCGTCTTGTTGCGCGTGCCGGGCATCGGTCCGACGTCGGCGCAGGCGATCGTGCGCGCTCGCCGGCAGGCCGCGTTGCGCGATCTGGGCGATCTGCGTAAGCTCGGAGCGCGCGCCGATCGCGCGGCTGCTTACGTGACCCTGGCTGGCAAACGCCCTCCCTATCAGCCGCCGTTGGCCTTTCCGAGTTGAGTCTATTCCCCAAGTAAACGTTCACAGTTACGTCGTACGGCCCCCACCCCTAACCCCGCCCCCGCTTGCGGGGGCGGGGAAGTTCTTTATGGTGGGGTTTTGGGGCCGCAAAGCGGCCCCAAAACCCCACCCTTTGATAGGGTTCCCCCTCTCCCGCCAGGCGGGAGAGGGGGTCAGGGGGTGAGGGGCGGCTCCTGAGTCGCACTTCGCGGGATAACGGTGAACAGTTACTTCCTCAATCGAGCTTGACAGGTTGACCCGGAACGGGTACTCTTATACCTCAATATCTCGCCATCCGAAATCGGAACCTGTTTTATGTTATGGGCCATTTTTTCCGACATCCACGGTCGCCCTGACCGGTTGGATCGCGTGTTGCGCGATGCGCAGCGTCAGGGCGCAACGCGCTATCTTTCTCTTGGCGACGTGGGCAGCATGGTCGCGCTCGACATGTTGGCCGCCGTCGGCGCGCTGTGTGTCTTCGGCAACTGGGAGGCTTCGGGCTTGCGCGGGATGGCGAGCCCCTATCGTCAGTGGGTGGCGCGCTGGCCGGCCCAGTTGCGTCTGCCCGAGCTTTGGGCCGCCCACGCCAGCCCCATCTGGCCGCAAGGATTGGAGATTGCCGGCGTGGTGGACTACATGCGCCGACAAGATTTGCGTTGGCCGATGCTGTTCCCTTCGTTGCAGCACTCCGAGGAGGCGCGGTGGGCTGCTCTGGCCGAACTGGACGCCGGCGCTGCGACCGTGTTCTTCCACGGCCATACTCATGTCCAGGAAGCATGGTTCTGGCGGCCAGGCGCCGCGCCCGCCCGCCTGGCCGGGCCGACATTTGCCATCGCGGCCGCGGCAGAGCGCTATCTGGTAGGGGTGGGGAGCGTGGGCCTGCCCCACGATGGCAACGGCGCGTGCTATGCGCTGTACGATGATGGGACGCCGTGCGTGGAGTGGCGACGGGTGTGAGGACCTGTCGGCGACGACAGGAGAGGAGAGGTAATCATGCGGCAGCGTCTTGTGCTTTGTCTGGCGGTGGCGTTCTTGCTGGCGGCCGGTCTGCTCCTGGCCGCGACGGCATCGGCCCAGGAAGGGATCATCCATATCGTGCGGCGGGGCGATACGGTCGGCAATCTGGCCTGGCGGTACGGCGTCAGCTCGCGCGCCATCGTCCAGGCCAACCGCCTCCGCAATCCCGATCTGATCTACGTGGGCCAGCGGCTCCTCATCCCCGTGCCGGGCGGCCCGGTTCCTACTCCGACCCCGTGCCGCTGCGAGGAGATCGTGATCTTCGGCCCGACGCGCGATATGACGATCACGAACCCGGTGACGGTGACGGGCCTGGCCGCGGGCTTCGAGCAGAGCATTGTCGTGGCCGTCCTGGACGGCAGCGCGGCCGAGATCGGCCGGGCGTATGGCTCGATCGTGGGCGAGTATGGTCGGCAGGGCGCGTTCACCACGTCGGTGACCTTCAGCGTGCCGGCCAACACCCAGCCGGGGCGCATTCAGGTGTGGAGCGTGAGCCCGCGCGATGGCGCCATCGAGCATCTCAGCTCGGTGCAGGTGGTCGTCCAGGGCCTGGGCCTCGATCCGCTTTTGTGGCAGCTTGCCGCGGGGCTGAGCAGCCGGGACTATGCCGGGTTGGCCACCCTGATGGCCGATCCTTTTTCGTGGTGGCTTTATCGGGGAGACACCACGGTCTTGACGCCGACACAGGCGTTGGCGCAGTTGCGCCAGGTGGATGTGGGGCCGGCCGCGCCGCTCGCGGATTTCAGCGTGGATGCGCGCAAGCTGCTTGCCGGCCGGGTGGCCTTGCCGTCGTCGGTGGTGCATGTCGTCTATAGCGTGGGCTGGGGCGTCGAGGGCAAGGATGAAGCATTCCTGCTGATCGGCGACGTGGCGGGCCGGGCGCGTTGGTCCGGCATCCTATACGTGCCGCAGGAGCGGGTGGATTATCGTTGAGCGGTGGCGCGCTGGGGCGCATGTCCGCATGTGGCCGACGGCGAGAATTGTGGTAGAATGCACCGTTGGAGGAGCAGCGAGCATGTCGGACAGGGATGCGCCTTATGATGTGCTGTGCTACGGCACGATCAGCATGGAGAACATCACGCGCCTGGATCATCTGCCCAATCCCAAGCGCGATGCCATCGCGCGCGCAGAGTATAACGAGGTCGGTGGCGAGGCGCTTCAGGTCGCGATCCCTTTGGCGGCCTGGGGTTTACGCGTGCTGGTGGTGGGGAACGCGATCGGCACGGATTGGAAGGGTCGCTTCATCATGGAGGTCCTGGCCCGCTATCCGACGATCGACACCCGCTACATCCAGCAGCGCGACGATGTGGTGACGCCTTTTTCACGGATCTTGGTGACGCCGGACGGCGAACGGAGCCGGATCAACTACTGGTATGCCGAGACGCCCCAGGTGGAATTGAGCGCGGAGGTGATGCGCCAGGCGCGCGTGTTGAGCGTGGACGCCTATGGCGGCATCGAGCGCGGCCGGGCGGCCGAAGTAGCCCGTCGTCTCAATCGGCCTGTGATCTCGGCCGATGCGATTGACCCTCGTTCGCCGCTCGCGGGTTTGAGCGACGTGATCGTCATCTCGGGCGCGTGGCTGATGGTCAACTATCCCGATGCGTTCGACTACGATCATGCGCTCGACTTGCAGGCCGCGGGCGCCGGCGTGGTGATCGTCACCGATGGGCCGCGGCCGGTGCTGGTGGTGCGCGCCGACGGTTCGCCGTTTGGCGTCGAGACCTATCGGATGCCGCAGGTGGTGGATACGGCCGGCGCCGGCAATCTGTTCAAGGCCGGCGTGATCTACGGCTGGCTGCAGTCCGATTGGCCTCTGGAACAAAAGGTCCGGTTCGCCTGCGCGGCGGCCGGCCTCTATTGTTGTCGCGAGAGCGGCGATGAACCCCCGCCGACCCTGGCTCAGATCATGGCGCTGATGCGCACCCAACCCAGGTAGCGCCCTGTCCCCCCACCGTGTTCCCCATCTTCTCATTTCGGAGCATATGATGCAATTGCCGACCTATGTGCTGCGCAACGGCGCGCTGGTGTTGCCTGCGCAAGCCACGATCTCTGTGTTCAACCCGGCGATCTATGGCGCCTATGGCGTGTACGAGTCCATGCAGGTGGTCAACGGCGTGGTGTTTGCCCAGGCGCTTCATCTGCAACGGCTGGCGCGTTCGGCCGGGCTGCTCGGTTTGCGGTTGCCGGCCGACTGCGCCACCCTGGAGCGTTGGATTGCGGATGTGTTGCGCGCCAACGCCGCGACGGAAGCGACGTTGCGGCTGTTCGCGGTGGGCGGCGATGACGATGCCGAGGGCGTCCTGTTCATCTGGCCGCAGCCGCCGACCCGCTTCCCCGCGCGATTCTACACTGAAGGCGCGACCGCGATCACCTTTGCCGGCGAGCGCTATCTGCCTCAGGCCAAGTCGCTCAATACCTTGGTCACCTATCTGGCGCGGCGACAGGCCCAGGCCGCCGCCGCGCATGAGGCGCTCCTCCACCATGACGGCTATCTGACCGAAGGGTCGAACAGCAATCTGTTCGCGATGGTGGACGGCGAGGTTTGGACGCCGCCGGCCGATCAGGTGTTGGCCGGGGTGACGCGCGACCTGCTGATGGACCTGGCCGGCCGGCATGGCCTGATCATTCGCGAGGCGCCCCTTGCCCTGGCCGACCTGCCGCGCTGGCAGGAATGCTTCATCACGTCTACCAGCCGCCATGTGATGCCCATCACCGCGGTGGACGGCCGGCCGGTGGGCGATGGCCGGGTGGGGCCGTTGACGCAGCGCCTGGCGGCCATCTTCGAGGCGTACTTCCGCGCTCAGTGTTATGAATTTTAGCAACATTAAATTGTTTAATCTTCATTGCATCCTGACCGTGCTGTCGGCTACGTCGGGACAATCAAGGAGCAAGTGGCAAGTTTGCTTGTACTTCGAACCTGTGCTATCATAAGTTTCAATCAAATCGTGTGTTTCTCCGTCGCGTCGTGCGCGACTCGTCGGAACATCCAGGAGTGAATATGGAACTTCGCGAATATGCCTTGTTGGTGCGCAAGTGGCTGTGGTTGATCCTTCTGTGCACGGTGGCCGCCGCAGCCGCTGCTTATGTGGTCAGCAAGAACAGCACGCCCATCTATCAAGCCTCGACCAAGCTGTTGGTCAACCAGTCCTCTTCCAATCAGGCCAACCTGGCGTATCAGGACATCCTCATGAGCCAGCAACTGGCGCGCACCTATGCCAACCTCCTGGCCGATCGGCCGGTCGTGGAAGCGACGGCGCAGCGCCTGGGCTTGCCGACCGACCAAAAATCGCTGACCGATTTGCAGAACAGCATCTCGGTCACGCCGATCCGGGATACGCAGCTTCTGGAGGTCAAGGTCGAAGGCCCTGACCCCCAGTTGATTGCCCTGGTCGCGAACACGCTTCCCGAAGCCTTCATCGCCCAGAACCAGCAGTTACAGCTTGGCCGGGTGACGGGCCTGAAGACCAGCCTGGAGAACGAGATCGCCAACGTGCAGGAAGATATCGCGCGCACCCAGGCCAACCTGGCGAACGCGACCGACGACGCGCAGCGCCAGCGCTACGAGGCGAGCCTGGCCCAATATCGCAGCACCCTCTCCAGCCTGGTCAACAATTATCAGCAGATCCGACTGGCCGAGGTGCAGGCCACCAACAACGTGGTGGTGGTCAAGCCGGCCGTTGCGCCGCAGACGCCGATCCGACCGCGCACGGCCACCAACGTGTTGCTGGCGGCCGTGGTGGGCGCCATGATCGCGGCCGGCGCGGCGTTCCTGATCGAGTACCTGGACGATACGATCAAGTCGCCGGACGATGTGGCGCGCGTGAGCGGTCTTTCGACGCTCGGCGCGATCGCCCGGCTGAAGGAGGCCGGCGCCCAGCGCCAGTTGATCGTCTGGATGAGCTCGAAGGCGCCGGAATCGGAGGCCTATCGCACGCTGCGCACGAACATCCAGTTCTCCAGCGTAGATAAGCCGATCCGCACCCTGGTCGTGACCAGCTCTGGTCCGAGCGAAGGCAAGAGTACGACCGCGGCGAACCTGGCCATCGTCATGGCCCAGACCGGCCAGAAGGTGGTCCTGGTGGATGCCGACCTGCGTCGGCCGGTGTTGCACAAGACCTTCGGCATTCCCAATAACATCGGCATCACGACGGCGCTGCTGGCCGGCGACGATGTGGACCTCCAGGCTTATCTTCAGCCGACCGAGATTGACAATCTGATGCTCATCACCAGCGGGCCGATCCCGCCCAACCCCTCGGAACTGTTGGGCTCGCAGCGCATGAAGAACGTGATCGAGCGGCTGACACAGTTGGCCGATATCGTGATCTTTGACACGCCGCCCGTGCTGGTGGTGACCGATGCGGCGGTCTTGAGCCGCCAGAGCGACGGTGTTCTGCTGATTGCCGATGCCGGCGGCACGCGTGAGCCGGCCCTGGCGCACGCGGTGGAGGAATTGCGCAAGACCGGCGCCAACATCCTGGGCGTGGCCTTGAATCGCCTGGACAGCCGGAGCCGCGGCTACTACTATTACTACTACTATTACTACTACACCGATGAAAGCGGCGTCCGTCGGCGCCGATCGGAAGGGGGCAACGGGAACGGTCGCGGCCCCCGGTTGCGCCTGCCGTGGCAGCAGAAGGCCGCGTGAGCGAGGCGGCTTGCGGCAATCCATATCTGTTGTCCTAGAAACGGAACGCATGTGCCCCGCACTTTTGTAGCCCTCGATCTGGAGACGACCGGGCTGGACAAGGATCGCGATGCGATCATCGAGGTGGGCGCGGTCAAATTCCAAAACGACGTGCCGGTCGAGCGCTACAGCACGCTCATCAACCCGGGCCGTCCCCTCCCCTACGAGATCACCCAGCTCACCGGCTTGACCGATCGCGATCTGATCGGCAAGCCGCGCTTCGAGCAGGTGGCGCCGCAGATCATGCGTTTCGTGGGCAACGCGACGGTCGTCGGCCACAATGTGAGCTTCGATCTGGGCTTCCTGCGCGCGCAGGGCCTGCTCACGACCAACGTTGGATTGGACACGTGGGAGCTGGCCACCATCCTGCTGCCCGGCTTGCCGGGCTACAGCCTGGGGGTATTGTCCGAGCGGCTTGGACTGGACATGGACGGCCAGCACCGCGCGCTCGAAGATGCCGAACGGTCGGGCCGCCTCTTCGTCAAGTTGACCGAGATGGCCGCCCGGTTGCCGTGGCCGGTGCTCATGGAGATCCTGCGGCTGACGCAGGGAAGCCTCTGGCCGTTGGCTGAGGTCTTTCGCGAGGCGGCGCGGGCGGCCGGCGTTGTGCGGCCGGCGGCCGGGCCGCTCGGCCTGGAGCAACTGGCGCCAGAGTGTCCGCTCTTTCGGCCGTGGCGGCCGGCCGACCCGCTGGCTCCGCAGGGCCAAACAGAGCCGATTGATGCGGCCGGGCTGGCGGCCATGTTGCGGCCGGGCGGCGCGTTCAGCCGGGCGTTTCCCGGCTTCGAGTTTCGGCTGCCCCAGGTGCATATGCTCGAGGCGGTGGCCCAGGCGTTCAATCAAGGCCATCACCTCATGGCCGAGGCCGGCACCGGCACCGGCAAATCGGTGGCTTATCTCTTGCCGGCCATCGCCTTCGCGGTCAAGAACGGCGTCCGGGTCGTCGTCAGCACCAACACGATCAACCTGCAAGATCAGCTCTTCCAAAAAGACCTGCCCGATATTCAGCGCATCCTGCGCGATGTTTGGGCTGCGGACCCGCCCTTTCGCGCCGCGCTGCTCAAGGGGCGGAGTAACTATCTGTGCCCGCGGCGCTTCAGCGGCCTGAAGGCGCGGTCGAACCTGAGCGATGACGAGTTGCGCATGATCGCGCGCATCCTGGTCTGGTTGCCCACCACTGCGACGGGCGATCAGAGCGATCTGGCGTTGCCGCTGCCGTCCGATCGCTTCGTCTGGAGCCAGATCTCGGCCGAGAACGAAGGCTGCACGTTGGACCGCTGTCAGCGGGAGATGGGCGGCCGCTGCTTCTTTTATCGGGCGCGTCGCCAGGCCGAGGCCGCGCACATCATCGTCGTCAACCATGCCCTGCTGATGGCCGACGCGGCCACCGAGAACCGGGTTTTGCCCGAATACCATCACCTGATCGTGGACGAGGCGCATCATCTGGAGGACGCGGTCACCGATCAGCTCAGCTTTCGCGCCGACAGCAACGCGCTGAACCAGATGTTCGCCGCGCTCTATCCGTTCGGCGGCCGGGCCGGCCAGAGTGCCGGCCGGGCCTCGGGCCTGCTGGCCGACGTGGACGATCTGCTCCGTCGGCGCCAGGTGCCGGCGCAACTGACGGCCACCATCCACGATCAGCTCTTGCGCATCCAGGCTGCTTGCGACGGGGTCCACCTGCGTCTGGAGAACTTCTGGCAGGTGATGGACGAGGTGGTGCAGGCGTTCCGGCCGCAGGCCGACAACAGCGAATATGACCTGCGCATCCGCATCACCGACGCCATTCGCAGTCAGCCGGTCTGGGTCGAGGTGGAGGTGGCCTGGGAGAATGCTGCCGCGGTCTGGCAAACCGCGCTCAAAGAGCTGGCGGCGTTGCGCGACGGGCTGGTGATCCTGGCGAAGGCCGGCTTCGAGCCCGAAGCGATCGGCCAGACCATCGAAGAGCTGGATGCGGCCACCGGTCGGCTGAGCGAAGCCTACGCGCAGATCGAAGCCTGGGTGATGAAGCCGGAGCAGAACGGCGTATATTGGGTGGAGGCGAGCCCGAATGCGGGCCGCCACCGCAAGGTGGCCCTCCATGCTGCGCCGTTGCACATCGGCCCCCTGGTGCAGCAGCACGTCTTCTTTCGCAACGATACGGTGATCCTGACGTCGGCCACATTGCGCACGGCCGGCAGCTTCGAATATATTCGCGATCGCCTGGCCGCGCAGGAGGCCGACACGGTCACCGTCGGTTCGCCGTTCGATTACAAGGCCAGCACGCTGCTCTACCTGCCGACCGACCTGCCGGAGCCGAATGCGCCGGGCTTTCAGACGGCCGTCGAGCAGTCTCTGGTGGCCCTGGCCAAGGCGCTGGGCGGCCGCACGTTGGTGCTCTTCACCTCGTACGCGCAGTTGCGGCGCACCGCCCAGGCCATCGTCCCGCCGCTCACCGAGGCCGGCATTACCGTGCTCAGCCAGGGGAGCGGCAGCTCGCGGCATCAGCTCCTGGAGACGTTCAAGGCGGCCAATCGCACGATCCTGCTCGGCACGCGCAGCTTTTGGGAGGGGGTGGACGTGATCGGCCCGGCCCTCAGCGCGCTGGTGCTGGTCAAGCTGCCGTTTGCCGTGCCCACCGACCCGATCGTGGCCGCGCGCAGCGAGACGTTCGATGACCCGTTCTATCATTACCAGGTGCCCGATGCCATCCTGCGCTTCCGCCAGGGCTTCGGCCGGCTGATCCGCAGCCAGACCGACCGCGGGGTGGTGGTGGTGCTCGACAAGCGCATTCAGACGAAGAGCTACGGCCGGCTGTTCCTGGAATCATTGCCCGAATGTACCATCCACAAGGGCCCGTTGATGAACCTGCCGGCCGCGGCGCGGCAATGGATTGAGGGGCGCACCGACCGTAATTTGACACAACCGCCGCCGTGAATAAAATAAACACGGTAACCTCCGAGGCTTCGTCGCAAGCCTCGGAGGTTTTACTGGCAAGAACTAACGGGCCGGCCGCCGTGCCGGGGTGGGCCCGCATCAGCGAAGGAGAAATCAGATCATGATCGGTGTGCAAGATTTACGCAAGGGCATGACCTATGTCGAGGATGGCGAGTTGTGGCGCGTGCTGGAGTATGCTCACATCAAGGCCGGCCGGGGCAATGCGACCATTCGCCTGAAGGTGCGCAATGTGCGCAATGGCACCACGATGGAAAAGACGTATCCTTCCGGCAGCCGCGTTCAAGACGTCCGGCTCGATCACGCGGAAGTGCAATATCTGTATAACGACGGCGATTTGTACTACTTCATGGACCTGGAGACGAACGAACAGCCGGTCCTGACCGCCGCCATGCTGGGCGATGCCGTCAACTACCTGACCGATGGCCTGACGCTGGAGCTGGAGAGCTACGAAGGGGAGCCGATCAGCGTGGAACTGCCGACGACCGTTGACCTGGAGGTGATCCAGACCGATCCGGGCTTCGCGGGCGATACGGCTACCAATGCGACCAAGCCGGCCATCGTGAGCACGGGCTACCAAGTGCAGGTGCCTCTCTTTGTCAACGTAGGCGACGTGATCCGCATTGATACGCGCACGGGCGAGTACGTGACGCGCGTATAGGGCCAAAGGCCGTTTTTGCAAACTGCGCGCTTTCTGCTATAATAGTTTCAGATCGGTAAACGGCAATGCCGATCTGCGCCACCCTAGCTCAATCGGCAGAGCAAGCGCTTCGTAAGCGCTAGGTTAACGGTTCAACTCCGTTGGGTGGCTCCTGGTGGCCCCGACCTGTCTTGGTTGGGGCCTTTCCATATTTACGGGATTGTCTCCTGCGTGTTGCATGACTGCCACTTCTGAAGCCGGCTTGCGCCGCGTCGAGGTCCTGGACCGCTTCTGGCGCCTCGCCAGTTCAGGCTATGTCACTTTGTCCCTGTGCGCTTTGCTGGCGATCACCCTGGCGTTGACGATCGTCTTTCCCCAGTTGCCGGCCGCTCTGGACGCCGGCGAACGGACGCGTCAGCTCGAGGCGCTCACCGCAGCGTATCGCAACCTCGGCCCGTTTCTGCGGCAGCTTGGGGTGTTCACGATCCTCGATGGCCTGTGGCTGCGCCTGCTGGCGGGATTGCTGGCCTACAACCTATTGTTGCGGCTCGCCGACCGGCTGCAGCGGCTGCTCGGCGCCGGCCGGCCGGTGACCGCAGTGCCGACGCCGCACCTCGGCCATGCGGCGCGGCGCACCGTCGTGGTCGCGACGCCGGCCGCGGCGCTGGCGGTGGTGCAGAGGCTCATGCAACCGCGCTACCCCATCCTGGTTGTCGAGACGACCGACAAGGGCGCACGGGTGTACGGCCGTCGCGGAACGCCGGGCGCGGCGGCCGGCCTGCTCTTCACGTTGGGCCTTCTATCCCTGTTGGTCGGTCTGATGGTCAACGCCGCGGCCGGCTGGTACACCTCCGCGATGTCGCTGATGGCGTCCGAGGCCGCGCGCTTCCCTGTGGCCGGCGGGCTGGAGATCGCGTTCGGCGGTTTCGCCGACCGCGCGGCGCACGCGCGGGCCTCGGTCACCGCGACCTGGGCCGACGGCCGACGGGTCGAACTGCGGCCGGGCCGCTACCGGCCCGATCGGGCCGGCCATCTATGGGTCGCGCTGGTGGGCGAAGGGCCGGTGCTGGTTGCCCGCGCCGTCCGCGCCGACCGGCCGCTGCTCCTCCAGGTCCTAGCGGTCGGCGGCGAGGCCGCCGAAGAGGTGCGGATGGCGTTCCGCCAGGCTCAAACCGAGGAAGCCTTCGCCGTTCCCGATGCGAATTTGACCTTTCGTACGGTTAGCTACGCGGCGCTGCCGGGCCAGGGGATCGTCGGGCCGGTCTTTCTGGTCGAGGCGTATCGCGGGGATGATCCGGCGCCGCTGCTGACGAAGCTGGTCGAGACGGAGGCGACGTTGGCCGTGGACGATGTGATCGTCCACCTGCAGCGGGAACGCTATGCCGTGCTGATCGCGGCGTATCTGCCGGGATTGGCCTGGCTCGCGGCGGCCGGGCTGTTGATGTCGGTCGCGGGGATCCTGGCGGCCGGCTGGGGTTATGTGGAAACGTGGGCCACGCTGAGCTTCGGCCGGCCGAGGGTGGCCGTGACCTTTCGCACGTCGGCGCCGTGGCGGCCGGCCGCCGAAGCCGGCCGGTTGGTCGCGGCCGTGGAGGCCGCGCTGGCCGTTCCGCTGTCGGCCGGGGGCACCGGGCCGGGCGAGGACCCTCTGGCGCGGCCTGGGGAGACGGGAGGACGCGTATGAAGCCGATCACCATCGGCGTGGCCGGCGGCACCGGCTCGGGCAAGACCACCGTGGCGCTGAAGATCCTCGAGCGCGTCGGCTTCGACCGGATCGCTTATCTGCCGCACGATGCCTATTATCGCGATGCCAGCAATCTGCCGCCGGCCGAGCGCAGCCAGCTCAACTTCGACCATCCCGATGCGCTGGACAATGACCTGTTGATCCAGCACCTGCGCCAGCTCCAGGCGGGCCACGCCGTCGAGATCCCCGTGTACGACTTCAAGACCCACACGCGGCTCGCCGAGACGCGGCGAGTGGATCCGCAGCCGGTCATCCTGGTCGAGGGCATTTTGATCTTTGCGGATAAGCGGCTGCGCGAGCTGATGGATGTCAAGATCTTCGTGGACACCGACGCCGACCTGCGTTTCATCCGGCGCCTGCAGCGCGACATCACCGAGCGCGGTCGCTCGCCGGAATCGGTCATCAACCAGTATCTGCGCACCGTGCGGCCGATGCATCTGGAGTTCGTGGAGCCGAGCAAGCGTTATGCCGACGTGATCATCCCGGAAGGGGGCTTCAACGAGGTGGCCATTGACATGGTGGCGGCGCGGTTGCGTTCGCTGGTGGAACAGGCCGGCGACGCGTGACGGCCGGGGCCGTTTGACATCCGTTTTGTTCGGTGATAGAGTGCGGTTGATCACATGACTGCCGGGAGGGCAGATTGAGCCGGAATTTCGCCATCATCGGCGTGGGCGGATACATTGCCCCGCGCCACCTTAAAGCGATCAGGGATACGGGGAACCGCCTGGTGGCCGCGGTGGATCCGAAGGATTCGGTCGGCATTCTGGATACATATTCATTCGACGTGGCCTTCTTCACCGAGATCGAGCGGTTCGACCGGCACCTGGAGAAGCTGCGCCGCGGCCCGGCCGAGAACCGCGTGCACTATATCAGCATCTGTTCGCCCAACTATCTACATGACGCGCATTGTCGTCTGGCCCTGCGCGTGGGCGCCGATGCCATCTGCGAGAAGCCGCTGGTGATCAACCCTTGGAACCTCGACGCGTTGCAGGAGTTGGAACACGAGACCGGCCGGCGCATTAGCACCATCTTGCAATTGCGGGTGCATCCGAAGCTGATGGAACTGCGAGATAGGCTTCAGGCCGAGCCGCCCGGCCGCCAGCACGACGTGCAACTGACCTATGTCACCGCACGGGGCGGCTGGTATCATGTCTCCTGGAAAGGCTCGGCCGAGAAGTCGGGCGGGATCGCCACGAACATCGGCATCCACTTCTTCGACCTGCTCCTCTGGCTCTTCGGCCCGGCCGGCGAAAGCCGCGTGTACCATGCCGATCCGCAGCGGATGGCCGGCTTTCTGGAGCTGGAGCGGGCGCGGGTCAGGTGGTTTCTGTCGGTAGACCATCATGATTTGCCCTTCGTGGCCGAGCCGGGCAAGCGCAGCACCTACCGTTCGATCACCATTGACGGCGAGGAGCTGGAGTTCACCGAAGGGTTCACCGACCTGCACACGCGGGTCTACGAGCGGACGTTGGCCGGCCAGGGCTTCGGGATCGAGGACGCGCGGCCCTCGATCAGCCTGGTGTATCGGATCCGCACGGCCCCGATTTCTCCGGCCGACGACATGGTGCATCCGTTCTTGCGGCGTTGATCGGCGTGGACG
>JBBIKA010000079.1:0-17066 GCA_037445695.1 Chloroflexota bacterium
GAACCGCCGGCCGCGCGGCCGGGGCGCCGCCGGGCCGGCCGGCCGCTCGCGCTGCTGGCGGCGATGGTGGCGGTCTTTCTGCTGGGGCGAGCGCGTTTTGCCGGCGATCTGTCGGCTCTGTTCGCCTTCTGGTTCTATGCCTTCTATTTCCTGACCGTCGCGGTGATTGACCTGGAACAGCGCCGGGTGCTCGACATCATGTCGGCGCCGGCTGCGCTGATGGCGCTGGCGCTGGCCGCCGGCCGCGGCCTGCCGGCCGTAGGCCAGGCGTTGTTGGGCGGCGCGGTCGGGCTGGGCATTTTTCTGCTGTTGGCGCTCTTCAGTCGCAGCAAGCTGGGCGCGGGCGATGTGAAGCTGGCCGGCGTCATCGGCCTGGCGACCGGCTATCCGGCCGTGGTGCCGGCGCTCTGCGCCGGCATCCTCTGCGGAGGGATTGCCACGGGGATCTTATTGCTGTCGGGCCGGATCAGCCTCAAGAGCTATATCGCCTATGCGCCCTATCTTGCCGCAGGCGCCCTCGGCGTGCTCCTGTACCTACCATAGAACGCCGATCAAGGGCGCCGGAGGCTGAAGCCGTCCGGCTACGACGTGCAAGGCCCCTCAAGGAGCCTCAACTCCTCGTTTCTCACTCTTCACGCCTTACTTCTCTTGTGGTATGCCCCTACACCAGCCCCGTTCACGGGGCGCCGTGCGGTAGCCCGGCGACTTCATCGCCGGGCATGCTCTCTCAGGCGCCACGGACCTGCCCACGGCGACCGTGGTTCGATCCTACTTCCACTTGATCGTGCAGCCCACCGGCGCGGTCTCGGCGACCGGCGCGGGCTTCCCCGCCAGCACGGCATCGAGCGCCTGACGCAGGTACGGCTGCTTGACGGCCGCCGGATCTTCGTAGTTGTCGTCTACCGTGCCCTGATAACACAGCGTCCGCTTCCGGTCGAAGACGAACACCTCCGGCGTGCGCGTCGCGCCATACGCCCGCGCCACCTCCTGCGACTCATCGTGCAGGTAGGGGAAGTTAAATCCCTTCGCCGCCGCCCGCTCTTGCATCTTGGGGAAGCTGTCGGCGGGGTACTTCACCGCGTCGTTCGCGTTAATGGCGATCAACTGCACGCCCTTCCCCGCGTAATCGGCCTGGACCTGGATCAGGCGATCCTCCCACGCCTGCGCGTAGGGGCAATGATTGCAGGTAAAAATCACGACAACTGCCTCTTTGCCCGCGTAGTCGGCCAGAGCATGGCGCTTGCCGTCCACACCGGGCAGGTCAAAAGCGATAGCCTTGTCTCCGATCTTCAAGTTGCTCATTGATGGGCTCCTTACCGTGATTTTTGAAATGAGATGCAACTGCCTGCTACTTTGTTAGCCAGGAATTTACTTTTGCGGCCGCCTTACCTCTCTCACCCCCGGCCCCCGCTCTCCCCTGAAAGGGGAGAGGGGGGACGTTGAGGAGGGGGTTTGCGGACGGCTTCGCCGCCCGCAAACCCTCCTTGATCCCATGTGAGGTAGGATAAGCTGCGATGACATACCGCCTCACCGGCCGGCCGCGGCGCGCAGCGCGCGGCGGATCAGCTCGACCGGCGGCAACGGCGTGATGCGGCCATCCTCGCGACGATACGCCCGACAGGTGAGCGCCGGCTGCGCGCCCGGAGGCGGCGGATCAATGTCCCGGCCCTCGACCCGGATCGTCGGCGAACCGATGAACCCCAGCTCCTCGGCCTGTTCAGCAGTTTCCACCTTGACGATGGCGATCTCGGTCGCGATCCCCTCCTCGGCGATCACCTGCCGCAGGCGCTCCAGCGCCTGATCGTGCGAGGGGCAATCCTCATAATACAGAAAGGTCACCTGTAACACTGTTGTCTCCCATCCCAACCGACCCGGGCGGGTGCACCAGCACCTTGTCCACCCGCCGACCATCCATATCCACGATCTCGAACCGAAAACCCTGCCAGGAGAAGGCCTGTCCGACGGTCGGGATGGCATTCAACTGATGCATGGCCAAGCCGCCCAGAGTCTGATAGATGCCGAGATCCTCGTCGGGCAGCTCCTCGTTTTCGATGTCGAAGAACGCCTTAAAGGTCGCAATGTCCATCAGGCCGTCCACCAGCCAGGAGCCATCGCTGCGCCGCACGGCCGACGGCTCGGCGGCGCGGCCGGGCGCCGGCAGCGCGCCCACCACCGCCTCCAGGATGTCGTTGTGCGTAACGAGTCCCTGAATGCTGCCGAATTCGTCGGTGACCAGCGCCACGTGACGGCCGTGCTCCTGGAGCAGCTCCAACACGCGCAAGGCCGACGCACTCTCGGGCACGAAGAGGGGCGGCTGCAAGATGCTGCGCAGATCGAGCGGCCGACACGCCAGCGTCTGCACCAGCAGATCCTTCGTGCGCACGATCCCCAGGATCTCTTCCAGGCTTCCCTGACACACGGGAAAACGCGAATGCCGGCTGGTGGCCACCTTCTCGCGAATGACGTCCGGGGTGTCGTTCACGTCAATCCAGACGATCTGCGTGCGGGGGGTCATCAGGCCGGCCACGCGACGCTCGTCGAGGCGCAACACGCCCTCGATCATGTCCTGCTCGGCCTCCTCGAAGACCCCGCTCTGCCGGCCCTGATCCACCAGGATGCGCAGCTCTTCGGGCGTGATCGTCGGCTCGGCCGGGCCGCGGACGCCCAACAGCCGCACTGCCAGATCGGTGGAGACGCTCAAAAAGCGCACGAGCGGACGAGTAATGACGGCCAGGCCGGCCATCGGCCCGGCCACCCGGCCGGCGATCCGTTCGGGATCGGTCAGCGCGAGTCGCTTAGGCACCAGCTCGCCGAGCACCAGCGAGAGATAGGTGATGATCGTCACCACCGCGGCCATGCCGATCGCCGTGCTGTAGCGCGCCAGCGCGGACACGGCCGCCACCCGATCGGCGATCCACCGGGCGATCGTCGCGCCGCCGAACACGCCGGCCAGAATGCCCGCCAGCGTGATCCCCACCTGGACGGTCGCCAGAAATTCGGATGGCCGCTCGGCCAGGTCGAGCGCCTTGCGCGCGCGGGCATCCCCCTCCTCGGCCGCCTGTTGCAGCCGCGCCTTGCGCGCCGAAACAACGGCGATCTCCGACATAGCGAACACGCCGTTGAGCAGGATCAAGGCGAGGATGATAACGGCTTCCAGGATCATCGGATCATGGCCGCGGCCCGGCCTCTCAGACCAACCCCAACAGCCGCCCCAGCTTTGCCACCGAGAAGCGGTTGCGGTAGAAATGGCCGCAACGCACGCCCAGCTCGAACTCATCGTCGCTCAGGGTGATCTCCGCGGCCGTGACCGGCCCGCCCACACGGCGCAACCAGCCCGTCACCTCGGCGGCCGGGGGGACGGTGGACGCGATCCGCTGAATCTCGTCCCAGTGCTCCAGGACCTGCGCCTTCAAGGCATTGAATTGAGCCTCGGTCATGTCCAGGAACGGCGCCTGGATCTCGATCAGCTCGTCGGCCATGTGCGGGAACGCCTGGCAGATCGCGGCGATGTCGGCCGCGCGGTCGGGGAGGGTGGCAGCCGCCAGCCGCATGGCCGCCTCGCTGCGGGGCATCGCCTTGATCGCGTCGTAGCGCTGCGCGCTGACGATGACGGCCACGCCCACCTTCGCGCCGTGCAAGACCGAGTGGCGGCCTTCGCGCAAGAGCATCATCTCCCACAGGTGCGAGATATGGTGCTCCGCGCCCGAAGCCGGCCGCGTCTCGCCGAAGTCCAACATGCAAAAGCCCGATTCGATCAGGCCCTCCATCAACGTCTTGATGCCTTCGCATTCGGCATTGGCGATGGCGTCGAGCCGGTGGACGGCCGCCCACGCCGCATTCCGCGCGCGCTCGGCGATGGCCGCGTCATACGGCTCGCCCCAGAGCAGGTGGCCCAGCTCCCAATCGGCCACCGAGGTGAGCTTGGCAATCAGATCGCCGAAGCCGGCCGCGATCATCGGCCGCGGCGCGGCGCACAGGGTGGGCAGATCGGCGAAGACGGCCAGCGGGCCGTGCGTCACCATCGTGATCTTGGCGCCGTCTACCACGATCGGCGCGCCGATGGAGGTGAAGCCGTCCACCGAGGCGGCCGTGGGCAACGAGATGAACTTCTGCGCCGAACGATGGCTGAGAAAGCGCGCGATGTCGGTGATGGTGCCGGAGCCGACCGCCACGTAGGTGCGCGGGGTCGCATCGGCCGCGAGCAACACCTGCATCATGTAGCGCGCATCCGCGATCACGTCGTCGCCATGCAAGATGGCCGTGCGCACATCCCATCCTTGTGCACGCAGGGCGGCCTCGGCGCGGCGGCCGAGCGCGGGATAGGTGTTCGTGTCGGCCACCAACAGGAAACGGCTCAACCCCCGCTCCCGACAGAAGGCGATGAAGTCGGGAAGCGCATCGTTGACGATATAAACTGGAAGATCAGTTCTCAAGGTTAGCTCCTTTTATGTCGCAGGTAACGGTTGCGGTAACTCTGCATTTGACCGTGGTCGGCTTTCAACCCCATCCGCCCGACCCCCTTCCCCAAGTTTGGGGAAGGGGGCATCCTCTCAAAGGGGGGTTTGCGGCGGCGTAGCCGCCGCAAACCCCCCAAGAGGGAACTCCCCGCCCGCGCAGGCGGGGGCGGGGAGAAGGTGTGAGGGGTGAGGTAAACGATTACCCTGGCAAATCAAAATCACCGATCTATTTTAACCCGAACCCGATGCCCGCGCAAGTCGCCGATGAAATGTCAATGTGCACAGTGACATCGTACGGCCCCCACCCCTAACCCCGCCCCCGCTTGCGGGGGCGGGGAGAAGCCGAGTTGGTTTTTTTTGCGGGCGGCTCCGCCGCCCGCAAAAACCCGATTCAGCCGATTCCCCCTCTCCCGCGGGCGGGAGAGGGGCCAGGGGGTGAGAGCGTTGGTCTGGCCCCACAACACGCGGGGTATCGGCGAGCACCTACGATGAAATCGCGCAAATCGGGAAGATGTGGTAAAATCAGGCCATGCAGACCTATCCCATCAGCCTGATCGGCCTGGCGGCGCGACGGAGCGTGGTGGTCGGCGGAGGCGCGGTGGCCGCGCGCAAGGTGGCCGGGCTGCTGGCGGCCGGCGCCGCGGTGACGGTGATCAGCCCGGCGCTGGTCCCCGAGCTGGCCCAGCGGGCCGCAGCCGGCGAGATCGAGGTCGTGCCGCGCGCGTACCGGCCGGGCGACCTGGCCGGCGCGTTTCTGGCCATCGCGGCCACCGATGATCCGGCGGTGAACCGCGCCGTGTGGGAAGAGGCCGAACGCGATGGTTGTTTGATCAACGTCGTAGACGACCCCGGCCACAGCAATTTCATCGTGCCGGCCGTCGTGCGGCAGGGCGAGATCGTGCTGGCCATCTCGACCGGCGGCGCGAGCCCGGCGCTGGCGCGGCGCCTGCGCGAGCGGCTGGAAGCCGCGATCGGGCCCGAATACGGCGTGCTCGCCGACCTGCTCGCCGAATTGCGGCCCGCACTGTTCGCGCGCTTTCCGCCGGGCGAACCGCGCTTGGCGGCCGCGCTCCGGCTGGTGGATTCGGACGTCTTGGAGATCATCCGCCGCGACGGCGCAGAGGCCGGCCGGGCGCGGCTGGCCGACCTGTTGGCCCAGATGTCGCGCGACGAGGCGCACGAATCGTCGGCCTGATGCGCGGGGTCGGCACGGTCAGATTGCAGTTGTTCATGCGCGGCGGCACACAGCGCGCGATGAAAATGAACAGTGCCCACGTGCCAGGCACTTCGGAAGTGCCTGACACGTCGGAGAGGCTATTTTCAGGTTAATACCATCGGAGCATATCATCATGCCATCATCTTCCGGCGGCATCGTCTATCTGGTCGGCGCGGGGCCGGGCGACCCGGAACTGATTACCGTGCGCGGGTTGAAATGCCTGCAACGCGCCGAGGTGGTCGTGTACGACCGCCTGGCCAATCGGGCGCTCCTGGACTATGCACCCCCCGACGCCGAACTGATTGACGTGGGCAAGGAGGCCGACCGCCACACATTGCCCCAAGACGAGATCAACCGCCTGCTGGTGGCAAAGGGCCGCGCGGGCAAGACGGTCGTCCGTCTGAAGGGGGGCGATCCGTTCGTCTTCGGCCGCGGGGGCGAAGAGGCGTTGGCGCTGGTCGAGGCGGGCGTGCCGTTCGAAGTGGTGCCGGGCGTCACCAGCGCGATCGCAGTGCCGGCCTACGCCGGCATCCCGGTCACCCATCGTGGGCTGGCCGGCGGCGTGACGATCGTCACCGGCCACCGCGCCGATGCCGTCGCCGAGCAGGAAGCGGAATGGGAGCGGCTGGCGGCCGCGCAGGCCGACGGCACCCTGGTCTTCCTGATGGGGGTCGGCAATCTGCCGGCCATCGTCGCCGCGCTCCGCCGCGGCGGCCGGCCGGCCGATACGCCCGTAGCCTTGATCGCCAACGGCACCTGCCCCGATCAATGCGCCGTCATCGGCACCCTGGCCGATATCGTCGCGCGCGCCACGGGGATCATCCGGCCGCCCGCAGTGATCGTCGTCGGCCCGGTCGTGGCCCTGAGCGAGAAATTGGCCTGGTTCAGACAACCATCTTGAGGTCGGAGGACAACGATGCCGCGCGCCCTGGTGACCGGTGGAACCGGCTTTGTCGGCTCGAACATCGCACTGCGCCTGATCGAACGCGGCTGGGAGGTGCGCATCCTGGAACGGCCAGGGGCGTCGCGGGTGCTGCTCGAAGGCGGCCCCTTCGAGTTCGTCCCCGGTGACGTCCTGATCCCCGAGTCGTTGCCGCCGGCCATGCGCGGCATTGACGTGGTCTTCCACGCGGCCGGCGTGGTGGACTACTGGCGTCAGGGGATCGAACGGATGTATCAGGTGAACGTCGAGGGCACGCGCAACGTCATGGAGGCCGCGCTGCAGGCCCGCGTCGAACGGGTGGTGCACACCAGCTCCACCGCGGCGATGGGCATCCACCCGAACCGGATGGTGGACGAGACCTTCACCTTCAACGTCAAGCCCGAGCGCTTCGTCTACGGCCACAGCAAATATCTGGCCGAGCAGATCGTCTTCGAATACGTCAAGAAGGGTTTGCCGGCGGTGATCGTCAATCCCACCACGGTCATCGGCCCACGCGACATCCGCAAGGTGTCGAGCGGCATCGTCGTCGAGGTCGTCAAGCATTGCGCGCCGCCGCTGATTCCGCCCGGCGGCCAGAACATCGTGCCGATCTGCGACGCGGCCCAGGGCCACATCGAGGCCGCGCTCAAAGGCCGGGTGGGCGAACGCTACATCCTCGGCGGCGAGAATATGTCGCTCCTCCAGCTCTACCAGACCATCGCCGATGTCGTGGGCTGCGGGATGAAACTGAAGGTCATGCCGCGCTGGCTGGTGGCGATCTCGGCCGGGTTGACCGACCTGTTTCAGCCGCAGACCACCGGGCCGGTGCCGCTGACGGGCGATCGGCTGCGGCTGGAAGCGCAGATGTTCTATTTCGACACGTCGAAGGCGCGCCAGGCGTTCGACATGCCGAAGACGCCCTTGCGCGTCACGATCGGTCGCACCTATCAGTGGTACGACCTGATGGGCGAGTTCGCGGGAGTGCGCGAGAAGCTGGAGGCCGAGGGCGGCGTGTGCAAGTATTGCGGCCGGCCGCGCTATTGCGAATGGCCCGGCCGGGGCGCGGGGTGAACAGGTGAAAATTTGAGGGGGCGATGCAAGAGGTGATTCCACTGGTCGCGTGGGACAACTGTGCCATCTTGGACGGCCTGAGCGATGCCATTCTGGTGGTCGGGCCGGATCGGCGCATCCGACTGGCCAATGCGGCGGCCCGGGCCCTGATCGCCGCGCTGAACGGCGCGGCCGACGAGGCGACACTGGCCGTCAGGTCGTGCTGCGATCTGCTCGGCTGTCGGCCCGATTGCGAGTGTCCGGCCGCGGCCGTGGCCGCCAAGGGGGAAACGATCAAGGTCACCCACCTGCGCCAAACCGATCACGGCCGGCGACTCCGCTACTTCGACGTGATCGCGGCGCCCTATCGCGATGCGGCCGGCTGCACGCTCGGCCTCATCGAATCGTGGCGCGATGTGACCGAGGAACGCCAATTGGAAGAAGCCCTGGTGCGACGCCACGAAGAGCTCTCCATCCTGCACGAAATCGCGAGCACCATCTCGCAGTCGCTCGACCTGACCGAGATCCTGAACCGTTCGCTGGAAGAAGTGTTGCGCCTGACGGGCGTGGATTCGGGTGCCATCTTCTTGCGCGAGGAGGCGCTGGGCAAGCTGGAGCTGTATGCGCATCGCGGCTTTTCCGAGGAGACCGCGCGCGCGGTGGCGCAGTTCGGCATGTTGGACGGCGCGTGCGGCGGCGTGCTCGAACATCGCGAGGTGATCGTTGTGCCGACCGTCTCGCGCTATCGCAGCCGCCGCGCCCGGCCCCTCCGCCGCGAAGGGTTGCATACCCTGGTCCATGTGCCGTTGATCGCCCGCGGCACGCCCCTCGGCAGCATGTGCGTGGCCACGCGCAACGAACGCGAGTTCGACGCCGCGGCGCGCGAACTGCTCTACGCGATCGGCGGCCAGATCGCCATCGCCATCGAAAACGCCCGCCTGTACACCGAGTTGCAGCGCCGCGAACGGTTGCGCGGCGAGCTGCTCCACAAGATCATCACGGCCCAAGAAGAAGAACGCAAGCGCATTGCCCGCGACCTGCACGACGAGACCAGCCAGACGTTGACCGCTCTGCTCTACGCGGCGGACGAGGCCCTGGAGCTGTCCGACGCGGTCGAGATCAAGCAGATGTTGCACAACATGCGCACGATGGCCCAACGCACGTTGGACGGGGTGCACAAGCTCATCTTCGACCTGCGCCCCAGCATGCTCGATCACCTGGGCCTGGTGCCGGCATTGCGCTGGTTCGCGCAGTCGCGGCTGGAAGCGGCCAACGTGCGCCTGCAGATCGAGGATGCCCATGCCACGCGGCGCCTGCCGGCCGAAGTCGAAACCGCGCTGTTTCGGGTCGTCCAGGAGGCCATCACCAACATCGCCCGTCATGCCATGGCCCGCAACGTGCGGATCGCCTTCGCCACCCACGAGGAGCGAGTCGAAATCACCATCGAGGACGACGGCATCGGGTTCGACATGGTCTCGGTCACCCTTTCGCCCGACAGCGGCCGGGGATTGGGCTTGTTGGGCATGCAAGAGCGGATCGAATTGCTGGGGGGTCAGTTTCACATTGACAGCGCGCCCGGCTTCGGCACGCGCATCCAGATCTCGGTGCCGGTCAAGGAGGATGGCCGATGAGCGCAGACGGGCAATGCGTCAAATGCATCCGGGTGCTGGTGGTGGACGATCACGCGATCCTGCGCGAGGGGATCCGCTCGCTGCTGGAGCGCTACGACGACATCGCCGTGGTGGGCGAGGCCGGCAACGGCGCGGAAGCGCTGGCCCTGGTGGAGGCGCTCCACCCCGACATCGTGCTGATGGACCTGGCGATGCCCGAGGTGGACGGCCTGGAGGCCACGCGGCGCCTGCACCAGCTCCATCCCGAAGTCAAAGTCCTGATCCTGACCCAACACGACAATCAGGAATACATCGCGCCGGCGCTGCAGGCCGGCGCGGTCGGCTACGTGTTGAAGCGCTCGGGCGGCCGCGAGGTGATCGCGGCGATCCGCCAGGTGCACGAGCAGGGCGCTTTTCTGCAGCCGGCCGTGGCGCGCGAGGTCATCCGCGATTACGCCGCGGGCGGATCGGGGGGCGCGGCGCCTGCGGCCCGGCTCACCGAGCGCGAGCGCGAGGTGTTGCGCCTGGTCGTCGAGGGCAAGAGCAACAAGGAGATCGCCCAACTGCTGGTGATCAGCCCGAAGACGGCCTCGGTGCATCGCACGAACATCATGGAGAAGCTGGGCGTGCGCAACAGCGCGGAGCTGGTGCGCTATGCGATCGAACATCATCTGCTGAGGTAAATCAAAAAAGCCAATGGCCTCTGTATTGAACCTCGATTTCGTTCTCGTGCCGGCCGGCGAGGTCATCATCGGCAGCAGCCGCCACGACCGCGCGGCCGGCGACGACGAGCGACCCCAACATCGGCTGGAGATCAGCGATTTCCACATCATGCGCCATCCGGTGACCAATGCGCAGTATCGGCTGTTCGTCGAGGCCACCGGCCATCGGCCGCCTCTCTTCTGGCCGGCCGGCCAGATGCCCGAGGAGCTGGCCGATCATCCGGTGGTGGGCGTCTCGTTTCACGACGCGGTGGCGTTTTGCCGCTGGGCGCGGCAGGTGACCGGCCTGGCGCTTCGCCTGCCCACCGAGGTGGAATGGGAGAAGGCCGCGCGCGGGCCGGACGGCCGGCTCTATCCGTGGGGCAACGCGTGGGAGGCCGGTCGCTGCAACAACCGCGAGATGCGCAGCACGGGCACGACGCCGGTGGGGCGTTTCTCGCCGGCCGGCGATAGCCCCTACGGCGTGGCCGACATGGCCGGCAACGTGCAGAGCTGGTGCTCGTCCCTCTTCGGCCCCTATCCGTACGATCCGACCGACGGCCGCGAGGCGCTGGTGAACGAGATGGAGCCGCCGAGCCTGTTGCCGCGATTCCATGAGAGCGGAGCCATCGCCAACCCGGAGCGGCCGGAGGCGAACCTGGGAAAACAAACGCTGCGCGGGGGATCATGGCGCGGGAGCCGGCACGAGGCGCGCTGCGCCTATCGCAGTTGGGCCGCGCCCATGCATCGGAGCGACGACACCGGCTTCCGATGCTGTTACGAAGGATAAAAATCAGAAAAGGCGCGTGAAGCCGAAGGCGACGATCGCCATGATCGAGGCGATCGCGCCGATGAAGTGCATGATCAAGATCGTGACGATCACGTTGCGCTGGTCGGGCCGGAGCTTGAGGTAGTAGTGGTCGGCCAGCCAGCGCAACAGCCGCTCGAAGCGGGTCCGGCGCAATTCCGAGTAGCGCTTGATGTTAAGCAGCCAATCGCGCACCACCTGACGCACCTGCGCCGCAATCTCGTCGAGGCGGGCCTCGTCGGCCGCGAACTCTTCCTGATAGATGACGCGCGTGCCGGCGGCCACGTCCTGGAACGTCCAGGTGACGACCGCCTGGCCGTCGGTGGCAGTATAGTAGGCGAAGCGTTGCGCAGGCTGATAGTCGGTCACGATGCTGGGGTAGACGTCGGCGGTCTCCTGTGCTGGCGCGGAGAGCCAGCGGCTGCCGGCTGCAGGATAGTCGGCGCTGACCGAGACCAGCCTGATCGCGCCCCACAGCGGGCAAAGCTGCAATCGGCGTTCGCAATCGGTCACCGTTGTAAAGACCTCATGCCGCGGCGCGGCGATGTCCACATATTCCACCACCCTGACCGTATCCATCATTCGATCTCCCTTCATCTCCATATGATAACACAAATCGGCGCCGGCGTTAAGATTGAGGGCTTCCAATCCGGCCGCATCTACCCGGCCGGCCGCGCCGTTGCCGTTTTTGTCAGGTTCAGGTAGAATAGGGCCGATCTCTTGGCGCATCTTCGGGAACGGCCGACGCGCTGGGCATCGGTGAGGCCGACTACGGCCAGGTGGTGCTGGTCGGCAACAACCTGGAGCGGGACATCGTCGGCGCAAACCGGCTCGGGCTGATTTCGGTCTTCTTCCACCGGAACGAGCGCCGGCGCACGCAGCCGTTGACTGCTGATGAGACGCCGCGCTACACCGTGACTTCGGCGCAGGAATTGGTCGAGTTGGTGGCGCGCCTGTGGCGCAAGCTGCCAGCTTGCGCCATGTTCGCCGCAAAGGACGAGCTTCATGAAAAAAACTCACTTATGAGGCTGGTTCAATCATCCCCCCTTGCCCTGCTCCATACCTGGGCGTTGAATGCCGAGCGCCACTGGTATCCCATCCCCGGCCGGCCCGATCAGGGCTGCTACGGCGCGGGCTACAACGCCTGGGGCGTGCAGACGAACCAGAAGTACATGGCTGCGCTGGCGACGCTGGCGATCCGGGGCGAGAGCGTGGCCGGGCTAGACCGACAGTGGGCGCTTGACCGGGCGCGGGCGGCCCTTCGCTTCAGCCTGGCTTCCCACGTCAGCGGCGACGGCGCGTGCACCGATGGCACGCAGTGGGGCCACACCTGGATCAGCGCGCTCGGTATCGAGCGGATGATGCACGGCGTTTACCTGCTCTGGCCGAAGCTGACGGAGCGAGATCAGGCCGATTTGCGCCGTGTGCTCATCAGCGAGTGCGAGTGGATCATGTCGAGCTACCACCGCGGCGGGGTCGGCGGCGTCGTGGCCGATGTCTGGAACGCGTCGGGCAAGAACGCGCCGGAGTCCAACCTCTGGAACGGCGCGCTCTTGTGGCGCACAGCCGCCATGATCCCCGATCATCCGCACGCCGCCGACTGGCAGGAGCGGGCGCACCTCTTCCTCGTCAACTCGGTCAGCGTCGCCGCGGACGCAGCCGATCAGACCATCCTGGCCGGCAAGCCGGTGGCCGCACGGCACATCGGCGCGAACTTCTTCCCGCACTACGCGCTCGATCACCACGGCTATCTGAACGTCGGTTACATGGTCATCTGCGTCTCGAACGCGGCCATGCTCCACTTCGACTGCAAGCTGGCCGGATTGCCCCGGCCGGAGACGCTCGATCATCATCAGGCCGATCTGTGGAACCTGGTGCGGCGGCTGATCTTCGCCGATGGCCGGCTGGCGCGCATCGGCGGGGATAGCCGCGTGCGATATGCGTATTGCCAGGAGTACCTGCTGCCGTCGCTCCTCTACGCGGCCGATCGGCTGGGGGATCCGCACGCGCTGGCCCTGGCCGACGCGCAGCTGGCGTTGATCGCGCAGGAAGCGCGTTATAGCGGCGACGGCAGCTTCTTCGGCAGGCGGCTGGCGGAGATCGAGCAGCGCAGCCCATACTATTATACCCGCCTGGAATCGGATCGCGCCTGCGCGCTGAGCCAGTGGGTCGTATATCGGCCACTGAGTCATTGCGAGGAGCGCCCTGGTCGCCGACACTCGCACTTGCGCACACCCGCAGGTGCAGTGCAGGTGAGCAATCCCCCGCTTACGGCGGAGATCGCTTCGGCCCAAACGGCAGGCCTCGCAATGACGGGTGACTTCGAGGCTTCCGTCGCCGGTCTCTGGCACGAGCCGGAGCATGGCGCCATCCTTCATCGCTGTCCCACCCGGCTGGCATCCTTCGCGTGGCGCGCGTTCGGGCTGGCGCAGGGGATGTGCCTGCCGCCCGACGACGGGCATCTGGCCGAGTGGGAGAGCAATCTGGTCGGGCAGGTCGAGTTTGCCGCCGACCCGCACCCGGCGCACCCCAAGCCGCCGCCCGGCCGCCGGCTGATCGGCTATCACTCCGACGGCTTCGAGGGCGGATTCATCACCTGCGGATCGCTGATCGAGGGCGCGGAGGTCGAACTGGCCGAGGGCTGGACAGGCCGCGATCTGGCGACGCATCACATTGCGTTCGTTGCCCTCCCGGATGGGCGCACGGTGGTGGGGCTGGAGCTCGTGCGCCTGGGCAGAGCGCGGGCGCTCGTGCGCTCGGTCAAGGGGCTGCATCTCAACATCCCCAATGACCTCTACAACGACTTCCGCCGGATGCTGGCGACTGAGGCGGGCCCGGTCGCGCTCGTCAGTCCCGCGCCGCAGGACGAAACGATCAGCCTGGGCAGCCGGTGGGCGTGCGTGGACGGCCGGCTCGGCGTGATCGGCCTCTATGGCGCGGCGACGCTGGCGGTCTCCCGAGCGGCGATGCGGCGCGGGGGCGCGTATCGTTCGCTGTATGTAGATGAGCTGTGCTGGCCGTGCCGCGCTACGCCTGCCTGGGCCGATGCGGGCGCAACCCTGCTGGATGTCGGGTGGGCGGTTCTCTCCGGGGCCGATGCGGCCGCCACGCGCGCGTGCGCCGAGGACGCGCGCGCCAGGCCGCTGGCTCTGCCTCCGTCGTTTGGCCGCGGGGTTGCGGTCGTGGGCGCAGACGGCCGATCCTACTATGTGGTTGCGAACTTCGGCTCCCACCCGATCCACGTGCCTGCGACCTCACTGTGCGCGGATGGCAGCCGGCCCGCCGACAGCGTCACCGGCGAACCGTTTCCAGAGACCGGGCTCTTGCTGCCGGCGGGGACGGCGCGCGTCTTTCGTGGTGCATGAACTTCGCCTTGTGGGCAATCGGCCGGCTCCTTGCGCGACATTCGAGTTTCTGGTGCTCCAACTTCTGGTGGGACAAGCGGCATTTCGGCAATGCCGGATGCGGTAAGTCCCCCCCACCCCTGACCCCGCCCCCCGCTTGCGGGGGGCGGGGAATTCCTTGAAAGGGGTATTTTGGCCGCCTTCGGCGGCCAAAATACCCCGCTATTAGCCTCGCCCCTGCCCCGCTTGGCGGGGAAGGGGTCGGGGGATGGGGCCACGCAAGTTGCGAGTCCTGCCGCCCTCCCAGCCTATCACGCGCTCTTCTACACCCATCTGTATCTGGCGGACTCCGAGGCGCATTTCACGCCCTGGCCGAAGCATCGGAAGGAATACCAGTTCATGGGGCCGACGCCGTGGCCGCCCCATGCGCCGCCGCAGATCGGCGAGCCGTACGATAAGGAGGCCATCCTCGAATACCTGGCCTTCTGCCAGCGCCACGTCACCGAGCGCGCGCCGCAGTTGGATCTGGAAGCGGCGTCGGGCTTCGGCTGGCTGCCCTTCGGAAAGTTGGAGCTGCAATTCTACAACATCCGCCACTTGCAACAGCACACCGGCGAGCTAATGGAACGACTGGGGGCGCGGGCGGGGATTGATGTGGATTGGGTGGGGATGAAGCGCCCTGCGTGAAACCGGGCCTCAGGATCGGCACGCCGGATCAGTCACCCCTGAAGGCTGATCCCCGTCCACGGATTGAAGAGCGGCACACCGGTGCCTACGAAGTCGTCCACGTTGCGCGTCGCCAGGATGAGCCCGCCGTGCAGCGCGGTGGCTGCAATCAAGGAGAGGGATCGGCCCGGTTCATGCTCCTTCTATGGTGCGCTTCCGTCGGCCCCGCGGGTAATCTTAATTTGACAATCGCGACATTCTGGCTAGAATTCTAGCTATGATCCGGCGGAGACGTTTCGAAATCATCGTAGATGAGCGCGTCGAGCTGCACTTTGCAGCCATAGAGCGCAAGGAACACTCAGCGATCTTTGACGCCATCGAGGAGCACTTACAGTTTGAGCCCGTGAAGCCGACAAGGAACCGCAAGCCGCTGCGCATCCCGAACTCACTTGGTGCAACCTGGGAATTGCGCTGCGGCGCACACAATCGTTATCGCGTATTTTACGATGTGGATATGGACAGTGGCGTCGTAGTTGTCCTGGCCATCGGACATAAGGTTGGCAATCGTTTGTACATAGGCCAAGAGGAGTTTATCCTATGAAAATTGCACCCCTGGCTGAAGTCAAAGACCGCTTCAGCGCTTATATTGACGAAAGCCGAGACGCGCCGGTCATCGTCACGCGCAACGGAAGACCTGTTGCGATGATCATCGCCATCACCAATGAGGACGACCTGGATGGTCTGTTGTTGGCGCACAATCCCCGCTTTGTGCAACTCCTCGAAGAAGCACGTGAGCGCGTGCGCATCACCGGCGGGGTGCCCCTGGCCGAGATGCGCCGACGCATAGAGGAGGCCGAAGCGCGCGACAACCCTGCACCTCCGGACTGAACATTTCGCGTGCTATCAGGCGCCTAACCCGAAAAATGGACGTGCCAGGCACTGTGCAAGTGCCCCTGGCCTGGCCGCCAGGGCAGGCTGGCACGTAGGCGCGGTTCATTTTCAGCGCGCGCTGTGTGCCGCCGCGCACTATAGATCTACCCACTCCGCGGCCGTGACCCGCGCCAGCTCCTCCGGCGCGATGCGCAGCAGCGTATGATCGTCTCCGCCGCCGCCGTAGACAACATCCCACCTCGCCACTCCCCGGTCGAGCAGGGTCGGGATCGGGGTGCAGTGGCCGAAGGGCGGCACCCCGCCGGCCGGGTAGCCGGTTAGCCGCACCACCGTCTCCGCGTCCGCCAGCTTCACCTGCTTCTTGCCCACGCCGTAGCGGCCGGCCAGGAGGCCGCGATCCACCCGCGTCTCGCCGCCGGCGATGACCAACACGGGCTGGTCGCGCACCAGGAAGAGCAGCGACTTGATGATTCGATCGGGCTCAACGCCCAGCGCGGCGGCCGCGGCCGGCACCGTAGGGGTCTCGACGGCCATGGGCACGATCTCGGCCGCGATGCCGTGTGCCGCGATGAAGCCGGCCAGATCGGCCGGCGTTAAAAGACGCGTCATCGGACGATCCTCTCCACTCCCCTGCCGGCTGCGCGATCTCACCCTGCGCCGATCGCGTCCAGCAGCGCCATTTTTAGTTCGGGCTCTGCGGCTCTTGGTGGGAAGACGGTAAGACTCGCAACTTGCGTGGCCCCATCCCCCGGCCCCTTCCCCGCTTGGCGGGGAAGGGGCGAGCTAATAGCGGGGTATTTTGGCCGCCTCCGGCGGCCAAAATACCCCTTTCAAGGGATTCCCCGCCCCCCGCAAGCGGGGGGCGGGGTCAGGGTGGGGGGGCCACTGCATCTGGAATTGCCAAAATTCCACTTGTCCCGCCAGAAGCTGGAGAACCTTAATTCGTTAATTCGAACAACTCTTCCGCGGCGCGCAACATCTCGGCCGAGGTCTTGAGATGGACGATCGGCTCGTGCAGCAGCTTGTTGGCGATCGCACGGGCCATGGCCGCCACCAGCTCCTGCTGCCGGGGCGTCAGGTCGCCGAGCTTGCGCAGCGTCTTTTCCACCTCCGCCTGGCAGATGGCATCGGCGCGGGCGCGCAGCGCCTGGATCACCGGCGCGCAACAGCGGGCCGCCAGCCAGCCGCGAAAGCCGGCCAGCTCTTCCCCCACGATCGCTTCGGCCGCGTCGCGCACGCCGGCCGCCAGCGGATGGTTGGCCCGCACGATCGCCTCCAGGTCGTCAATGTCGGCCAGGCGCACGCCGGGGATGGCGCCGATCGCCGGGTCGGCGTCGCGAGGGACGGCGAGGTCTACGACCAGGAGCCGGGGATTAGGGATTGGGGAGTGGGGATTGGGGA
>JBBIKA010000080.1:0-17060 GCA_037445695.1 Chloroflexota bacterium
GCTGACGCCCGCACGACCATAAATGGCTCGTGCTACCGAGCAGCGCCCCGTCAACAGGGCTAGATCCGACACCGACGCCCTGGCCAGCCCGGTTCACCGGGCGCTGCTGGGTAACCCGGACGCTTTATCGCCGGGCGGGCGCACGGGACGCACAGCGCGCGAAGGTTAGCACATGCCTGCTGTCATTATACTGCAACGACGCCCGCGGGGCAAGCCGTTTTTCCTCCGTAACTGCTCACCGGCCTGCGGCCGGGGGAGAGGGGGAAATCCGGTCCAAGTGGGGTTTTGGGGCCGCTTTGCGGCCCCAAAACCCCACCATAGAAGAACTTCCCCGCCCCCGCAAGCGGGGCGGGGTTAGCCGCGTGAGCGGCGGCCGGGATTTCAATGCCCTGCCTACTCCGTGGTACAATACGGTTGCCTTCTGCATCCTGCTCAAGCTGCACCGGAAAGGAGCGCTTTCATGGAAGAACACCGCCTCTACTCCCTGCGGGCTCGCGACATCATGAACCAGGACTTCGTCGTCGTTTCGCCCCTGGTTACCGTGCAAGAGGCCGTCGAGGCGATGCTGAAAGGCCATTGTCAGGCGGTCATCGTGGACCGCGCCGACGAGGGGGACGCCTACGGCATGGTCACCTATCAGGAGATCACGTACCGGCTGTTGGCCAAATCCCTTTCGCCCGCGCGCACGCGCGTCGCCGAGATCATGGTCAAGCCGCTCATCGTGGTCACGCCCAATCTGCGCTTGCCGTTCATCGCCCAGCTCTTCGCGCGCGTCGGCATCCAGAACGCGTTGGTGATAGATGAGCATCGGCTGGCGGGCATCATCTCCAGCGGCGATCTGGTCAGGGCGATTGCCGAGAAAGGGCCGAGCGATTGAGGCGACCAAAAGGTCAGGATGGCGATGCCATCTTGCCTCACGTTGTGCCGTTCATCACTCATCAAGGAGGTCGCATGGATTTCGGTTGGACGGAAGAACAACAGATGTGGCGCAAGGCCGTGCGCGACTTCGCGCAGAAGAAGATCGCGCCGCGCGTGCGCGAGATTGACAGCGGCCATGCCATCCCCGACGACATCATCAAGGGCATGGCCGAGATGGGCCTGTGGGCGCCCACCGTTGCGGAGGAGTACGGCGGCCAGGGGATGAGCGTCACCCTGGCGACCATCGCCGCCGAGGAGCTGGGCCGGACCGACATCAGCCTGGCGCTGCCGGTGATGTACCTGGTTGAGGCGAGCTGGGGCTTCATCTTCGATCGTTACGCCAGCGCGGAGCTCAAAGCCGAGATCCTGCCCAAGGTGACGGCCGGCCGGCACTTCCTCGGCATCGCGACCACCGAGCCCGGTGGCGGATCGGACATCGAGGGCGCCACGCGCTCGCGCGGGGAAAAGCAGGCCGACGGCAGCTGGTTGCTCAACGGCGAGAAGATCTATATCAGCGGCATTCGGGAATCGTTGCGCATGGGCGGCGTCCACATGACGCTGGTGCGCACCGATCCGCAGGCCGGACATCGCGGGTTCACCTTCTTCGCGGTGCCGCTCAAGGACAACCCGCACGTCACCACCACGCTGATCGAGAACTGGGGCCGTACGGGCATCTCTACGGGCGGCTTCACCATGGAGAACATGCCGCTGGCCGACCGTTACCGCATCGGCGAGGAGGGCCGCGGCTTCTACTACGCCATGGAGGGCTTCACCTTTGCCCGCGCGCTGATCGCTGCGACGTGTGTCGGCGCGGCCGAGACCGCGCTGCAGATGGGGGTCGAGTACATCAAGCAGCGCAAGGCGTTCGGCAAGCCGTTGGCGGCTTTCCAGGGGATCAACTTCCCGGCCGCCGAGCGTTTCACCGATATCGAGGCCGCGCGGCTGCTCACTTATAAGGCCGCGTGGATGGCCGATGAGATGTACGCGCGCGGCGGCTTCAAACATCGCGATATCGCTCTCTACGGCGCGATGGCCAAGCTGCGCGCGCCGATCATGGCGTTCGAGACGTTCAATGAGGTGGCCAACTGGCTGGGCGCGATGGGCTACAGCAAGGAATATCCCATCGAGATGGGCATCCGCGGGGTGCGTTCGTACTCTATCGGCGCGGAAGGGGCCATGAACGTGATGCGGATGATCATCGCGCGCGAGCTGATCGGCGGCGAATTCACCAACCCCAGGTTGTAAGCCAATGCCGCAGTTTGACCTTCATCGCCGCTTCCAACAGGCGCTCGAACGCGCCCGCACGGAATGGGCCGCGGCCGATCCGGCGCGCTGCGCCGCGCTGGCCGGCGCGCAGATGACGGAAGCGGGGATCAGCGTGCCTTATTTCGGCCGGCCGCACCTGGTCACCCATCCTGCCGGCGTGGCGTATGTCCAGGCCGGGGCCGCCGCGGAGGAACCCCAACGCGAGGCCCACCCTTCGATCCAGATCGTGCTCTTGCACTATCTGTTGACGGCCGATGGCACGCCGCCGGCCGACCGCTGGGCGACCTTCCGCGAGCTGCCCGATGGCCTGTTCTATGCGCAGGCCTTTGCCGGCCACGCGGAGGCGGTGCTGGCCGAGAAGCTGGGCGCCGACCTGGCCCGCTTTCGGCGGGCGGCCGAGGCGCTGGGCGGCCAACCGCTCGCGCTGGCCGATGCGGCCTATCGTTTTCAGGCGTTCCCGCGGCTCGCCGTGGCCGCGTTGCTCTGGGAAGGGGACGAAGATTTCCCGGCCCAGGCGCGCATTCTGTTCGACGCCCATGCCGGCCACTATCTGCCGACCGAAGACCTGGCCGGCGTAGGCGATTGGTTGGCGCATCGGCTGACGAAGTAGGGCGCTCCGATGAAGAGGGTGCAGATTGCCGCTTCTCCGGCCGAATCGTTCCTGCTCGAGGCGCATTTCGCCATGGCCGATCCGGTGCGTTCTTTAAATGGAGATAGTCATACAGAACAGACTCGACGTCTCAGCTATAATTATTATAGCGCTTTGGCGCAGTAAACTTGGCGCAGTAAACTCAGTCATAGGAGGCAATCATGGCGCTCTCTGTGGGTCAGGTCGCTCCTGACTTCGTCCTCAAATCCCACGATGGCCGCACGGTGCGGTTGAGCGATTATCGCGGCAAGAAGAACGTGGTCCTGGCCTTCTTCCCGTTGGCCTGGACCCCCGTCTGAACGAGCCAGATCCCGTCCTACCAGGTCGCCCTCGACCGGTTCGACGGGATGGAGACCCAGGTTCTGGGTCTGAGCGTGGACAGCAAGGATTGCTTGCGGGCCTGGGCCGAAAGCCTGGGCGGCATCACCTACCCGCTCCTCAGCGACTTCTGGCCGCACGGGGGGGTCGCGCAGCTTTACGGCGTGTTGCGCTCCGAAGGCTATAGCGAGCGCGCCCTCTTCGTCATTGACAAGCAGGGCGTCATTCGCTACGTGGATGTGCATAACATTGACGAACAGCCCGACAACGAGGTGCTCTTCGGCGAGCTAGCCAAGATCGAGCCGGAGCTGGCGCGCGCATGGGCGGCCCGGGCGGTCGAGGCGGCCAAACGGTTGCCGCCGTCCCCGCGCCCCGAAGCCGACGTGATCATGTACTGTACCTCGTGGTGTCCCGGGTGCAAGCGCGCCCGCATCTGGCTGAAGGAGAAGGGGATCCCCTACGTGGAGATTGACATCACGAAGGATCGGGTCGCGGCCGCCCGCGTGCGCGGTTACGCCAACGGCAACGAAACGACCCCCTGCTTCGATATCAAGGGCACGATCATTCTGAACTTCGACATCCCGAAGCTGGAGAAGGCGCTGGGCCTGGCGTAGACCGGCGCCCACGCGTGAGACCAAGGCCCGGCCGCGCGACGCGGCCGGGCCTTGGCGCGGTCAGAGGATCAACATGGCGTCGCCGAAGCTGTAGAAGCGATAGCGCGCGCGGATCGCTTCGGCGTAGGCCCGCTCGATCAAGGCCTTGCCGGCGAACGCGCTGACGAGCATCAGCAGGGTCGAGCGCGGCAGATGGAAGTTAGTGATCAACGCGTCCACAGCCCGGAAGCGATAGGGGGGACGGATGAAGAGATCCGTTTCGCCGGCAAAGGCGGCCACGGTTTGCCAGCCGCAAACGACATCTTCGGGCACTTCGTCGGCCGGCCGATAGCCGAGCGCGATCTTGGCCGCGCTCTCCAGCGTGCGCACCACCGTCGTGCCCACCGCGATCACCCGGCCGCCGGCCAGCCGCGTTGCGTTGATGGCGCGCGCGGTCTCCGGGCTCAACTCGGCCCATTCGCGATGGATCCGGTGCTCTTCGATGTTCTCCGTCTGGACCGGTCGAAAGGTGTCCAGCCCGATGTGCAGCGTGACGAAGGCCAGCTTCACCCCCTGTTCGCGCAGGGCGACCAGCAGCTCGGGCGTAAAATGCAGGCCGGCCGTCGAGGAGGCCACCGAGCCCTCGATCCGACTATAGATCGTCTGATAGCGTTCGGCGTCGGCCAGCGGCCGATGGATGTAGGGGGGCAACGGCACCTCGCCCACTTCCCACAGCCACTCCTGGACCGGTGGTGTGAAGCTTACGATCCGCAGGGGGCCGCCGTCTTCGGCTTCGGCCAGGATCGTCGCCACGATGCGGCGTTCGGTGCCTGTTTTTTGGACGGTCACCTGCACGCCCGGCCGCAACCCTTTGCCGCGCACCAGGCATTCCCACCTCTCCCCCGGTCCCGCGCCTGCGGTTGACCTCTCCCCCGGCCCCTCCCCTGCGAGGGGAGGGGAGTACGGTTTCAGCAAAAAGATCTCCACCGCGCCGCCGGTCGGCTTGACGCCGTGGAGCCGCGCCGGGATCACCCGGCTGTCGTTCCCCACCAGCAGATCGCCCGGCCGCAGATATTCCGCCAGGTCCCGAAAATGCCGATGGGCCAGCTCGCCCGTGCGACGATTCACGACCAGCAGCCGCGAGGCGTCGCGCGGCTCGATCGGTGTCTGCGCGATCAGTTCGGCCGGCAGCTCATAATCGAAATCGCTGGTCTTCATTATGCCTTACTGTTCTTCTTGATTGAACAACATGGGCTGGCCGACCGTTTCGGGATATGGTTCGCCCAGATGCTCGTAAGCGCGTCGCGTGGCCACGCGGCCGCGCGGGGTGCGCTCCAGAAAGCCGAGCTGGAGCAGATACGGCTCGACGACATCCATGATCGTGTCCGGCTCTTCCGACAGCGACGCGGCGATCGTTTCCAGGCCCACCGGGCCGCCCCGAAAATCGCGGATGATGCGCGCCAACACCTGGCGGTCGAGCGTGTCGAGCCCCAGGTCGTCTATTTCCATCAGCGCCAGCGCCTCGCGCGCGATGGCGGCGGTGATCGTGCCGTCTCCCTTGACCTGCGCGTAATCGCGCACGCGACGCAACAGGCGCAGCGCCACGCGCGGGGTGCCGCGGCCGCGGCGGGCCACTTCGCTCACGCCGTCGGCCGTGATGGGCGCTTTCAGCAGGCCCGCCGCGCGCGCCACGATGGCTTCCAGCGCGGGCAGGTCGTAGAAATCGAAACGATACACCGCGCCGAAGCGGGCGCGCAACGGCGCGGTCATCAGCGCCAGCCGCGTCGTCGCGCCGATCAACGTGAAGCGAGGCAGTTTCAGCCGGATGTTGCGCGCGGCCGGCCCCTTGCCGATCACGATGTCCAGCGCGAAATCCTCCATGGCCGGGTAGAGCACCTCTTCGACGGCCCGGCCCAGGCGATGCACCTCGTCAATGAAGAGGATATCTCCCTGGCGCAGGTTGGTGAGGATGGCGGCCAGATCGCCGGCGCGCTCGATGGCCGGCCCCGCGGTGATCTTCAGCCCGACCCCCATTTCATGGCTGATCACGTGCGCCAGGGTGGTCTTGCCCAGGCCGGGCGGGCCATAGAGCAAGATGTGGTCGAGCGCCTCCCCGCGGTTGCGGGCGGCCTGGATCAGGATCTTCAGGTTCTCGCGCAGCCGATCCTGGCCCAGCATTTCGTCGAGGGTGCGCGGCCGCAGTGCAGCGTCTATCACCACCTCTTCGGGGCGGCTTTGCGGCGCAATGGTTCGTTCTGGCATGTTCACCTGTTGTGACGCCGTCACGCGTCAATCCTATGATCATTGCATGCATTATACCAGAGACAGGACAATGCGGAAACTCGTCGGCCACCTGTGACCGTGCGGCCGCCCGCCACGAGACGCTGTGCTTCTGATCCGATTAAACTGGCTCTGCGACTTTTGGTGGGAAGACGGCAGGACTCGCAACTCGCGTGGCCCCTGCCCCCACCCCAACCCCTCTCCCAAATTTGGGGGAGGGGCCAGGGGAGGGAGCTAATAGTGGGGTATTTTGGGCGCCTTCAGCGGCCACAATACCCCTTTCAAGGGATTCCCCGCCTCCCGCAAGCGGGGGGGGGCGGGGTCAGGGGTGGGGGGCCCACTGCATCCGGAATTGCCGAAATGCCTCTTATCCCGCCAGAAACTGGAGAACCATTAACCTTCATCACGACCGCGCCTAATTGTATCATTGCATACAATAAAGATTTGACAGCCCGGCCAATGTGTGCTAGACTCAAAATGATTTGGGGTGCATAGAAATATATAGAAATAATGATTAAAACTAAGAAATGATTGATCCTCGATGAAAGCCCTTATACCCGACGACACCCACACCTGGCTCGATCTGAGCGAGGCGGCCGGCTATCTCGGCGTCCACTTCACCACACTTCGCCGGTGGACCGACAACGGCAAGGTGCCGTGCATCCGTACGCCGGGCGGCCGGCGACGGTATCGGTTGTCCGATCTGACCGCGTTCTTGGCCAGCCTGCAACAAAATCACCACTGCGCGTTGGCCGGCGCCGGCAGCGACACCGGCCTGGCGGCACGTTTTCCGCCGAAACATATCGGCATCGCCAACGAGCCATGGTATGGCCGGCTGGACGAGGAGATGAAAGCCACCATGCGCAGCGGCGGCCAGCAGTTGATGGCCGTGCTGATGCAATATGCCACCCGCAACGAAGGCGGCGAACCCTTCCTGGAAGAAGGATTGCGCCTGGCCCGGCAGTACGGCGTCGCCTGCCAGCAGGCCGGCCTGGAGCTGATCGAGACGTTGCGCGCCTTTCTCCTGGTGCGGCGTTCCATCAACGATGCGCTGCATCAGGCCGGCGCGTTGGCCGGCGCGCCCGACGCCGACACCTGGCGCCTGTACGATCGCGTGGCGACCTTCCTCGACGCCATGTTGATCGCCCTGGTAGGCGCTTACGACCAGGCCCGCTCACGGGCTTGGTCGCATCCTGCACCCGTGTGAAACATTCAATGGACTCAATGATTTATCCGCCCCCGCGGCTGATCTTTTGGGAGACGACCGCGGGTTGCAACCTGGCCTGTCTGCACTGCCGGCGCATCACCGTGGCCGACCGGCTGGTGCCGCAGGATCTGACCACGGCCGAGGCGTTCGATCTGATCCACCAGATCGCCGCATTTGCCCGGCCGATCTTCATCTTGTCGGGCGGCGAACCGCTCTTCCGGCCCGACATCTTCGACATTGCCCGCCACGCGACCGAGGCCGGCCTGACGGTGGCCCTGGCCACCAACGGCACGTTGATTGACGCTGACGTCGCCGCGCGCATCCGGGCCAGCGGCATCCGTCGCGTCAGCATCAGCCTGGACGGCGCCGATGCGGACACCCATGACCTGTTCCGCGGGCCGGGCGCGTTCCGCAAGGCGCTTGCCGGCATGGCTCACCTGGCCGCGGCCGGCGTGCCCTATCAGATCAACACGACCGTGGCGCGGCACAATGTCGGCCAGATGCCCGAGACGTTGCGCCTGGCACAAGAATTGGGCGCACGCGCTCTACACCTCTTCCTGCTGGTGCCGGTCGGCTGCGGGATGGAGATCGCTGAAGACCAGCAGATCGGCCCGGCCGAGTACGAGGCCGTGCTGAACTGGATGTACGACGCCGAGATGCGTACCGACATCGAGCTGAAGGCCACTTGCGCGCCGCACTACTTCCGCATCGTGCGGCAGCGCCAGGCCGAAGAGCGCCGCCTGGGCATCATCCGGCCGTTGCCCGCCAGCCACCATCGCCAGGGTCAGGCCGGCCGGCCCGGGGGCAATGGACACGAAGGGGGGCCCGCCATGCACGCCATGACCAAAGGGTGTCTGGCCGGCACCGGAGTGTGCTTCGTCAGCCACCGCGGCGAGATCTTCCCGTGCGGCTACCTGCCTCTGGAGGCCGGCAACATCCGTCGTCAGACGCTGCAGGAAATCTGGGAACGATCGCCCCTCTTTGCGACCTTGCGCGATCCGCGCCTGTTGGAGGGCAAGTGCGGCCGCTGCGAATTCAAGCAGGTCTGCGGCGGCTGTCGGGCGCGCGCCTACGGCATGACCGGCGCCTACCTGGCCGAGGAGCCGTTCTGTGTCTATGAGCCGGCGTGGGCACGGCGGCCGGTCGGCTGACATCCGTCGCGGCCGGGAAGGCGTGCACCGATGAACGACGAGGCCATCTTGCTGCTGGCCTACGGCGGTCCCGATTCCCTGGCAGACCTGCCCGCTTATCTGGCGAACGTGCGCGGCGGCCGGCCGGCCCATCCGCAGCTCCTGGCCGAGATCACGCATCGTTACGCGGCGATCGGTGGCCGCTCGCCGCTGCGCGCGCTCACCGAACGCGTTGCCGCCCGATTGGCCGAGGCGGTCGGTCGGCCGGTCTATGTGGGGATGCGGCACTGGCATCCCTACATCCACGAGACGGTCGGCCGCATGGCCGCGGACGGAGTGCGCCGCGCGGTGGCCATCTGCATGACGCCCCACTACAGCCGCCTGAGCGTCGGCGCCTACCGGGCCGCGCTCGACCGGGCACTGGCCGACTGCGCCGCGGCCATCGCGGTGGACTTCGTGGAAAGCTGGCACACCGCAGAGGCGTATCTGGACGGCCTGACGGCCAACGTGCGCCAGGCGCTGTTGCGCTTTCCGGCCGCCGTGCGACCGACGGTGAAGATCGCGTTCACCGCGCACAGTTTGCCTGCCGCCATCCGGGAGCGCGGGGACCCTTATGAAGCGCAGCTCTACGAGACCGCCCTGGCCATTGTCCGGCGGCTCGACTGGCCGCCGGAGCGCTGGGTGCTGGCGTTTCAAAGCGCGCCCCGCACCGGCGAGCCGATGTTGGAGCCGCAGATCGAAGACCTCTTGCCGCGCTGGGCCGAGATAGGCGAGCAGCATGTCCTGGTCGTTCCCATCGGCTTCATCGCCGAACATGTGGAAGTGTTGTACGACCTGGACATCGCCTTGCAACAGATGGCGCGGGCCAGGGGCGTCCATCTGGAGCGGGCGGCGCTCTTGAACGATAGCCCGTCTCTGGTGGCCGCGCTGGCCGAAGTTTGGAGGGGCGCCCGAAGCCCGACTCCTTTTCCGAGAGGATAGCACCGTGTCTATCGTTCTCATCGGCCTCAATCATCAAACTGCACCGGTCGCGCTGCGCGAGCAGTTCGCGCTCGGCGGCGAGACCCTGGAAACCGCGCTCAACGAGCTCCAGGCGAGGCGGCCGGCCTCGCCGGCCGCATTCGCCACCGTCCACGAGTGCGTGATCGTCTCGACCTGCAATCGGCTGGAAGTCTACGCGGTTGTCGGCGATCCGGCCCTCGCGCAGGCCGCGCTCGAGGAATTCCTGGCCGGGCTGCGAGGCGTCACGGCTGCCGCGCTGCGGCCGTATCTCTATCGCCTGGCCGGCCGCGACGCGGTGGAACATCTGCTGCGCGTGGCGGCCGGGCTGGACTCGCTGATCCTGGGCGAGCCGCAGATCCTGGGCCAGGTGGCGCAGGCCATCGTCAGGGCGCGGGCGGTCGGCGCTGCCGGCCTGGTGCTTTCGCAACTGTTTGCCAGGGCGGTCCATGCCGGCCGACGTGCCCGCGCCGAAACGGCTATCAGCCGTTACACCATCTCGGTCAGCCACGCGGCCGCGCGGTTGGCGCAACAGATGGTGGGCGATCTCGGCCGAGCCGCCGTGCTGATCGTCGGCGCGGGCGAGATGGCCGGCCTGGCGGCCCAGGCCCTTTACGACGAAGGCGCCCGGCACATCACCTGCATCAACCGCACCGGCGAACATGCCGAACAACTGGCGAGCCGCTTCGGGGGCCGCGCGGTCGACTGGAGCGATCTGATCCAGGCACTGGCCTGGGCCGACGTGGTCGTCTCGGCCACGGCCGCGCCGCATACGGTCATCTATCGCGACGACGTGGCGCAGGCGCTGCCCTCGCGCGGCGGCCGGCCCCTGGTCATCGTGGATATCGCCGTCCCGCGCGACGTAGACGAAGCCGTGGATGAGCTGTCGGGCGTCTTCCGCTACGACATTGACCATCTCCAATGCGTCGTAGACGACAATCGGGTCCAGCGCGTCGCGGCCATCCCCGAAGTCGAGGCCATCATCCGCCAGGAGGCCGACACATTTATGGCTTGGCTGCATAGCCGTCGGGTGGTGCCGGTGCTGGTCGAATTGCGCCACAAAGCCGAGACGGTAGCCCAGAGCGAACTGGAAGCGGCCCTCCGGCGCTTGGGCCATGCCGACCCCCATACCGGCCGCATCATGGCCCTGATGGCGCATCGGATCATCGCCAAGCTGCTCCACGAACCGACCGTGCGCCTGAAGGCCGAAGCCGCGCAGGGCAACGGCGTGCTCTACGCGGACACCCTGCGGGAGCTCTTCGGGTTGGCCGGCGAGCGCGAAGACGACATGGCCCCGGCTTTGCGCGCCGGGGCCGGGACGACCTGCCATGTCAACTGAACTCATGCCTATCCGCCTGGGCACGCGTGGTTCGGCCCTGGCGCGCTGGCAAACCGACCATGTGGTCGGCCTATTGCGGGCGGCCTGGCCGGAGATCACGTGTCAGATCGAGGTCATCCACACGCAGGGCGATCGGGTGCTCGACGTGCCGTTGCCCCGGATCGGCGGCAAGGGAGTGTTCACCGTCGAGCTAGAGGCGGCCCTGCGGCGGGGCGACATTGACCTGGCCGTCCATAGCTTGAAAGACCTGCCGATCGAGCAGCCCGCGGGCCTGACCATTGCGGCCGTGCCCCCGCGCGGCGCCGTAGCCGACGTGCTGATCAGCCGGGCTGGCTATACCCTGGCGACGTTGCCGCCGGCCGCGACCGTGGGCACCAGCAGCCGTCGCCGCGCGGCCCAACTGCGGGCCTTGCGCCCCGATCTGCGCATCCTGGACGTGCGCGGCAATGTGGATACCCGGCTGCGCAAGGCATTGGACCCCGACGGCCCCTATGACGCCTTGGTGTTGGCGCAGGCCGGCCTGGAACGCCTGGGCCATGCCGATGCCGTGACCCAGGTGCTCCCGTTGGATATGTTCATGCCGGCGCCCGGCCAGGGCGCGCTGGCAGTGCAAGCGCGCGGCGAAGCGGCCCTCCTGGCCTTGCTGGCGCCGCTGGACCACCGGCCCACCCGCCTGGCCGTCACGGCGGAACGCGCCTTCCTGGCGGGCCTGGGCGGCGGCTGCGCGCTGCCCATCGCCGCCTATGCCACCGTCGAAAGGGAGTGGCTCGTACTGACCGGCCGCGTCACTGCGGCCGACGGCACCCGCCAGATCACCGTGACGATCGACGGTCCGGCCGCCGAAGCCGCGGCTTTGGGCGCGCGGCTGGCGCAGATCGCGCTGGAGCAGGGCGCGGCCGACATGCTGGCGGCCGAGAGCGCGAGGTGAAACGGCCATGGCCGAGAGCCAATCCGCTTTGCAAGGCAAACGGATCGTCCTGACGCGCGCCGCGCACCAGCTCGATGAGATGGAAGAGCTGTTGCGCCGTCGCGGAGCCGTGCCGTTGGCCTATCCCTGCATCGCCATCGCCGCGCCCGAAGATCTCGCGGCGCTCGATGCCGCCCTGGCCGACCTCCTGGCCGGCGCCTTCGATTGGCTGGTGCTCACCAGCCAGAACGCCGTGATCGTCCTGGCCGACCGGCTGAAGCAACCGGCTCTTTGCGGCCCGGCCGCGTTGGCGCACGGCATGCCGTGCCCCACCATTGGAGGGGAACGGGGGCAGGACGCGGGCTGGAACGAAGGGCGCTTCGCGGTGGCCGCCATCGGCGCGGCCACGGCCGAGGCGGCCGGCCGCCTGCTCGGCCTGAGCGTGCAATTGATGCCCGACGAGTTCGTCGCCGAGGCGCTGGCCGAGGCGCTGGCCGGCCGGCTGCGCGCCGGCGGTCGCGTCCTGATCTGTCAGGCCGACATCGGCCGCCCTGTGCTGGCCGCCGCCCTGCGGGCCAGGGGCATCGCCGTGACCTCCGTCGTCGCCTATCGCACCGTGATCGGCAGCGGCGGGGTGAACCTGCCGCGCCTCCTGGCCGATCGCCAGGTAGACGCGATCACCTTCACCAGTCCGTCCACCGTGCACAATCTGTTCACACGGCTGGCGGCCGAGGGCGGGGATGCCGGCCATCTGGCCGGCGTCTGCGTGGCGTGCCTGGGGCCGGTCACGGCCGACGCGGCGCGCAGCCATGGCCTTCCGGTGCATGTGTTGCCGAACACACACACGATTCCGGCGCTGGTGGAAGCGCTGGAAGCTTACTTTGCGAGGTAGAACCGATGACCGCGCTACCGACACCTTCTTTTCGCCCGCGTCGGCTCCGGCTGACCGCCGGCATCCGCCGTCTGGTGCGCGAAACGATCCTCAGCCCGGCCGACTTCATCTATCCGCTCTTCGTGCGGCACGGCCGCGCGCAACGCGTGCCCGTGCGTTCTATGCCGGGTGTGTTCCAGCTCACCGTAGATCAGTTGGCCGAGGAAGCCCGCGCGATCGCCGGCCTGGGCATCCCGGCCGTCATCCTGTTCGGCATCCCGGCCGCCAAGGATGCGCTCGGCAGCGACAACTACAATCCCGACGGGATCGTGCCGCAGGCGATCCGGGCCATCAAGGATGCCGTGCCCGACCTGCTGGTCATCTCCGACATGTGCTTTTGCGAATACACCGACCACGGCCACTGTGGGATCATCAACGTGCCGGGGCAACCGTACTACACGCCTGCCCTGCCCGCCGGCTATCTTCTCAACGACCCGACCCTGGAGCTGTTGGGGCGGGCGTCGGCCGTGCACGCGCAGGCCGGCGCCGACATCATCGCGCCGTCGGGCATGATTGACGGCATGGTCGCGGCGATCCGGCAGGCGCTGGATGCGGCAGGCTACGCGCACGTGCCGATCATGAGCTATGCCGTCAAATACGCCAGCGGCTTCTACGGTCCGTTTCGCGAGGCGGCCGAAAGCCCGCCTCAATTTGGCGACCGCAGCCAGTACCAGATGGACCCTGCCAACTGCCGCGAGGCGCTCAAAGAGGCGCGGCTCGACATCGCCGAAGGCGCCGACATTCTGATGGTGAAGCCGGCTTTGCCCTATCTGGACATCCTCAGCCGGTTGCGGGCTGCCACCGACCTGCCGTTGGCGGCCTATCAGGTGAGCGGCGAATATGCCATGTTGCACGCCGCGGCCGCCAACGGCTGGCTCGACCTGCGCCGTTGCGCGCTGGAGAGCCTGACCGCCATCAAGCGCGCCGGCGCCGACATGATCCTGACCTACTTTGCCCGCGAGGCCGCGCGCTGGCTGGCCGAAGGATGAGCGGAACGATGCCGACCGTCGCGCGCTTTCTGGCCGCCTGTCGCCGCCAGAGCACCGATACCACACCGATCTGGCTGATGCGCCAGGCCGGCCGCTACATGCCGGAATACCGCGCCCTGCGCGAAAAGTACACCATCCTGGAGATCATCCGCACGCCCGAGTTGGCGTGTCAGGTGACCCTGCAGCCGATCCGCGCCTTCGCGCTCGACGCGGCGATCATCTTCGCCGACATCCTGCCGCCGCTGGTGGGCATGGGGCTGGAGCTGGAATTCGCGGCCGGCGAAGGCCCGGTGATCCGCAACCCGATCCGCAGCCCCGCGGACGTGGACGCGTTGCGCGTGCGGCCGCCGGAAGAGACGCTGGGCTTCACCCTGGAGGCGATTCGCCTGGCCCGCCGCGAGCTGGACGCCGCGGGCATTCCCCTGATCGGCTTCAGCGGCGCGCCCTTCACCCTGGCCGCGTATGCCGTCGAGGGCGGCAGCAGCCCGCACTTTGCGGCCGCCCGGCGGCTGATGATGGCCGATCCGGCCACCTGGCATAAGCTGATGGAAAAGCTCAGCGAAGTGGTGGGCCGCTATCTGCTGGCGCAGGCGCAGGCCGGCGCGCAGGCCCTCCAGCTCTTCGATAGCTGGGCCGGCCAGCTCAGCCCGGACGATTACCGGGAACTGGTGTTGCCCTACACGCGGCGCGCGCTGGCGATCGCGGGTCAGGCCGGCGTGCCCATCATCCATTTCGGCACCAATATGGCCGGCATGCTCGACCTGCTGAAGGAGGCCGGCAGCGCATTGCCGGCCTCGTCTCCGCTGGTGATCGGGGTGGACTGGCGCATTTCGCTCGATCGGGCGTGGCGACAGTTGGGCCCCGACGTGGCCGTGCAGGGCAACCTGGACCCCCTGGCCCTGCTGGCCCCCTGGGACGAGCTGCGTCGCCGCGCCCGTCGCGTGCTCGACGCCGGCCGCGCGGTCGGCCGGCCCGGCCACATCTTCAATCTGGGGCACGGCATTCTACAAGATACACCCACCGATAACGTTCGCCGGCTGGTGGATTTTGTGCACGAATACGGACAAAGGAGCGTGGCGTGAACCGCACATCGTCTATAGACTCGCCTGTCGTCATCGTGGGCGGCGGCATTGCCGGCCTGAGCACCGCCTGGTATCTGCAACAGCGCGGCATACCCTACGTTCTGTTGGAAGAGGCCGGTCGCTGGGGCGGCCACATCCTCACCGAGACCGTTGAGACGGCCGTAGGCCGCTTCATCGTTGAGGCCGGCCCCGATTCCTTCATCACCCAGAAGCCGTGGGGGGTTCAGCTCGCCCGCGAGCTGGGCCTGGCCGACCGCCTGGTGGGCACCAATGACCGGATGCGCAAGGTCTATGTGCTGAGCCAGGGCCGGCCCATCCCGATGCCCGACGGTGTGCTGCTGATCGTGCCGACCCGTTTCATGCCGTTCGTGCTTTCGCCGCTCATTTCGCCCCTGGGCAAACTGCGCATGGGACTGGATCTGTTCATTCCCCCGCGCCGCGATGGCGCCGACGAAACCCTGGCCGACTTCGTGCGGCGCCGGCTGGGCGACGAAGCCTTGGACAAGATCGCCGAGCCGCTGCTTTCGGGCATCTACAATGCCGAGGCCGACCGGCAAAGCCTGCTGGCGACCTTCCCGCGCTTTCGCGAGCTGGAGCTGAAGTACGGCAGCCTGACGCGCGGCATGTTGGCGGCGCGAGGCAACGGCCACGCTCGCCGAGCCGCCGATGACGGACATCGGCCGCCGTCGGCCTTCGTGTCGCTGGCCGGCGGCACGGCCGAGCTGATCGAGGCGCTGGTCGGCCGGCTCACCGGCGACCTGCAGCTCAATACCCGGGTCGAGCGGCTGGAGCGGTCGGCCGACGGCGACTATCTGGTGTCTACCGCGCGCGGGGAGCAGTTACGGGCGGCCGCGGTCGTCTTGGCCGTGCCGGCCTACGTGGCCGCGGGATTGCTGCGCCGGCTCGCACCCGATGCGACATCGGTGTTGGCCGGCATCCGCTACGTCAGCACCGGCACGATCTCGTTGGCCTACCGCCTGGACGAGGTCCCGCGGCCCCTGCTCGGCTTTGGGCTGGTGGTGCCGGCCAGCGAGCGCCGGCCGATCAACGCGCTCACCTGGAGCTCGCTGAAGTTTGCCGGCCGGGCGCCGGAGGGCTACGCGCTCTTTCGGGTCTTCTTCGGCGGCTCGCGCAGCCCGCGCTCGATGGAGCTGGACGATGCCGCATTGCTGGCGACCGTGCGCGAAGAACTTCACCGGCTCATGGGGATCACGGCCCTGCCCCTCTTCCATCGCATCTATCGCTGGCCTCGGGCCAACGCGCAGTACGATGTAGGCCATGGCGACCGGATCGCGGGGCTGGAGCGCATGTTGCCGGCCGGCCTCCACCTGACCGGCAGCCCCTATCGCGGGGTCGGCCTCCCCGACTGTATCCGCCAGGGGCAGGAGACGGCGGCCCGGATCGCGGCCGGCTTCGGCGTCGGGAGGTGAACATGGCGCACGAGGACAAGCCGTCGCGGCCGCGGCGCAGCTACCCGGCCGTTTATGAGAAACTGATTCCGCTGGCACTGGCGCTCATTGCGCTGGCGACCTTGGCCGCGCTCGCGTTTGCCGTCGCGGTTGCGGCGGGACTTTTGCCATAATGGAGGGCCTCTTATGACCATATTGACCTTTTTGCCGTTCGCATCCAGCCTGATCAGTTTTATCTTCGCCGCGCTGGTCTTCCGGCGCTACCTGCTCCGCCGGCGTCCTTACCTTCTGCTGTGGGGCAGCGGCATGACGATGTACGGCATTGGCGGCTTCTGCGAGGGTTACTACGGTGCGTTCGGCTGGAACCCCCTGATCTTTCGCCTTTGGTATCTGTTCGGCGCGATGCTGGTGGCGGCCTGGCTGGGCCAGGGCACGGCCTATCTGCTGATCCGCCGCCGTTGGGTCCACGTGTTGATGCTGGTGCTGGCCGTGGCGTCCCTCTACGGCGCGCTGCGGGTCTTCACGGCGCAGCTCGATCCGGTCGCTATGGGCAGCAGCCTGCACACCGGCAGCGAGCTGAGCGGCCGAGCCATCGTCTCGGGAGGTGTCCGTAACCTGACCCCCTTCTTCAACCTGTACGGCACGGCCTTCCTGGTGGGCGGCGCGCTCTATTCAGCCTGGATCTTCTGGCGCAAGCGGATCTTGTTGCACCGGGTCATCGGCAATGTGCTGATCGCCACCGGCGCGCTGTTGCCGGCGTTCGGCGGCTCCTTCTCTCGGCTGGGGATCGGCGGCGCGCTATACCTCAGCGAACTGTTGGGGGCCATCTTGCTGTTCCTGGGCTTTTTGCGCGCCACCACGCCGTTGCCGCAGGAGGCCGCCCAGAAGTAGTCTTCTTTCCTGGCCTTCGGCCAGAAAAGGGCAGAGGGAGATCAAGGGGGGTTGGGGGGGGGGGGGGGGGCGGGCCCCCCCCCCGGGGGGGGGGCCCCCGGGGACGCGGCGCAGCCGCGGCGAGGGGGTCGCGAATAAGGGTGCGGGAGTGT
>JBBIKA010000081.1:0-16976 GCA_037445695.1 Chloroflexota bacterium
CACTCAGTTTTCAAGGTGCAATCGTCCCCATGGAGGGGGTTTTTCAGAGCTCTCCTAGATCTGGATCACCTTCTGCTCGATCAGCCAGGTCACCGCCTCGTACACGGCCGCCAGCGAGCTGTAGCGCGGGGCATAGCCGATCAGTTGCCGGGCCTTGGCAATGCTGCAATTGGGGCTGTGCGCAATGTGATCCCACGTGGCCCGCGCCTCTTCCTCCGATACGGTCTGGCGCCACTCGTCCCACGGCAGGAACTTCAGCCGCGGCTCCTGGCCAAACCAGCCCGCCACGGCCTCGGCGTAGCCGCGCAGGCTCAGCGCGGCCGGCGAGACCACATGGAAGCTCTCGCCCACGCTGGTGCTCCAGTGGGCGATGGCCTGACAGAAAGCCTGCGCCACATCATCGGCGTGGACGTGATGCACCGTCTCCATCCCCAGGTTGGGCAAAGCCAGTTCTTCCCCGCGCGCCAGGGTGGCGAAGACCTGCGGATTGAAATTGCCGGCCGGATTGACCGGCGCCCAGCCGGGGCCCACGATGTGGCCGGGATGGAGACAGGTAGCCGGAAGATCGCCGCGCCGGGCCTGGTCGAGCAGGTACGCCTCGATGGCGGCCTTCTGGATGCCGTATTCTCCGAACGGCCGGCGCGGCTGCGTCTCGTCGGTCGGTGCCTGCACCGTCGGCCCGTGCACCCAGATCGTGCCGCAGTGCAGAAAGTGTTGCACCTGCCCCCGCAACGCCTCGGCGATCTGCTGCGCGCTTTCCAGGCGGAAACAGATCATGTCCACGACCACGTCGGGCTGCAGATCGCGCACGCGCCGGCCGAAGATCCCCGCCGCATCCTCGGCCGCGCGGTCGGCAACCACCATCTGCACCCGGCGCCAGGCCGCATGTGGCCGATAGGGCCGGCGCTGGCCGCGGCTGATGACGATGACTTCGTGGCCGGCCTCGACCAGCCTGGGCACCAGGTAAGTTCCCACGTGGCCGACGCCGCCGATGACAACGATGCGCATGGATTCAGGCTCCTTTCTGACCTCAAAATAGCGCCGCAGGAGAATCCCGCTGCAAGGGGTATTTTGGCCGCCTTCGGCGTTCCACACGCCTCTTGAGGCATGCCGAAAGTGCTCTGATTCTAACCGAGGAAAGCCGAGCTGACAAGTCGCTCTCTCCTCGAAAGTTTTCACCGTTACCCCGGCACAGCTTTTGGTGGGAAGACGGTAGGACCCGCAACTTGCGTGGCCCCATCCCCCGGTCCCTTCCCCGCCAAGCGGGGAAGGGACGAGGCGAATAGCGGGGTATTTTGGCCGCCTTCGGCGGCCAAAATACCCCTTTCAAGGAATTCCCCGCCCCCCCCCGCAAGCGGGGGGGCGGGGTCAGGGGTGGGGGGGCCACTGCATCCGAAATTGTCGAAATGCCCCTTGTCCCGCAGAAGCTGGAGACCCTGAAAAATTAATACCGTTCCGGGGGAGGCTGGCCGACACGGGTAAAAGATGAAGGTGCATACTTACCTCGCTTTTGGGCGCACCGACGCATCGGCACGGTCAGATAACAATATTGTTATTTGACAATCGCGCGGTTGTGTGGTATTTTTTATTTTGCGGAGAACGAGAGCAAACTGATCTTGTGTGAGCCTCTTCTAAAAACTGACCGGAGGTACTCTCCCCTTGATTTTCTACCTGGCTCCTGGCGAGCCGAGCTATCTCCCGGACGGGTTGCTCAATTCGCTCCACGATGAGGCTTTTCCTGACCTGATGCCCTTGATGCAACGTTGTGCAGATCGCTACTTTCCCTGGGACCTGGCGGCTTATCTGGCCGCCGCGACCGACTGGTGCTCTTACCGGGAAGTAGCACACGATTTGAGGTGTTCCGGCCAGGAGGTACTGACGCAGCTCGCAGCCTTGCTGCAAGCCGGCCTGATACAAGAACGGTTGCTCGTTTCCGGACCGTACTACCGGTTCACGCCCAACCGAAGACTGCGCGCGTTCTTCAAGACGACCCTGTCCGTCGGATCAGAAGAAAAGTCCCAAAGCGATCCGGTCGTGTCGCCGGCCGATAGGAAGCGATGACGGCAGTTTGCCGGATTGCCGCTGTGGTCGTATACTGACGCCAGACCAGTCCATGATCTCCTGGTGCAATCGGTATGGCGTCGGTAGTTACGCTTGCTTTGCTTTCGGATATTCACGGCAACCTGCCCGCGCTCGAAGCAGTCTTAGCCGATCTCGCGACTCAGGCGGTCGACGCGACCTTCGTCCTGGGCGACCTGATTAACGGTTGTCCCTGGTCGGCCGAGGTGCTCGACCGGCTGGCCGATCTGCATTGGCCGCTGTTGCTCGGCAACCACGATGACGCCGTCCTGCAGCTCGGCACCCCGCGGATGGAAGCGCGCTATGCCGACCGCCGGCGCTATGCCGCGCTCTGGTGGACGCGCGAGCATCTGGCCCCGCGACATCTCGCTTTCCTCGCCCGCCTTCCCCTGGAGGCTGCTCCGCAACCGGACGGCGCTCCGCCGCTCCGCCTGGTCCATGGCTTGCCGGGCAATTTCTTCGTCGGCATCCGGCCCGATTCGCCCGAGGCGTGGGCCGCGCGCCACCTGGCGCGCGTGGCCGAAGAGACCGTGGCGGCCGGCCACACCCATGTGCCGATGGTGCGTCGCGTGGCGCGCTGGCTGGTCATCAACGCCGGCGCGGTGGGCATCTCGTATGACGGCGATCCGCGCGCCAGCTATGCCCTCTTGCGCGGGAACGCGGCCGGCTGGCAGGTCGAGATCCGCCGCGTGGACTACGATCGCGACCGCGTCGACGCCGGCTACCGGGAATCGGGCCTGTTGGCCGAGGGCGGCGCGATGGCCGAGATGTTCCGGCGTTCCGTGTTGAGCGGATTGCCGTGGGTCTCCGATTTCGCGTGGTGGATGCGCGATCAGCCGGCCGAAGCCTCGCTCGATATGGCCGCCGCATTGCGCGCCTACGACGCCCAACACGGCCCGGGCCGCTGGGCCTTTCCCTATGTCTGATGAGCCAGGTCCTCTCCGCCGATATGGTATAATATAAGCCTCAGCGCCTGGCACGTAGACGCTGTTAATTTTCATCGCGCGCTATGCCTGCCGCGCATGAGCAACCGATCGCGGGATGTTTTGACCGCCTTCGGCGTCAAGAACATCCCTTCATGAGGAAAGCGATGCCGTTTTTTGAAGATCTGGTGGTGACCGAGGACGGAGAGCCGGTGACGGTGAGCTACGTCGGCTCGACCGCGTATTACGTGATTGATGATCAGGGCTTTCGACGGCACGTGGAGGCCCGACCGATAGACCGCGCCGTCCTGGAGCAGTTCATGGCGCAACTGGCCGAGCATCGCGCCGAGGCGGCCCAGGCGATGTTGCGCATGATGGGACGGGACGATCTCTTTACGAAGGCGGCCGTGGATTCGGCGCTGCAAAACATTAATCTGGAGCAGATGCTCGACCAGACTCTGCCGGTCGAGGCGCGACAGTGGCTGGCGATGCTCGGCTTTCGGGTGGTCATCAACCTACACGGCGAGCTGGTACGGGTGGAGATGCCCGCCGCGACCGATTTCGAGGAGTGAGGCTCAATGAGCAGCGTTCACGTGCCAGGCACTTTGAAAGTGCCTGGCACGTGACGTTTATTTTCAGGTTAGAACAGCACAGACGCCAGCCGATTGCGATATTCGCGCGTCATGGGGTCGGCGTCACCCAGGATGTCGAAGTAGGCGAGCATGATGCGCTGCGCCTCGCCGCCCCGGAAGCGCTTATCACGGCGGAGCACGGCGAGCAGGCCCTCCAGCGCGGCCTGGATATCCCCTTTGGCGCCGACGCCGGCCGCCAGGCGGAAGAGCGCCTCAGGGCTATTGGGGTCGGGCCCGACACCGTTCGACCCGGCCGAGGCCAGCCAGCGCGCCATCTCGCGCAGGCGCTCGGCGGCCGCGAACTCCGGGCCATCTTTGATGGACTCCAGGGCGCGGTTGGCCTCTTCTCCCTTGCCTTGCGCCAATAACGCCTTCGCCAGGCCCAGGGCGGCTGCGGGTTGAGCGCCGTTGTTCGCCATGGCGCGGTAGGCCCGCTCGGCGTCGGCCCAGCGATGCGCAGCCAGCAGCGCGGCCGCCAGCTCGGCGCTCTGTTCGGCCGGCGCCGGCGCGATCTTCTTGATGAACTGGCGCACCTGCGCTTCCGGTTGTGCGCCGACGAACTCGGCCACCACTTTGCCCCCGCGGAACGCCTTCACGGCCGGGATCCCCTGGACGTTGTAGCGCATGGCCAACCCCGGATTCTCATCCACGTTGAGCTTCGCCAGGCGGAACTGGCCGTTGGCCTCGACCGCCAGCTTCTCGAGCGTCGGGCCGAGCATGCGGCATGGCCCGCACCACGGCGCCCAGAAATCCACTACCACCGGCATCTGGTGGGAAGCTGCAATCACGTCGCGTTCGAACGTCGCCTCGGAAACCTCTATGATATGCGCTGATGTTGCCATCTCTCAACCCTCTCCCGCTTTAAAAATACAAAACCGACCGTCTTACCCTACGTAATCAGGTCGGCGTGGATCGTGTTTACTCGGGGACAGGGATTCGAACCCCAAACTTCTGATCCAGAGTCAGACGTTTTACCATTAAACTATCCCCGAACGACGATTATTATCTTAGCACAAATCGCGTCGCCGTGCAAATCGGCGGGGTGACCCTCAACATTGGCGCAGAAGCTCGGCCGCGCGCCGGCAACGGGCCAGCGTCTTCTCCCGCCCCAACGCGATCATGCAGCCGAAGAGGGGCGGCGCGACGTTCTTGCCGGTCGTGGCCACGCGCAGGATGCCGAAGAGCTGGCCGACCTTGAGGCCCAACTGCTCGGCCAGGTGGCGCAGCGGCGCGTCCAGGCCCTCCTCGGTGAAGGGCAAGGCGGTCAGCAGCGCGGTGGCCGCCGTCAGCGCTTCCAACGCCTGCGCCGACGTCAGCCCCTTGGGCACGAGCAGCGCCGGATCGTAGCCGATCTCCTCGACGAAGGCAAAGTCAATGAGCGCGGCCGCCTCGTTGAGGGTCTTGAGCCGCTCCTGGATCAACGGCGTCAAAATCGGCAGCGCGGGATGTCGGCGCAGCGCCTCCACCGACATGCCCAGCGGCCCGGCCAGGAAGGGCAACAGTCGCTCCTGCAGGTCGGCCGGGGCGAGCTGGCGGATGTAGTGGCCGTTCATCCATTGCAGCTTGCTGAGGGGCAGGGCGCCGGCGGCCGGGTTGATGTCGTGAATGTCGAAGCGGGCGATGGCCTCCGCACGCGTGAACAGATCGGTGTCGGCGCTGTAGGCCCAGCCCATGATCGCCAGGAAGTTGAACATCGCCTCGGGCAGATAGCCCGCGGCCCGGTATTCCCGGATGTAGGTCAACAGCTCTTCGTCCCCTTCCCCCTTCTTCTTCCGTTTGCTCAGCTTGCCCGCGCCGCTCGGATCGAGGATGAGCGGCAGATGGGCGAACACGGGGATCTCCCAACCCAAAGCATTGTAGAGGTTCACGTGCAACGGCACGCTGCTCAGCCACTCGTCCCCGCGCAGGATGTGGGTGATCTCCATGAAGTGGTCGTCAATGACGTTGGCAAAGTGATAGGTGGGGAAACCGTCCGATTTAAGCAGGATCGGATCGCGGTACTGATTGTTGTCGAACGGCTTCATCTTGCGCAGCAGATCCACGAAGTGCGTTTCACCTTCGACGGGCATGGCAAAGCGGACGACCGAGGGCACGCCGGCCGCCTCCAGTTCGGCGCGCTGAGCGGCCGTCAGGGTGCGGCAATGGCGATCGTAGCCGATGACCGGCTCTTTGCGGGCACGCTGTTCCTGGCGCAGCGCTTCCAGCCGCTCCTCCGAGCAGTAACAGCGATAGGCCAGCCCTGCGCGCACCAGGCGCTCGGCCCATTCGTGATAAAGAGGGAGGCGTTCCGACTGAAAATAGGGGCCATATGGGCCGCCGACCTCGGGGCCCTCGTCCCAATCCAGGCCCAACCAGCGCAGGCTATCCATGATGTCCTGGAGCGAGTCGGGCACGAAGCGCGTGCGGTCGGTATCCTCGATGCGAAGGATGAATCGGCCGCCGGTGTGTCTGGCGTAAAGCCAGTTGAACAAGGCCGTGCGCGCACTGCCCAGGTGGAAGTAACCGGTCGGGCTGGGCGCCATGCGGACGCGAACGGGTTTGGATGCATCCATTGTGTGCTTTCCTTCAAGCTATTCGAATTCGATCTTGCGGTAACGCATCGCCACGCTTTCGGCCAGGCCGATGCCGATCAACATGGTCCAGAGCGCGCTGCCGCCGTAACTGATGAAGGGCAACGGCAGGCCGGTCACCGGCACCAGGCTCAGGTTCATGCCGATATTGACGACCATCTGGAACAGGATCATGGCCGTCACGCCGGTCACGATCAGGCGGCCATAGGTATCGCGCGCAATGCCGGCAATGCGCAGCAGGCGCAACACGAGCAGCGCCAGCAGGATGATCAGCAAGGTAGCTCCGACGAAGCCCAGCTCTTCCGCAGTAACCGAGAAAATGAAATCGGTATGGCGGATGCGCAGGAAGTGCAACTGGCTCTGCGAGCCGCGAAACAGGCCGCGACCCAGCCAGCCGCCGGCGCCGATGCTGATCATGGCCTGCTCCACGTTGTAGCGATCGGCCGGAGCCGCGGCCGCGGGATCGAGGAACATCAGCACGCGGTCGCGCATGTAGTCATGAAGCAGGTAGTTCCAGGCCACCACGCCGGCCGCGGCGGCCACTATGGCTAAGACGACCATGTGTCGCCAGCGCAGCCCGGCCACAAAGAACATGGTCGCGGCGATGACCAACAGCACCAACGCCGTGCCCAGGTTCGGCTGCAGATAGATGAGAACGATCGCCGGCGCCAGGAGCAGGATGCCGAGCAGGGGCGTTAGAAAGCTCTCCATCTTTTGCTCGCGCGCGGCCAGGTAATGCGCCAGCACCAGGATGACGCCGAGCTTGATCAGCTCCGACGGTTGAAGCAAGAACTCGCCCAGCGCCAGCCAGCGCTGGGCGCCGCCCACCGTCGTGCCGATCACCTTGATGGCAGCCAGCGCGACCAGCAAAAAGAGATAGATAGGATAGGTGATGCTGGGCAACAGCCGATAATCTAGCGAGGCCGTCAGGAAGAGCAGGAAGATGCCCGCCACCAGGAAGGCCGCCTGTCGCCACGGCCAGGATGCCAGCACTTCGTTGCCGGCCAAGGCGCTGGCGATCATCAGCACGCCGAAGGAGCTGAGAAGCAACACCAGCCCCAAAAGCACCCAGTCGAATCTGCGCCACAGAATGTGTCTCATCGCTAGGGTCGGCCTCCTGAGCCGGCTGCTCCGCCGGGCGTAGGCGTAGTCGGCGGGGGCGTGGTCGTGGCCACGGCATCCACCTGAAAGTAGGCGCGCAAGACTTTGGCGGCAATGGGCGCGGCCACCGAGGAGCCTTCCCCGCCGTTGGCCACGAAGACGGTCACCACGATCTCCGGGTCCTGATAGGGCGCGAAGGCGGTGAACCAGGCATGCGTCGGCAGATTGCCCTTCGCATCCCGATCGGGTTGGCCGTCTTTGTTCCAGTCGCGGGCGAACTCGGCCGTGCCGGTCTTGCCGGCCACCGCGATGCCGGGAATGCGCGCATTGGCGGCCGTGCCCTGCGGCCAGTTCACCGCGCCGTACATACCTTCGCGGATCGTGTCCAGGTGCGCGGGGTCCACAGCGACCTCGCGGCGGATCTCGGCCTGGAAAGGTCGCACCACCTTGCCTTCGGCGTCGGTAATATGATCCACCAGTTTAGGCCGGTAGAGATAGCCGCGATTGGCGATCACGGCCGTGGCATTGGCCATCTGGAGCGGCGTGGCCAAAATGAACCCCTGGCCGATGCTCAGGTTGTAAGTATCGCCCGTCAGCCACGGCTCCGCGTAATTCAGGCGCTTCCACCGGCTATCGGGCACCAGGCCCCGGCCCTCGCCGGGCAGCTCGATGCCGCTGAGCTCGCCGAGGCCGAACTCTCTAGCATAGTAGTCTATCGTATCTACGCCCAATCCCCGAAAGATCTCCAGATAGCCGCCGCCCAACTGGTAGAAGAAGATGTCGTCCGACACCGCCAGGGCCTCGCGCACGGTGATCTTGCCCCAGCCGAACCCCAGCTTGTGGTTCCAGGAGTAGAACGGCTGGTCTTTGCTGCGGTCCCAGGGCATGTATTGATTCGGCAGCCAGATGACGCCGTCGTTCGCGCCGTCCCAGCCGTCGCCGAGCAGCGTGCGCGCGTTGATCACCCCTTCTTGCAGGCCGGCCGCGGCAACAATGGGCTTGAAGATCGAGCCGGGCGGGTACTGGCCGCCGATGGCCTGGTCGAACATCGGCAGGTTGGGATCGTTGACCAGCGCCTGCCATGCTTCGGCGGTCACCCCTTTGGCGAACAGGTTGTTGTCGTAGCTGGGCAGGCTGACCAGCGCCAGCACTTTGCCGTTGCGCGGGTCGAGTGCCACCACGACCCCTTGCGTTGCCTTGGTGAAGCCGCTCGAATTGTCCAGCACGGCCTGTAACGCCTCGGTGGCGACGCGCTGAAGCTCGAGATCGAGGGTCAACACCAGGTTGTGGCCCGGCACGGCCGGTTCGCTCTGGCCGACGGTGCGGATGCGCCGGCCGTTGACGTTTACTTCGATGGTCTGGCGGCCGGGCCGGCCGCGCAGCTCATGCTCGAAGGTGGCTTCCAGCCCCGTCAGGCCGACCTGTTCGTTGGCCGCGTAGCCTTTGGCCTTGTACTCATCCACCGCGTTCTCGGGGATGTGGCCCATGTAGCCGATCAGATGGGCGGTGAGGCTTCCGCTGGGATATTCCCGGATCGGGTCGAGCTGAAGGGTGACCCCCGGCAGGTTGACGGCATCCTGGGCCACCAGGAACGCCGTTGCCTCGTTGATGTACTTGGCCACCTCGATGGGGCGATACGCGCCGCCCAGGCGGCCGGCCTGAATCGCCTTTTCGATCTCCGGCCGCGGCATATACCAGGGCTGCCGATCGGGGATCTGTAAGGTGGCGGTGATGGCCTCGGTCGCGCGGGCCAGCCGCGTAGGCGAAGGGGTCGGCGTCGGGCTAGGACGCAGGGAAGGGACGGGCTGCGCCAACAGAGCGCCGAGCCGATCGAGCACGGCCGCCTCGGCGACAGGATCCGGCTCTCCGGTGGCCGTCTTGGGCAGATCGCCCGGCACGATGGCGATGGTAAAGCTGGGCCGATTGCGGGCCAGGATCTGACCGTTGCGGTCGTAGATCACCCCGCGCGGGGCCGGCACATCTACCTCGCGAAAGCGGTTGCGGTCGGCGCGAATGCGGTAGTCCTCCCCCTCGACCATCTGAATCTGCCAGAGCCGGCCGATCATCACCAGCACCAGGACGAAAACCGCGCTGCGCAACAGCCAGAGCCGGATTTCGATGCGCTCCGCAGCAGATCTCATGGTTCACCACTCCATGGCGATCCGCCGGGTTGGCCGGCCAACCGGCGCAGCACAGGATACACCAGGAACGTCAGCAGTGCATTGAGCACCATTTCCGGCGCGATGATCCGCACGGTGGCGGCCGGCCAGTCCACCGCCAGGCCGCGCATGGCTTGCGTCAAGAGGACGACCCAGCCGAACACGGGCGTGGCGAGCAGGACGAGCAGGACGGGCAGGGTCAAGGTGCCCGGGAAAACGCTCCTCTTGCCCAGGTTGGCCAGCGGACACACGGCCATCAACGCCAGCGACGAAGTGCCCAGCGGCAACCCGGCCACCAAGTCGAGCAGCAGGCCGGCGCTGAAGCCCCACACCATCCCTTCGAACTGGCCGCGCACCAGGCTCCAGCAGACGATGATCGTCAACAAGAGGTTGGCCGCGGCTCCCTCCAGGCGAAAGCGCGCCAGCAGGGTGGCCTGCACCAGCACGCCCAATCCCAGTACGGCGATCATCAAGTAAACGCCCGTCAGATCGCGGAGATGGATGCGAATCCGGCTTTGCGGGTTCATGCGGTTCGCCTCAGCCCACGCTATCCGGCTCGCCCGGTTCGCCGGGAAGCGGCACGAAGTTGGTGATGACCAGGACGAACTCCAGGCGGTCGAAGTTGACGGTCGGCCGGATCGTCGCCTGCTGAAACATTTCGTAATCGCGCCGGCGCACCTCGACGATCTGGCCGATGATCAGGTTCTTGGGAAAGCCGCCGCCCAGGCCGGAGGTGATGACCAGGTCGCCCACCGAGATATTGGCGTCTTGCGGGATATACTCCATCACCGGCAGAGCGCCGGCCCGGCCGCTGACGATGCCCACCAGCCGGTTGCGCTGAATGAGCGCCGGCACGCCGCTGCTGGGATCGGTGAGCAGCAGCACGGTAGACGAGAGCGGCCCCACCTTGTGGATGCGGCCGACCAGCCCGCGCTCGGTGACGACCGGCATGCCCGGCTTGATGCCGTGCTCGGCGCCGAGGTCTATGGCGATGGAGGCCAGGTAGTTGCTCGGGCTCTTGCTGATGACGCGCGCGATGACCTGCCCGCCGCGAAAATCGTAGTTCGGATTGAGCTGGGCGAAACGCAGAAGGCTGCGCAGCCGTTCGTTTTCGGCTTCGGTCTCCTTCAAGCGCAGGTTGTCTATGGTCAACGTATCCACCACGGCCTGCAACTGGTTGTTGCGCGCGCGCAGAGTCGCCAGATCGCGCGCGGTGGTGATGACGTTGTTGAAGAGCCGGCCCACCTCGCTGAAGGCGAGCAAAAACGGCCGGCCCACCTGCATGGCCGCGCCCTCCACCGGCGCCATCCGATTGGATGAGGAAAGGATCAACAGCACGATGCAGATGGCTGCCAGCACGAAGAACAAGATCGTCCGATTGGAAACGTGAGCCATAATGAACGCAGAATGCAGAATGCAAAATGCAGAATGCCGCAGGCGGCCACGTCAGTTAAAGTGGCCGACGTTCCGCCGTCCGTCTTCTGTCTTCTGCACTCAATGCAACGTACTGCCGCGCTGCATGCTGGCCAGCGTGGACTGGAGGACATCGAAGTGCTCCAGCACTTTGCCGGCCCCGCGCGCCACGCAGCTCATCGGATCCTCGGCCACGTATACATGCATCTTAGTCTCTTCCGACAGGCGCTGGGCCAGCCCCTTCAGCAGCGCGCCGCCGCCGGCCAATGCGATGCCGTGCTGCATCAGGTCTGAGATCAGTTCGGGCGGGGTCTCATCAATGGCCTGGCACACGATGTCTATGATGATGTTGACCGAATTGCGCAGCGCCTCGCGCAGCTCCACGCTGCTGATCTCGATGGCCTCCGGCAGGCCGGTGATCAGGTTGCGGCCGCGCAGGGTGACCATCACCTCTTGTTCCAGCGGGTAGGCCGAACCGGCCTCGATCTTGACGGCTTCGGCCATCTGCTCGCCGATCAGCAAATTGTACTTCTGCCGCGCATAGTTGATGATGTCTTCATCCATCTCGTCGCCCGCGACGCGAATCGAGCGCGCCACCACGATGCCGCCCAGCGAGGTGACGGCCACCTCGGTCGTGCCGCCGCCGATATCCACGATCATGCTGCCGCGCGCCTCTGACACCGGCAGCCCGGCGCCGATGGCCGCGGCCATCGGCTCTTCGAGCAGATACGCCTCCCGCGCGCCCGCGCTGATCGTGGCATCATACACGGCGCGCTTTTCCACCTCGGTCACGCCGCTCGGTATGCCCACCACCACCCGCGGCCGCGGCACACGCAACATCATCCGGTCGTGCACCTTGTGGATGAAGTAGTGCAACATCTGCTCCGTAACGTCGAAATCCGAGATGACGCCGTCGCGCAACGGCCGCACCGCCACGATGTTGCCCGGCGTACGACCGACCATCTCCTTGGCCTCGGCGCCGATGGCGAGCACCTTCTTGGTCTTTTTTTCGATGGCCACCACCGACGGCTCGTTGATGACGATGCCGCGGTTGCGCACATTGACCAGGGTGTTGGCCGTGCCCAGGTCAATGCCGATATCGAGGGAAAACAGGCCCAGCAGCCAGTTGAGCGGACTAACCACGAATATGCTCCTGTCCAGGATCGAACATCTCGCAACAGACATTCTATCGGCAAATTATATCATCCAGGGGGTGCAAAGCCCAAATCGCCTTTTGCCCGCCCTGCGGCCAAGGAGGGAGCGGCCGGGTGGGGTTTTTGCGGGCGGCTTAGCCGCCCGCAAAAACCCCATTTCGGCTCCTCCCCGCCCCCGCAAGCGGGGCGGGGATCGTACGATATAACTGTGAACATGTACCGGCCAAGTGAAATTGGCCCGCGAAGCGAAGGTGTGGTATGATGGACCTGCCGTTGACCTGCCACGCAGGCAATGAGCCGTTTCTTTCTTGCCCAACACGTCGCTTGGATCGCCGCGGCGACCGAGACGACACGATGATACTCGTGTAGTCAAGCCCCGCGCTGCGACGCGGGGCTTTTTCATGGCCGGAGGCTTCTATGGCGCGCAAGAAGACCACCATTCTGACGTTACACGAAAAGAAAGCGGCCGGGGAACCGATCACGATGGTGACCGCCTACGACTATCCCACCGCGTTGGCGGCCGACCGCGCCGGCCTGGACAGCATCCTGGTGGGCGATTCGTTGGGCATGGTCGTCCTGGGCTATGACTCGACCGTGCCGGTGACGATGGAAGAGATGCTCCACCATTGCCGGGCGGTGCGCCGGGGCGCGCAATATGCGTTTCTGATCGGCGACCTGCCGTTCATGTCCTATCAGGCCGACCGGGCCGAGGCGGTGCGCAACGCGGGCCGCCTGGTGAAGGAGGGCGGCATGGATGCCGTGAAACTGGAAGGCGGCCGGGCCATGGCCGATACCGTCGCGGCCATCACCGCGGCCGGCATCACCGTGGTCGGCCACATCGGGCTGACGCCGCAATCGGCGGCCAGCCTGGGCGGATATCGCGTCCAGGGCAAGACGGCCGCCGACGCGCGGCGGCTGCTGGCCGACGCCGAGGCGCTCCAGGCGGCCGGCGCCGCGCTGCTGGTGCTGGAGATGGTGCCCGGCCGCGTGGCCGAGTGGATCTCTCGCCGTTTGCGCATCCCGACGATCGGCATCGGCGCGGGCGCAGGATGCGACGGCCAGGTGCTGGTGCTCCACGACCTGGTGGGCCTCTTCGACCGCTTCACCCCGCGCTTCGCCAAGAGATACGCCAACCTCTTCGGCGAAATGGAACAGGCGCTGGCCGCCTATCGCGAAGACGTGCTCGGCCGGCGTTTTCCCGCGGCCGAGCACACGTTTCCGCTGGACGATGTGGAGTGGGCGGCCTTGACGTCCGAGGAGGCGACCGGATGAAAGGCCGGCTGCGCGTGGCGGTGATCGGCACCGGGGCGTTGGGGTGCCTGTTCGCGGCCCGGTTGGCCTCTTGCGCCGAGGTATGGATGCTGGGCACGTGGGCTGCCGGCGTGGCCGCGGCCGCGACGACGGGCGTCTGCGTGCATGAGATGGACGGCACGCGGCGTCGCGTATCGGTGCGCGCGACCGACGATCCGGCCCAGGCCCCTCCGGCCGATGTGGCACTGGTGCTGGTCAAGAGCTACCAGACCGCTCGGGCGGCCGCGTGGGCGGCGCGAGTGCTGAAACCGAACGGCCTGGCCGTGACCTTGCAGAACGGCTTGGACAACGGCCCCCGCCTGGCGGCCGCGGTCGGCGCGGCGCGCACCGGCGTCGGCGTCACGTTCGAGGCCGCCACCCTGCTCGGCCCGGCCGAAGTGCGCCATGCCGGCCGCGGCCCTACCCTGCTCGGCCCTGGCACCGGCGACGTAGCTGCAGCGCCGGCCGCGCGTGCGCCGGCTGCAACCTCATGTGACGATTTGGCCGAGCTGCTTCGGCAGGCGGGCTTTGCCGCGGAGGTCGTCTCGCCCATCGAGGGGATCCTGTGGGGCAAGGCCGTGGTCAACGCGGCCATCAACCCCCTCACGGCCCTGTGGCGCGTGCCCAACGGCGAGCTGTTGGCGACCGCCGAGCGCCGGGCGCTGCTGGCCGACCTGGCCCGCGAGGCCGCGGGCGTGGCGGCCGCCCGCAAGGTCGCGTTGCCCTATCCCGATCCATCGGCCCGTGTGGCCGAGGTATGCCGCGCCACGGCCGCCAATCGCTCCTCCATGTTGCAAGACATCGAGCGCGGCCGGCCCACCGAGATAGACAGCATCAACGGCGTCATCGTGGCCGAGGGCCGGCGACTGGCCGTGCCGACGCCCCTCAACGAGGCGATCTGGCGCCTGGTGCGCGGCCTGACCAAACCTTGAACGTTCTAACGTTTGAACGTTCTAACGTTCCAACTCGGGAGCCAAACATGCATGTTGTACAAACCATTGCCGAGGTCCGGCGCATCCGCCGGGAGCTGACGGGAAGCTGGGGCTTGGTGCCCACGATGGGCTATCTGCACGCGGGGCACCTGTCGCTGGTCGAGCGCGCGCGGCAGGAAAACGATCATGTGGGGGTCTCGATCTTCGTCAACCCGACCCAGTTCGGGCCGACCGAGGACCTGGCGGCCTACCCGCGCGACCTGCCGCGCGACCTGCGTCTGCTGGCCGAGGCCGGCGTAGATCTGGTGTGGGCGCCGCCGGTCGCAGAGGTCTATCCGGCCGGTTATCAGACCTACGTGACGGTCGAAGAGGTGACCAAGCCGCTGGAGGGCGCGGCGCGGCCGGGCCATTTTCGCGGGGTGGCGACGGTCGTCGCCAAGCTGTTCAACATATTTCAGCCCGACCGGGCGTACTTCGGCCAGAAAGACGCGCAGCAGGCGATAGTCATCCAGCAGATGGTGCGCGACCTGAACTTCCCGCTGGAGGTGGTCGTCTGCCCCATCGTGCGCGAGGCCGACGGCCTGGCGATGTCCTCGCGCAACGTCTACCTGACGCCGGAACAACGGGCGGCCGCGCCGGTGCTCTATCGGGCCTTGTGCGCGGCGCGCGATGCATGGCTGGCCGGCGAACACGACGGCGAGCGCCTGCGCGCGCTCATGCGCGACGTCCTCGCGGCCGAGCCGCTGGCGCGATCCGAATACGTCAGCGCGGCCGATCCGACCACCCTGGCCGAGCTGGGCGACTGCAGCCGGGGCGTCCTCCTCTCGCTGGCCGTGCGGATCGGCAAGGCGCGATTGATTGATAACATTCTGCTAACCTGAAAATAGCCTCGCTCACGTGCCAGGCACTTCCATGAATGTTAAGAATTTATTCCGGTAATCGAGCCGCGCTCGCCGCGATGTCGGCCCGCCCGGACATGAATGTCCGGGCTACCCGGCCGCGCCCGGTAAACCGGGCTGAGCGCCCCGCCGGCATGGTTTTAGCCCCGTTAACGGGGCGTCGCGTGGTAGCCCGGTCGATTTATCGCCGGGCGGTCAGGCGTGACGCACAGCGCGCCGGCGAACGCGATGACCGGTTTAATTCTTTAACTTTCATCAAAGTGCCTGGCACGTGAGCGCTCTTTGTTTTCATCGCGCGCTGTGTGCTGCTGCACATGGACAACTGAAGCCTAACCCGAAGATGAAGGATCACGCATCATGTTACTCACGATAGACATCGGCAACACCAACATCACCCTGGGGGTCTACCAGGGCGAGCGGCTGCACGCCACCTGGCGCGTGGCCACCGTCCACGATCGGATGCCCGACGAGTACGGCATCCTGTTGCTGCAGCTCCTGGCGCATCGGGGGGTGGCGGCCGCGGCAGTGACCGGCGTGGCGCTGGCCAGCGTCGTGCCGGCCCTCACGGGCGTCTTCCGGGAAGTGTGCCGGGGCTACCTGGAGCAGGAACCGCTGGTGGTGGACGCCGGCGTGAAGACCGGCGTGCGCATCCGCTACGAGAACCCGCGTGAAGTGGGCGCCGACCGGGTGGTGGATTGCGCGGCGGTGAAGGCGAAATACGGCGGCCCGGCCTGCGTCGTGGACTTCGGCACCGCCACGACCTTCGACGCCATCACCGCGGAAGGGGATTACCTGGGCGGCGCCATCGCGCCCGGCATCGGCATCGCGGCCGAGGCGCTCTTCGCCCGCGCGGCCAAACTCTACCGCGTCGAAATCGCGCCGCCGGCCAGGGCGATCGGCACGAATACGGTGATGGCCCTCCAAGCCGGCATCTTCTTTGGCTACATTGGCCTGGTTGAGGGGCTGGTCGCGCGCTTCCGCCGCGAGCTGGGCGAAAACATGAAGGTGATCGCCACCGGCGGGTTGGCCGAGAAGGTGGCGCGCGAAACGCCCGTCATCCAACACGTGGACCCGTGGTTGACGTTGGATGGCTTGCGGATCATCTACGAGATGAACCGCTAACGGGCCTGCGCGCGTCGGCCGGGGCGATTGATGAACCTTGAAAAAATAATACCGCTACGGTAGAGCGGGAACGGTGTTATAAGCTGTAGGAGGTAAAGACCATGGCCAAACCCCTTGTGCTCGTCTTGACTGACAGCCAGCGTTTAGAGCATGTTTTAGAAGTATAGTTGCACATTCATGGCCATAAGGCATATTTACAGAATACTAGCTATAATCCGCCGCTATCGGCGTGAACTCGTGCCAAAGGTGGTGACTTACAGCGCCAGCAGCAGCGCTGCCAGCCGAACTTGGCAAATCGTCCAACTTATTGCACACTGTGGCCGCGTGGCATATTCACCCACAGAAAGCGAGATGGCTCAATGACCTCACCGGCCTATGCTACAGATGTCAGCGATGTCGAATGGTTGATACTGGAACCCTTGTTGCCGGCTGAGAAACCCGGCGGCCGCCATCGCACGGTCGATCTGCGCGCCGTGATCAATGGCATCTTCTATGTCCTGCGCTCAGGCTGTGCCTGGCGCTTGTTGCCGCATGACTTTCCCCCTGGCAGACTGTCTATGCCGCGATGGTGCGTATTATGCTGCAACGCTTGGCCCGCAACCCTGCGGTCAGTCTGTGAAGGTGCAATTTAACTTACAAAACATACTCTAAGGGCATTCAACCACTGTCGTGCCCAGGCTGCCTGTTGGCGGCGTTTGCGTG
>JBBIKA010000082.1:0-13289 GCA_037445695.1 Chloroflexota bacterium
TGAGGGTGATGACCGGCAACAGGCCTATTGGCAACCTTAGCTTGATGCCAATGGGGCGGACGGCGCTCGCGTTCAGCCGGCCTTGCCGGTGGTCAATCCCAGCCGGGCCTTGCGCGCGGCCAATTGCGCGTCCAGTTCCTGTTTGTTGAGGATCTCGTCCATCTGGCGGTCGAGGGCCTGGGCCCGCATTTCGGTTTGCGCCGAGGCCTTGTCCAGCCGCGCCCGGATCGAATCGGCGATGCGCGCCACGTCGGCGTCGCCGACGCCGGCCAGGTCGTCCAGCGATTTGATGGCTTTGGCCGTGAGCTCCTTCGACTTGGCCAGCTCGAGCAGCGCCTCCAGCTCTTCGCGTTCCTGTTTGATGGTGGTGAGCTTGGCTTCCAGCTTCAGCCGGGCATCCATCAGGCTCTGGTATTCGCGCTGCATCTGCTCCAGTTGCTGGTTGTAGGTGTCGAGCAACCGCTGGGTCGAGTTGAGCTTGCTCTGCGCCGCGGCCGCCAGATCGTCGCGGCCTTCGCGCAGGAAGATGTCAATGTTGCGGTCGAGCTCGTCGGCCTTCGCCTGCAGCTCATCGCGCTTGCGGCGGATCGTCTTGACGTTGCCGCCCACCGTGGCCACGGCGTCGTTCAGATCCTCTAGGTTGTCTTCCACCTCGCGGATGTATTGCTGGATGACCGCGAGGGAGTTTTGCTTCAGGGCCTGATCTACCAGCCAGTGCAGATTGGCCGAAATCAGGGTGTTGACTTTGTCAAGTAGAGATGCCATAGAAAGCCTCCTGAGAAGCAGAAATCGTTGTCCGGCAGGTTTCAACAGCTCACATCATAGCATGGCCGTGGGCTGTTGCTTGACAGCCAACGGACGGCGAACTGACACTTCACGCGTTGACCAGCTTATAGCCGCGGCCGCGCACGGTCAGGAGATAGCGCGGATTGGCCGCATCCGGCTCGATCTTCTGGCGCAGCCGGCTGATGAGCTTCTCGATGCGGGCATCATCTATCTCGTCAATGTACTCTTCGCCCCAGACAGCCTCGACCACCTCGTACTTGGTGACGATCTTGCCGAGCCGGCCGTAGAGCAGGAGCAGCAGCCGATGCTCCAGGTTGGTCAGCGTCGGCGCCGGCACACCGTTGACCCACACCTCGCCGCTTTCGACGTCCACGTGCAGGCCGGCCCGGGGGTCGGGTCGCCGCGCCACCTGTTGCCGCTGCACGAAATCGGCGAAGGCCCGCGCGAAGAGGCGACGCTCGGGGCCCTGGCCGATCACCAGGCGCAGGGCGGTCACCGAGTCGAGCCCGGCCGGCTCGGGCCCGGTCGCCGCGGCCGCCAGCCAGATGAGCGCATCTTGCTCCTGAACGGTCAGGTCTTCCCAGATGCGCCGACATTCGATCTGGATATCCGGGTCGAGGGGGATCATCTCGGCGGCGCGGCGATGGATGATCCAGTCCTGCGTGGGATCGCGCACCGGTCGGCCCGTCAACGAGCCGAGCAGATGACACACGCCGTCGAGGAGGCCCGGATGTCCGCCGGCCCAATAGCGGATGAACGCCAGGTCCGGCTCGCTGAAGGTGACGTCGGCGCGGGCCGCGAAATCGTGGGCGAAGCGGGCGATCTCCGCGTCGTCCAGCCAGGAGAGGTAGAGGATGTGGCGGGCGAACAGCTCGGCGAATTCGGCGACGTTGTGGTCGCGCCCCAGATCGTCCAGGCGCCGGTTCGTGGCCGTCACGTAGGTCAACCCCTGGCGGTGGTTGTCCTTGAGCGCGCGCAGGTTCAGGAACACGCGGCCGTCAATGCCGCCGATCGGGCCATCGAACTCGTCGAACAGAAACGCGACCTTTTCCGGCAGCAGATCGCCGATGGCGGCCATGGCCTGCGCGAAGCTGAGGGGGATCTGAAAGCTGCTGTCGGGTTTGATCAGGATGTCGTAGGCCGCCCGCACCTGTTGCGCCACGGCGAGCGCCGGTTCCGCCGGGCAATCGTGCAACGCGTCCAGCGTGCAACGCAAGATCAGCTCATAGAACGCCTGCTCGGTCATGTCGAGCATCCGGTTGAAGTCAATGTAGATGGGCAGGAAGTTGGCGGCCTCGTCGCCCAGATAGCGCGCGCGGACGGCCGGGTCGGTCGCCGCGTGGAGCAGCGCCGACTTGCCCGAATTGCTGACGCCGACCACCGCTACGCAATGCATGTCGCGCAGCGCGGCAAACAGCGTCTGCAGATCGGCCTGGCGCGGCAGAAACGCACCGGCAGATGAAAGAGAAGCGCCGGCCATCTGATCAGATTCCTCCATGAGATTCGGTTGGACCTAGCGGCGGGCCTTGCCCCCCGGCGCCTTGCGGGCCGCGGCGGGCGGGGGCGCAGCGGGCCGCGGCGGCTGACCGGCGCCTCCCCGCCCTGGCCCCTCCCCCGATTTGGGGGAGGGGGGCGCCGGCTCGCGGCCCTGATCGGCGCGCAGATGGCAATGCTTATACTTCTTGCCCGAGCCGCACCAGCACGGGTCGTTGCGCCCCGGCATCTTGCTGGCCCGCGCGGGTTGTGCGCCGCCGCCGTCGCCCCGATTGGTCTCCAGGTGTTGCGGCACGGTCGGCCGCACCATGATCTGCGCGTGGTAAATGCTGTAGACGATATCGCGCGAGATGGCCGCGATCAGCTCCTCGTACATCTCGTGGGCCTCTTTCTTGTAGGCCACGAGCGGATCCTGTTGGCCGAAGGCCCGCAGGCCGATCCCCTCGCGCAGCTCGTCCAGGTCGGTCAGATGGCGCACCCAGCGATTGTCCACCGCGCGCAACATGACCAGCCGCTCTAGCTGGCGCAACAGGTCGGCGCCCATGGCCGCCTCTTTGGCGTCGTAGGCTTTCTCGGCCAGTTCGATCAGGTGTGCGGTCAGGCCGGCCGCGTCGAAGCGCCGCCAGCTCTCGGGGCGTTCGCCGTGGGGCGGGAAGATGATCTTGTTCAGCTCGCTCGCCAGGCCGGCCAGGTCCCATTCGGCGCGGTCGGGGCTGCCGGCGAATTGCTGCACCAAGCTGCGGATCTCGTCCTGGATCATGCCCATGATCGTGGGCCGCATGGTCGGCTCGCTGAGGATCTGGCGGCGCTGGCTGTAGATGATCTCGCGCTGCTTGTTGACGACGTCGTCGTATTCCAGGACGTGCTTGCGGATGTCGAAGTTGTAGCCCTCCACGCGCATCTGGGCGCTTTCGATGGCCTTGCTCACCAGCCGGGCCTCGATGGGCACGTCTTCGTCCAGGCCCAGGCGCTCCATCAGCGCGGAGACGCTCTGGCCGCCGAAGCGGCGCATCAGGTCGTCGTCCAGGGCCACGTAGAAGCGCGACGAGCCCGGATCGCCCTGGCGGCCGGCGCGGCCGCGCAACTGATTGTCTATGCGCCGCGCCTCGTGGCGTTCGGTGCCCAAGACGTGGAGCCCGCCGACCGCCACCACCTTGGCGCGGTCGGCCTCGCATTCCGCGCGCGCCTGGGCCAGCGCATTGAGCCAGATCGGGTCGTCCTGCCGCAGCGCGGCAAGGTCCACCCCCTCTTTGCGCAGGCGTTCGCGCGCCAGGCCTTCCGGGTTGCCGCCCAGCAGGATGTCCACCCCGCGGCCGGCCATGTTGGTCGCAATGGTCACCGTGCCCGACCGGCCCGCCTGCGCGATGATCCCGGCCTCCTTTTCGTGCTGTTTGGCGTTCAGGACATTGTGCGGGATCCCCTTCCGCTTGAGCAGGTCAGAGAGCATCTCCGAGGTCTCGATGGCCACCGTGCCCACCAGCACCGGTTGACCCTTCTTGTGCAGCTCCTCGATCTCCCGCACCACCGCCCGCCACTTGGCCTGGCCCGATTTGTACACCGCGTCGGGATAGTCAATGCGGATGACCGGCTTGTGCGTCGGGATGGCCACGACCTCGAGATTGTAGATCTTGTAGAACTCCTCTTGCTCGGTCATGGCCGTGCCGGTCATGCCGGCCAGCTTCTCGTACATGCGGAAGTAGTTCTGGAAGGTGATGGTGGCCCAGGTCAACGACTCGCGCTGGATGCGCACCCCTTCCTTCGCCTCGATGGCCTGGTGTAGCCCTTCCGAGAAGCGTCGGCCGTACATCAGGCGGCCGGTGAACTCGTCCACGATGATCACTTCGCCATCTTTGACGATGTAGTCTTTGTCCCGCTTGTAGAGGACATGGGCGCGCAGCGCATTGTCCAGGTAAGGGGTCAGTTCGTAGTGCTCGCTGTCGTACAGGCTTTGGCCGGGCGGGATGTTGAGCATGGCCTCGACGCGCGCGATGCCCTCTTCCGTCAGGGTGACGATCCGGTCTTTCTCGTCAATGGTGTAATCGCGGCCCGCCTGCAGCCGCCGGACGATCTGGGCGAAGGTGCGATAATATTCCGAGGATTCCTGCGCCGGCGCCGAGATGATCAACGGCGTGCGCGCTTCATCTATCAGGATGTTGTCTACTTCGTCCACGATCGCGTAGTGCAGCTCGCGCTGCACGCAGTCGTCCAGGCTGTAGACCATGTTGTCGCGCAGGTAGTCGAAGCCGAACTCGTTGTTGGTGCCGTAGGTGATGTCGGCTTCGTAGGCCTGGCGTCGGCTGACCGGCCGCAGGCGTTGGTAGCGGTCGTCGGCGGCCGGATAGTCGGGGTCATAGAGGAACGAGCCCAGCTCGGGGTTGGCCGCGGCCGACTGGATCACGCCGACGCTGATGCCCAGCTTGTGGTAGATCGGCCCCATCCACTGGACGCCGAACTTCGAGAGGTAGTCGTTGGGGGTCACCAGGTGGGCCCCGCGGCCGGTCAGCGCGTTCAGGTAGAGCGGCAACGTGGCGGTGAGGGTTTTGCCTTCGCCGGTCTTCATCTCGGCGATCTTGCCCTGATGCAAGACGATGCCGCCGATCAATTGCACGTCGAAATGGCGTTGGCCGATGGTGCGGACGGCGGCCTCGCGCACCGCGGCGAACGCGCGCGGCAGGATCTCGTCCATGGCCTCCGCTTCGGCCGTGTGCAACTCCTTTTCGAGGCGGCGCACTTCCACCTGCAACTGGGCGCGGCGGGTGCCGTCCGATTCGCGCTGCCACTCCTCGCGGGCACGCGCCAGGTCATCGCGCAGCCGGCCGACGCGTTCGGCGATCCGGGCCCGGAAGATGTCGGTTTGGCCGCGCAGCTCGTCGTCGCTCATGCGCTTGAATTCCGGCTCCAACGCGTTGATCTGTTCCACGATCGGCCGCAACCGTTTGATCGCCCGTTCGCTGGGATCGCCGATGATGCTCTTGGTCAGATTGCGTAAGTCCAACATGCAAAGATGCTCTCTCGTTCTTGTTGTAGAGTTTTGGGGGTGCATTGCAGCCCCAAAACCCCACCCTTGACAGGGTTTCCCCTACGGGCGGCGAAGCCACCCGCAGACCCGATTTTGCTTTCGCCCCGCCCCCTATCAGGGGGCGGGGCAGATAATGATCACGCAAGATTATAGCACAGATATGAACAGGGGACACATTGGCCATTTGACGCTGCGGCGTTCACACGGCATAATAACGCCGGAACACGGAAAGGGGGTGTAGGATGAGACTTCGCCCGAATCTGGGATTGACGTTCGATGACGTGTTGCTTGTGCCGAAGCGCTCGCCGGTGCGCTCGCGGGGAGACGTGAGCACGGCCACGCGTTTTTCCCGGCGCATCCACATAGAGATCCCCATCGTCAGCGCGAACATGGACACGGTGACCGAATGGAAGATGGCGGTGGCGATGGCGCGCGCGGGCGGCATCGGCGTCATTCATCGCTTCATGACGGCCGAGCGCGAGGCCGAGGAGGTGCGCCGCGTCAAGCGCGCCGAAAGCCACATCGTGGAGGCGCCGCTCACCGTAGCCGCCCATGCGACCGTGCGCGAGGTGCGGGCGATCATGGCGCGACACGGGGTGGGCGGCCTGGTAGTGGTGGACGAGCACCAGCGGCTGCTGGGGATCGTCACCGCGCGCGATGTCCAATTTGCGCGCAACGAGGAGCTGGTGGCCGGCCTGATGACCCCGGTCGAGCGGCTGATCACCGCGCCGGCCGGCACCGGCCTGGAAGAAGCGCAGCGCATCTTGCACGAACATCGTCTGGAGAAGCTGCCCCTGGTGGATCAGGAGGGCCGCCTGGCCGGCCTGATCACCACCAAAGACATCGTGCGGCTGCTCCAGCATCCGCAGGCCACCAAGGATCAGAAGGGCCGGCTGCGCGTGGCCGCGGCCGTGGGGGTGCAGCCGGGCTTTGTGGAGCGGGCCGAGATGCTCGTCGAGGCGGGTGTGGATGCGCTGGTCGTGGACATCGCCCACGGCCATTCGGATAACGCCATCAACGCGGTGCGCGAGCTGCGCCGGCGGTTCGATCAGGTGGACATTGTGGCCGGCAATGTGGCCACGGCCGAGGGCACGCGCGACCTGATCGAGGCCGGCGCGGACGCGGTGAAGGTGGGCGTGGGCCCCGGCTCCATCTGCATCACGCGCATCGTCACCGGCTTCGGCGTGCCGCAGCTCAGCGCGGTGGCCGAATGCGCCGAGGCGGCCGCCGCGTACGATGTGCCCATCATCGCGGACGGCGGCATCCGCAATTCGGGCGATGTGGTCAAGGCGCTGGCGGCCGGCGCCAGCAGCGTGATGATCGGCAGCCTGCTCGCCGGTACCGATGAGAGCCCGGGCGTGGTGATCATGCGCAACGGCCGGCGGGCGAAGGTGAGTCGCGGCATGGCGTCGTTGGGCGCGGCCATGGATCGCCCCGACCGTCAGGTTGAGGCGGAGGGGGACGATCCGGCGTGGGCGCGCGTGGTGGCCGAAGGGGTCGAAGCGGCCGTGCCGTATCGCGGCTCGGCCGACGATCTGTTGCACCAATTGGTCGGTGGGCTGCGGTCGGGGTTGAGTTACGGCGGTGCGCGCAACATCGCGGAGCTGCAGGCCAACGCGGAATTCATCCAGATCACACAGGCGGGCGTGGTGGAAAGCCGTCCGCACGACGTCGAGGTGCTCTGATCTTCATGAACGATTACTATACTCCTCAGCTTTTGGAGGATATCCGGCGCACGGCCGAGCTGTGCGTCAAGTGCAATATCTGCACCAGCGCGTGCCCGGTGGTGCCGGTCACCGATCTTTTTCCGGGGCCGAAGTATGTCGGGCCGCAGGCGCAACGGTTTCGGGACCCCGGCTCGCCTTCGCCCGATCGTTCGTTGGATTATTGTTCGGGATGCGGCGTGTGCACGTTGGTTTGCCCGCACGGCGTCAAGGTGATGGAGATCAACACGGCCGCCAAGGCCGCGCTGCGCGACCGCCAGTTTCGCGAGAACCCGTTCGACCTCAAGTGGTGGCGCAACACCTTTTTCGGCTACAACGAGGTATTGGGCCAGGTGGGCGGCCTGGTGGCGCCGCTGGCCAATGCGCTGATGCGCTCCCGGCCGGTGCGCGCGGTGATGGAGAAGACGCTCGGCATTGACCATCGAGCGCCCTTCCCGACCTTTCATTTCACCAAGTTTCGCGGCTGGTTTTTCGGCGAGCATCAGCGCCGGCGGGCGCCGTTGCCGGCCGGCGCGGCGAAAGTGGCCTATTTTCACGGCTGCGCCACGCAGCACTATGAACACGAGGTGGGCAAGGCCATCGTGGCGGTGCTGGAACATAACGGCTTCGAGGTGGTGTTGCCCGAGCAGAATTGCTGCGGCCTGCCGATGCAATCGAACGGCAACTTCGCGGCGGCGCGGCGCTACGCGCAGGCCAATCTGCGCAAGCTGGCGCCTTATGCCGGCCAGGGGATTCCGATCGTGGTGGGGGGCACGAGCTGCGGGCTGGAGCTCAAGTCGGACTATCGGGAGCTGCTTGGCATCCACACGGCCGAGGCGAAGCTGGTGGCCGAGCACGTGTACGATATCTGCGAGTTTCTGTGGCTGCAATATGAGGCGGGCCGGCTGAAGACCGATTTCAGGCCGCTGAACGCCTATCTCCCTTATCACACCTCATGCCATCAGAAGCTGCATCGGATCGGCCAACCCGCGCTCGACCTGTTGCGCCTGATCCCCGGCCTGACGGTAGAGGAGATGGGCGCGGATTGCTGCGGCATCACCGGCACGTACGGCTATAAGCACGAGAAGTACGCCATCGCTCAGGCAGTGGGCCGGCCGCTCTTCGAGCGCATCGTGGCGACGGCCGCGCCGCGCGCCATCTGCGACAACGAGACGTGCCGCTGGAACATCGCCGCGCACACCGGCGTGGATGTGGTGCATACGGTCGAAGTGTTGGCCGAGGCGTATGGGTTGATGTAGAAGCGACAGGGGGACATCCACGAATTCCACACGAATACACGAGTCACGAGGCATCACGCGGCCTCGCCATTCGTGCATTCGTGCAGGATTCGTGGACGGCAACGCGACGGGGGGAAGTGCCGAGGCGGTCCGGCGATCGCGCGGCTTACAGCTCCGTGATCGTGATGGCTCCTTCTTCGCAGCCCGACTCGCACGAGTAGCAGCCGATGCAGTCGTCGGGATCGCCTTTGAACATGGCATACTGCTTGCCGTTTTCCTCGACCAACGCGATCAGCTCGTTCGGGCAGGTGTTGACGCAATCGCCGCAACCCTGGCACTTGGCGGGATCAACAGTGACGACGTACATGAGATCATCCTCCGTGTGGCTTGGTGAGAATTGTCTTGTGGTTTTCCAGCCAACTCAGAGTGTATACGCAGCGGGGCCGCGATAAAATGACCCAGATCACATACGGCCCATCGGATGAAAAAGATTGGGTTCCTCAGCTTCTGGCGGGACAAGATGTATTTCGGCAATTCCGGCTGCAGTGAGCCCCCCACCCCTAATCCCGCCCCCCGCTTGCGGAGGGCGGGGGATCCCTCGAAAGGGGTATTTTGGCCGCCTTCGGCGGCCAAAATACCCCTGCTATTGGCCCGGCCCCTTCCCCGCCTGGCGGGGAAGGGGCCGGGGGATGGGGCCACGCAAGTTGCGAGTTCTATCCTCTTCCCATCAAAAGCCGCATAGCTAAAGATCATATAGGATATAGATGATGAACCAACCTCGGGTGGCCCTTGAATCTACTGTCATTTCCCACGGTTTGCCCTATCCGCACAACCTGCGGCTGGCGTTGCGGCTGGAAGAGATCGTGCGCGAAGAGGGCGCCGAGCCGGCAACCGTGGGCGTCATTGCCGGCGAGATCATCGTTGGGCTGAGCCGGCCGCAGATCGAGCATCTGGCCACGGCGGCCAACGTTCGCAAGGTCAGCCGCCGCGATCTGCCGATCGTGGTTGCCCGACGGCTCGACGGCGCGACGACCGTGGCGACCACGGCCTGGGCCGCGCGGCGGGCGGGCATCTCCGTCTTTGCGACGGGCGGCATCGGCGGGGTGCACAGGATCGCTGCGCCGGAGGCGACTGGGGGGACGGCCGGGGTGCTCGCCGCCGACATCTCGGCCGATCTGCCGGAGCTGGCCGAGACACCGATCGTGGTGGTGTGTGCGGGCGCGAAGGCGATCCTCGATCTGCCGGCCACGTTGGAGTGGCTGGAGACGCATGGGGTGCCGGTGATCGGCTATCAGACCGACGAGTTTCCGGCGTTCTACAACCGCTCGAGCGGCCTGCCGGTGGATGTGCGCGCGGATACGCCGACCGAGGTCGCGGCGCTCTTTCGGGCGCAACGGGCGCTCGGCCTGCCGGCCGGGCTGTTGGTGGCGGTGCCGGTGCCGGCCGCCTACGAGCTGCCGGCCGAGCAGATGACAACCGCCATTGGCCAGGCGCTGCGCGAGGCGGCCGGCCGGGGCATCAAGGGCAAGGCGCTCACCCCCTTCTTGTTGGCCCGCATCTCTGAGTTGACGGGGGAAGCCAGCTTGCGGGCCAACCTGGCCCTATTGGAGAACAACGCGCGCGTCGCCGCGCAGATCGCGGTTGCATTGGCTGAAGGTTAGACGAAGGAGATTCCCATGACAAACCCGGTGATGCATTTTGAGATTATCGGCCAAGATGCCATTGCGCTGCAGAAGTTCTACGCCGAAACATTCGGTTGGAAGCTCAGTCCGCCGCTGCCGGAGATGGGGAACTACAGCATCTTCGACAACGAGGGCCAGGGCATCGGCGGCGGCATCGGCGAGGGCGAGCCCCGCGTCACCGTATATATCGCGGTGGACGACCCACAGCGGTACATGGAGGCCGCGATCAAGGCCGGCGCCATCGAGCTGATGCCGGTGACAACCATCATGCCCGGCGTGACCATCGGCCTCTTCGCCGATCCTGCGGGCAACTGCATTGGCATCATGAAGCGCTAACGGCACCGGGGTTAGCTACTTGTCGAGGTGGTGTCGGCCCGGGCGAGCGGTTGGGGGCGCAATCCCATCGGATCAGTTGTATCGCCACGCCGCGGATGATGATACCGGATATGGGCGGCTCTTTTCTGTCGTTGCGCGCGTTTTCCGCTGTCTGCTATTTGATCGTCAGGGGCAGCGCTACCGTGTAAACGCGTTCGCGGCGGTAGATGCCGCGATCGCTCGTGCCCAGGAAGACCGTGGCGCCGTCGGCATGGGCGGCCACCTGCGTGACGTTCGCTCCGGCCGGGCCATCCAGCGTCCAGGTCGCGCCTTCGTCGGCGCTGCGGTACAGGGCGCCGCCGCACGCTGCTCACAGGATCCGGTCGGTTGCAGTCGCATTGCCGGGGGCTACTGCGCTGCAGCCCGCCAACACGGTCGTCGGCGCTTGCCAGGTCTCTCCCCGATCGGTGGAGCGAAAGACCCCATTTTCCTGGCTGGAGACCCAAACGGTCTGGTCGGTCGCGAAGGAGGGCGAGAGCGCAACATACACCGGCACAGCCCCGCCGGGCAAGGTCAGCTTCGTCCAGTGCGCGCCGGCATCGGTGGTGCGATAGATCCCCGCGTTCGCGCCATCGGGCAACACGGCAAACACCGTGCGATCGGTCGCGTAGGCCGGCGAGGCGGCCAGGCCGGTCACGTTCGCAGCCGGCAGATCGCCGGACAGCAGGCCCCAGCTCGCGCCGGCGTTCGTGGAGCGCCACAGGCCGTTGTATGCGCCCACCCAAACGGTCTGATCGTTGCCGAAATCGGGCGAGATGACGACCAGGTTGCCGTACAGCGGACCGCCCCCGGGCGAGTGTAGGTGACGCCCCCATCAATGGACCTGTAGATCCCGCCGCCGACCGACGCGGCGGCCTGGGAGGTGGCAAACACCAGGGGCGTGTTGCCGGGCCGGGCGACCGCAGCCATGCTGTTGAAGGGCGGATCGTACAGGATGTGACCCATTTGCGTCAGCCAGGTGTCGCCGCGATCCGTGGAGCGATAGGCATTTACTGCACGCCCGATCCGTGCCAGGCCAGCGTGTTCCAGGTCGCGCCGCCGTCGGTGCTCTGCACGAGCCCTTTGCCCGCCGTGCCGAGGAGCAGCGTGTGGTCGCCGGCGAAGGCCGGGGAGAGCGCAATGTCGAAGATCGTCCCGGCCTGGGGTTGATTGGCCAGGCACTCCCACGCGCCCCCGCCGTTGGTGGAGCGGTAAATCCGATAGTTGTCCAAGTCGCTGGTATCCTCCCCCATCGCATATACGCTCCGGTCGGTCGCAAAGGCCGGCGAGAAGACCAGCTTCCACACGCGGCCCACGCAGCCCTGGTCAGAGGCAAACCAGGTGGCGCCACCGTCGGTGGAGCGATAAACGCCGCCCGGCCAGGTGATGCTCCCGTCCCAATATGACGGTACAGAAGCCATCATCGTGCGGTCGGCCGCAAAGTCAGGCGAGAAGGCCAGGCTGACCACGCGGCCGTTGCTGGGATGCACCGCAATCTTCTGCGTCGGCTGCCAGGTGGCGCCGCCATCGGTGGATCGCCAGATGCCGCCGTTCGGCGAATCTGCCCACACGACGAAGACGGTCCCATCTGCGGCGAATGCCGGCGAGAAGACGATCTGGTTGAAGAGCGGTGACTTGTCCCAGACCGTCGTCCAGCCCAGGGGCGGCGCGGTCGAGCGCACCAGCCGATAGTATTGGTTGAAGTCCGACGGGTCGTAATAGGCCTCGACCGCCAGGAACACCGGGCCGGTCGGCGTCTCGGGCGAGACGGCCACGAGCTTGAATCCATACTGTGGCGATGGGCCGTCGTAGATCTCCCAGGTGCGGCCGCGCGTGCTTGACCGGAAGAGTGTACCATAGCCGTAGCCCGAACCGAGCGTGTTGTGGTCGAATGAAGCGTAGACCTGACCGTTGGCCCCGAAGTTGCTGGAAAACTGCATGGCGAAGGGGTCTTCCAGGCCGACGTTGACCTGACGCCAACGGTAGATGGGCGGCAGCGATTCGGCGCGCCCGGCGGCCAACGCAGCGTTGACCCCGCCGATGCGCAACCACATGGCGAAGGCGGCCGACAAGCAGACTGCCAGACGATGAAGAGGACGTTGTGTGGGCATGGCACATCTACTCCTTCGTAGTGTCGCAGCGTGAAAAACGACACATTTATCGCTACCTGTTGATCAACGGCAGGTAGAGGGTGTGCGGCTTCACCGTCACCGCGTTGGGCCGGGTGTAAGTCGCCGTGTACCCCACGGCGTCGGTCACTTGCAGGCTGACGGCATATGCGCCGGCCTTGGTGTAGGTATGCTGCGGATGCTGCGCGGTGCTGGTCTGGCCGTCGCCGAAGTTCCAGGCCCAGGCCACGATGGCCGCGCCGTCGGTAGTGCTGGTGTCGGTGAACGCCACTTCGCCGCCTATCGTGATGTTGGCGACGCTCTGGGTGAAGTTCGCCGTGATCGTCGGCGGGACGATGGCGAACGCCACCGCCGCGCCCCACGGCCCGGCCACCCCCTGAGCGCACCCGGCCACCCGGTAGCGATCGTTCATCACCTGGCCGCTATAGCCCAGGGTCCCCACGAACTGCACCTGCACGGATCCGCCCACGGGCAGGCTCGCCACATTCCACGTTACCGTCCGGGTTCCCGCGTCGTAGCTGCCCCCGCTCACGTAGGTGACGCTGATCGGGACGGCGTCGGTGATCACCACGCCGGTGGCCGGCGCATGACCCATGTTGGTGATGGTCAGGGTGTAGGTCACGGGCAGGCCGGCGATGCGGCTGCTCTCGTACACTTTGCTGATGGCGAAATGGGGCAACCGGATGAGCCCGCTGTAGCTGCCCCGATTGTTCGCGGTGTCCACCTCCAGGTCTACCGCCGGCTGGTCGCTGGCAATGCGCACCTGATTGGTGAGCGTGTCCAGGCCGGTGACCGTGTCCGCGATGCGGACCACCAGCCGGATTTCGTTCCAATGGCCGGCGTCTATCGGCCAGAGCTCCCACACCAGGTCCTGGCCGGCCATG